>NZ_CP077080.1:3604380-3904745 GCF_019141525.1 Pseudomonas alvandae
CATCGACGGGAACACCGCCTTCGCGAGCAAGCCCGCTCCCACAGGCGAAATGCGGTGCCCTCACCAGAACCAGGTTCAAGCTCACGGCTTGCGGGTAACCCGCCACACGGTATTCGCCAAGTCATCGGCAATGATCAGCGCACCACGCGGATCCACCGTCACCCCCACCGGCCGGCCACGGGTCTTGCCATCGGAGCCGCGGAAGCCCGTCGCGAAATCGACCGGCTCACCCGAAGGCCGACCGTTGCTGAACGGCACGAAGATCACCTTGTAGCCCACCGGCTGGTCACGGTTCCAACTGCCGTGCTCGCCAACGAATGCGCCTTCGGCGAATTTCTCGCCCATGGCCGCAATGGAAAAATCGACACCCAGGGCGGCGACATGGGAGCCCAGGCTGTAATCGGGCTTGACCGCAGCGGCGACTTTTTGCGGATCCTGCGGCTGCGCCCGTGGATCGACGTTCTGCCCCCAATAGCTGTACGGCCAGCCGTAGAACGCGCCTTCGCGCACCGAAGTCAGGTAGTCCGGCACCAGGTCCGGCCCCAGTTCGTCCCGTTCGTTGACCACCGCCCACAACTGCCCGGACCCAGGCTCGATTTTCAACGCCGTCGGGTTGCGCAGGCCAGTCGCATAAGGCCGATGGGCGCCGGTCTCGGCGTCGATCTGCCAGACCATCGCCCGGTCGATCTCGACTTCCATGCCGCGCTCGGTGATGTTGCTGTTCGAGCCGATACCGACATACAGCGAGCGTCCGTCAGGGCTGACGGCCAGCGATTTGGTCCAGTGATGGTTGATCGCCGATGGCAAGTCGGTGACTTTGACGGGCGCCCCGCTCGCCTTGGTCTGGCCGTCCTGATAATCGAAGCGAACCAGCGCGTCCTGGTTCGCCACGTACAACTTGCCGTTCGCGAATGCCAGGCCGTAGGGCGCGTTGAGGTTTTCGGCGAAGACCGTCTTCAGTTCGTAAGTGCCGTCGCCATCGGCGTCGCGCAACAGTGTCAGGCGGTTGCCGCCCTTGACCTGGGTGTTGCCCTTGGCCTTGATGACGCTGGCGATCACGTCCTTGGGCTTGAGCTTCGCCGCGTTACCACCACGGCCCTCGGCCACCAGGATATCGCCATTGGGCAAGACAAGTGTCTGGCGCGGGATCTTCAAGTCGGTGGCGATGGCGGTAATTTCGTAGCCCTGGGGCACGGTTGGCTTCTGGTCCCCCCAAGCCACCGGCTCGGCAATTTTCATGCTGGGCAAGAGGCTACGCTGAGGCTCCGGCAACTTCGGGTCCGGGCCGCGTGCTTGGGTGGCGTCCCCTTCACCTCCGCAGGCGCTCAGCAAGAGTGCCATGCTCACGGCCGTCAATGCGATGCGAGGCTTCATTGTTCACCTCCCGAACGCAGGCTGGTCAGTCCGACCCAGGCCGCCACGCAGGCCAGCAGGGTCACCACGACGGACAGCGCCAGACCCTGGGGCATCACGGCCCAGGCATCCTTGGCGTGCTCGAAGGCGTTGACCAGCCCCAGCACCCACGTGGCGAGCAATAGCAGGAAATACCCTACCGGACGCCCGGCCTTGCGCTCCGCGCGGATCAGGTTGACCAGCGCGAACAACAACGCCAGCCCACAGAACAGCAGCCCGCCGGCGATCAGCCAGGAAGCGAAGTTGCTCCATTGGATCTGGTAGGTCTTGTAGTAGGCGATATCGCTGAGCAGGCCGCCGAGAAACAGCGGAACCGTGCCGGCAAGCAGGACCGCATGCAGCGGCCCTGGCGTGCTTCGGTAGTAAGGATGGGCGGTAACGGTCATGACAGCTCCTTATCGTTCAGCGTCCCTGGTGGGTATTGCCATAGGAAAATGGCCGGCCTGGGCGCGTTGATTGATACCTAGGAAACTGATCGTGCCGCCAAAGCGATAGTTCCGACATTTTCACGACCGCGAGCCTCCTGGCCCGGCTTGCAACGCCTATCACCGTCCTAGTCCGAAACTCCTGCACCGCTTGGGAGTATCGGCCGATGCGCAATCACCCCGCGCTTATCCATAGTTGCGATCAATGGTCAACGGTCAGGCCTTGATGACCGCATGCTCTGGAGAAAGTCATGACTATTCGCGAGCAAGACTCATCACTGCTGAGTGATCCGACCTCGCTAGACGCATCAAGCATCAACACCGGCCTTGGCGTCGTGGCAACCGGCGTGAACGTCACATTGGACGAAACCGCCAACTTGCAGAATGCCGCTGCCACCCCCGCCCCGGCAGGTGACGCCGACGACAACGACATTCTGGTAGCCTCCCTGCCCTCGACCTTCGCCAGTCGCCTGACCGCACTGGGCGCTGGCACGGCGACCGGCGCGGCCCTGAGTGGCTATACCGGCGCGGTAGGCAACACCGGCAGCGATGCCTTCACCCTCAACGCCGCCCCCGGGGCCGTGGTGACCGGCATCAGCTTCGTCGGCAGCGATGGCGCGCCTCTCAATGGCGTCGACAGCGGGCTGGATACGCTTGGCGGCGCCAATATCCTGCTGTACACCGATACCAACGACAACATTGTCCTCGGCCGGGCCGGCGGACCCAGCGGTGCAATCGTCTTCGCCGCCTACATCGATGAAACCGCCACCGGTGGCAAAATCTGGACCGTGCTTTACCAACCGCTGGCGCAACCGGTCACGACCAACCCCGACGACGCAGTCAACCTGCTCGACAAAGTCTTCGTCGGTGCCAGCCAGGATCTGGAGTTCAGCCTGGCCGGAGCGCCTTCCGGCCAGAATCTGTTCCTGATGTACACCACGACGAACCCTACGACCGAACTGGTCAACGGCGTGCTGCGAATCACCGACCCCACCATCATCGCCACCGGTAAAGACCCTGCCGACCAGTCTACCGGGGTCAATATCAATACCGGCGACACCATCAACACCAGCCAGGCCGGTGGGCCGACCACGTTCGGCACCAACAATCAGATGATCGTCGAGCAGGAAGGGATTCGTTACTCCTTCGTCACCGGTGCCCGGCAGGACATGACCATCCCCAACCTTGACCAGAACGAAGCGGACGTGGAGTCCAACATCGATTTCACCGATGTCTTCGATACGAAGATGGCCAACTTCGACGTGGTGCAGTTGCAAAGCGGCAAGACGGCGGTGGTGAAGATCAGCGCCTTCAGCACCGCGGCGGAATCCGGAACGAATTTCGTCAACGGTTATGTCGGTGATGCCTCCGTGGCGATTACCAACGTGCGCGTCATCAACATCGCCACGGGTGTGGTCGTCGAGAACTCGGACGGTACGGCCAACGACGCGGGCATCGTCATCAGCTTCGCCTCTGGGGTCGCAACCATTACCGGGGTCCAGGCCGGCTACCAGATCGAATACACCACGACGGCGGACCACAATCGGGTATTGATCGAAAACGGCGCAGCGCTCGATGCCAAGGGCAATAACCACGCTGACTTCGATATCGGTGGCTTCACGTTGGTCCAGGCGTCGGTGGCTAAAACCGAAATCGGCTCGAAGATCATCTTCGAAGACGATGGGCCCAGCATCAGCACCACCGGCACCGAACCCACGCTGACGGTGGACGAGACAGTCCTGGCCACCAATGCCACACAGAACTTCGCCGCCAACTTCGTCTCCGCGTACGGGGCCGACGGGGCCGGTACGCTGGCCTACGCCCTGAGCGTGGTAGCCGGCGCTTCCGGGTTGACGGACACCGCCACCGGCGAGGCGGTCAACCTGTCCCTCAACGGCACGGTGGTGGAAGGCCGAACGGCGACGACCCATGAGCTGGTGTTCACCGTCAGCGTCGCCAGCAATGGCGATGTCACGCTGGACCAGCTCCGGGCCGTGGTGCATCCCGATACCACCAATCCCGATGACGCCACGACACTGACCTCCGACGACCTGGTCAAACTCACGGCGACCAAGACCGACGGTGATGGCGACAGCGTCCAGGCGACGCTCAACATCGGCCAGAACCTTTCGTTCAAAGACGACGGTCCAAGCGTCAATACGACTGGCTCGGAGCCAACGCTGACGGTGGACGAGACGGCCCTGGCGACTGACGCCACCCAGAACTACGCCGCCAATTTCAATCCATCCTACGGCGCCGACGGTGCCGGCACGCTGACCTATGCCTTGGGCGTGGTGGCGGGCGCTTCCGGACTGACCGACACCGCGACGGGCGAAGCGGTTAACCTGTCGCTCAACGGCACGGTGGTGGAAGGTCGCACGGCCACCACCAACGCTCTGGTGTTCACCGTCAGCGTTGCCACCAACGGTGACGTCACGCTGGATCAGATCCGGGCGGTCGTGCACCCCGACACCAACAATCCCGACGATGCCAAGACCTTGACCTCGGATAACCTGGTCACGCTGACCGCAAACATCACCGACAAGGACGGCGACAGCGCCCAGACGACGCTCAACATCGGCCAGAACCTCTCGTTCAAGGATGACGGCCCCAGCGTCAGCACCACGGGTACGGAACCAACGCTGACGGTAGACGAGACCGTATTGGCGACCAATGCCACGCAGAACTTCGCCGCCAACTTCCTTTCGGCGTATGGCGCCGACGGGGCCGGTACACTGACCTACGCCTTGGGCGTGGTGGCGGGGCCTTCCGGCATGACCGACACGGCCACGGGCGAAGCGATCAACCTGTCGCTCAATGGCAATGTGGTGGAAGGCCGAACAGCCACTACCAACCTGTTGGCGTTTACCGTCAGCGTCGCCACTAACGGCGACGTCACACTGGATCAGATCCGGGCGATGGTGCATCCCGACGCGACCAACCCCGATGACGCTAAAAGCCTGTCCTCGGACAGCCTGGTCACACTCACGGCGATCAAGACCGACAAGGACGGCGACAGCGCCCAGGCGACACTGAACATCGGCCAGAACCTGATATTCGAGGACGACGCTCCCTCCGTTGCGTTCGGCAATTTGATCGGTACCGGAAGCGTCCTGCCGCAATATGGCTTCTGGAACCAGTCCGCCGGCGCCGATGGACTCGGTGCGGCCGGTCTGGACATTTCCTTGGTGAACGGCCAGTTCACCCTGGTCAGGCCCGACGACACGACCACCACCGGAACCGGTACGCTCACCGAACAGGCGCCCTCCCCGGACGGAAACGGCGCCTACCACTTCGCGGGCACGCTGACCGGTGACTTCGACAACAATGCCGCCACCGCGGACACCTCGGTCGACTACACACTCACCGCCTACGCTAATGGCAGCTACGCGCTGGACCTGGTGCAGGGTTTCAGTTCGACCATCGTGCGCAGCAGCGCGGACGGCGCCCTCGGTGCCGGCGGCCCGGATCCGGTGCGTACCTTGCTGATCCCGGAAACCAACAACCCGGCCATTCCATCAGCCTCCGAGGAAATCGTGTTCTTCTCGGCAAAAGCCCTCGCCTCGCCGACGGACATCCTCGCCGGCATCGGCGTCGGACTCGCCGATCCCACCGAAGCCGCGCTGCAAACCACGCCACTGCCGTCGTACATCGACCCGGCGGCCATGAACGTCAGCACCTCCGGCATCGGGGTCTCCAACAACCTGCTCCAGGGCGACAACCTGGTGGCGATCGGCGCGGCGGATGAGAGCTTCGTGATCAACCCGGAAAGCCTGGTCTCGGGCATGAAAATCTTCATCGACAACTCCGTGGCCGGCTATAACACCGCGACCGAAGACCTGTATTTCCGGATCTACTACGAGGACGGCACCTTCTCCAACCTCATCGAAGTGAACACCCTGACGCCGGAGGCCGGCGGACAAGTGTCCTTCGACATCGAGCGCGAGGGCACGGCGATGATCGATGCCGTCCAGCTCACGATGGGCCGTGGCGCGATCAAGATCCCGGTGATCCAGTTCATCCAGGAAACCGAGAACCTGGCCAGCGATGTCCAGTTGAGCTTCAACGCGACATTGACGGACAAGGACGGTGACACGGCAACGAGCGTCTTCGATGCCAACCTCTTCGCCGATAATCCCGACGACGCGCTGTTCAGCTACACGCTGGCAGGCACGGGCGGCGAGCGCGATGCCTTCAACGTCGACCTGTCATTCACCGAGAATACGTACCAGGTCACCGGCTTCGATGTCAGCCAGAACCTGCGCGATACCTTGGTGCTCGACGGCGACCAGGGGGCGGTGGTGCAGTCAATCGACAACGCCGGAGCCGACAGCATCGTGACGGTCGCCGAGACGGGAGGACAGATCACCACCATCACGCTGGTCGGCGTGGACCTGCTCAGCAGCGACGTGGTGCTCGGCGCCGCATGACCGTAACGCGTGCATGAAAAATGCGGGGAGGGCCTGGAAACCCTCCCCGCATTGTTTTGGTAATCAACTCGTCTGTCCGACCCGGCTCAGTCCAACTCGACCCAAGTGGACTCGGGCGGCTCCTCGTTATGGGTCAGCCCATGCTTGAGGGCGTACATCAGCAAGTCGATCCGATTGATGAGATCGAGCTTCTGGTAGATGTTGCTGAGGTGGTTGTGCACCGTGTGCTCGCTGATGCCCAGGCGTCCCGCGATGCTGATGTACTTGGCGGACGGATCGCCGACGATGGCTCGAATCAGCTCTTTCTCCCGCAGAGTCAGTCGCGCCTGTTTCGCCTGCTCCAGGTTGCACTGGGTGGGTACGTGGCCGATCGAGGCATAACCTGAGAGGCCTCCAGCCCAGGCCCTGTCCGACCCGCTGTCACGGTGATGAACCTTGATGATCGCGCGGATGATCGATTCGGTCGGGTCCTCGGCCAGCACCACGCCACGGGCACCGGCCTCGATCGCCTGGGCAACCGGGACGGCTTCGTAGAGTCCCTTGAGTACCAGCACTTTCATCTCGGCACTGCGGGTAAGCCCGGCAACAACTTCTAGCGGATTGAGCGCGTCCGGAAAGAAACTGAAGAAAATTACGTTGGGCCGCAACTGGTCGGCCAGATCCAGGGCGTTGGTGTAGGTAGACGCCTGGCCGCTCACTTCCATCTGTGGCTTTCTGGCATTGATCAGGTCGTGAAGGCCTCGGAGCACGAGGGGGCGACAGTCGATCAATAACACACGTATGGGGTCCCTGTGGTCCGGTCTCATATTGATACCCCCCTGAACAACAAACGGTGGGGTTCGTCCTGTGAACCAGCGGCGGATGTGCCTGTGTGAGGAAGCCGAACAAGACCATTGAAACCATTTAAACAGGAATAGTTATCAACGACTTACACATGATCATGCGTTGCTCTCGAGTCCGTAGGCTGAGTCTAGGCCAGCGTAACGCAACGCCGGTTCCGCAGGTGGGCGTTAGTTGACGCGGCTTGGCACTCGCAGGAAGAAGGCTTTAAGGAGAACTTGAGAATCGGCTAGAAAAATCAATGAGATAACGTTGGTAAAGGGAAATGGGTAGCGGAATTACATCGTTCCTGACTCGTCAATTAATCGACGAGCGGTGTATCAGCGTTGGTAACTACGATGATGACGTCAATTAATCGGCATTATTGGCAGCGTTGTCCCGTTTCCCTGTGGGAGCGAGCCTGCTCGCGAAGGCGGCTTCACGGCAGAAATGCCGTCCGCTTGAAGCCGCCGACAGCTCCCTCGCCACGGACATCAGCCAAACGAGAGAAACGCGCGGGGGGATTTCGATCAACGAAAATCCTGTCCAGCGCTGCCGGGGCTCAACCACCCATTCACATTTTCGATGCTGTCGGCCGGCGGTCTGCCTGCCCAGCGGTTGAGCGTCAGGACATTGCTGAGAAAATCATACTGGGTCTTGAGCAGATCCCGCCGGGCACGGAACTCGTTGCGTACGCTAGCCAGCACATCGACTGAATTGACCATCCCGTAGCTCAGCGCTTTTTCCGCGGCCACCCTGGACAGCTGCGCCGACTCCAGCGCCAACCGGTTCGCACCGATTTTTTCACCATTGGAATTGGCAGTCAGGTAGGCACTGGTGATTTCCTTGACCACCCGCCGCCGCACGGCTTCCATCTGCTGCTCGGCGACCACCTGATCCTCATACAGCCCACGGACCCGCGCCGAGGTCGATCCGCCGCTGTACAGCGGCACTTGTAGGCCGATTCCCGCGACGTAGCTGTCGGTGCGGGGGGCCAGCGAATTGTTGTAGCCCTCGTTGGTTTGTTGCGCGCTCAGGTTCAGGCTCAGGGTCGGATAATGCCCGCCTTTGCCGCTGCGCAACGCCGCACCCGCCGCTTCGACGCCGCTTTCGTTGGCCTTCAGCGCCGGATTCAAGGCGATGCCATCGCGAACCCAGCTCTCCAGGCTCTGCGCCGACACCTGCAATTGCCGATCACCGCGGACCCGGTTGAGCCGTTCCTTGACCGGTCGACCGACAATCTCCGCCAGCGCCTCGCGGCTGAGGCTGGCCTGGTTGCGGGCGTCCAGTTCCTGCGCTGAAAGCAGATCCACCCGGGCCTTCAAGTCCAGCTGATCGGTGATCAAGGCCAACTGCTTTTCGTACAACGCATTGACCCGGTCCAGGCTCTTCTGCGTGGTGCGACGCTCCGCCCTCACCAGTTCCAATTCGTCCTCGGCGGCCAACGCGGTGAAATAGCGCTGCGCCAGTTCGACGGAGGCTTCGGCCTGGGTGTCCTGCGCTTGCGATTCGGACTGCCGGGCCAGGCTCTTGAATTTTTGATAGTTCTCCCAAGCGGCCTTGTTGTAGAGGTATTGGCGCAACACCAGGCCGTAGCTCTCGCTGTCGAAACTGCGTTGCACCAGGTCGCTTTCCTGATGGATCCGATTCGAACCGGCATTGAACGACAGTTGCGGCAGCAGTGCGCCCATCGCCTCGCGCTGGTGCTCGGTTCCCGCCTTTGCCTGCGCATAGGAGGCAATCACATGCGGGTCCTCCAGCCGCGCTTCGCGATACAACTGCATGAGGTCGGTGGAATACGTCGAGACGGTTACCTCGGTGGGCACCGCGACCTCGGTTTGCGCCACGGCGACGCCCACCGCCAACACCCAGACACTGCCCAGCAAAGCGGCCGACGCGACCATGGTCATTCCTCGATCATCGATTGGGAAAGAGCATTGCGAGCCGGCTGCATCAAGTACTGCAGCAGCGTGCGTTGCCCTGTGATAATCAACACATCCGCCGGCATCCCCGGCAGCAATTTGCGCTGACCCAGGGTCCGCGCGCCTTCCTGGGTCACTCGCACTCGCGTCAGGTAGTAGGCCGTCCCGGTTTTTTCGTTGGTCGTGCGGTCGGCCGACACGCTGCTGACCTCGCCTTCGATCACTGGCGTGGTCGCACTGTCGAAGGCGCCGAAACGGATGTCGGCCCGTTTGCCGATGGCGATGCGATCGATATCCACCGGCGCCACCTGGGCTTCGATCACCAGGTCGGAAATCGACGGGACGATGTCCAGTAACGGCGTCGCTGGCCGCACGATGCCGCCGATGGTGTGCACCGTCATGTCGATCACCATGCCCGCCTCGGGCGCGCGGATGACTATGCGGCTGAGCCGATCCTCCAGGGCCGAGGTTTTTTCCTGCAGGTCGTATATCTTCGTCTGCACCTCGGCCAGTTGCTTGACCACGTCAGCGCTGAATTCATTGTCGATCTGCAGGATCTGCAGCTGTGTCTCGTTGATTTGCAAGCGCGTGCGGTCGATGGTCGAGCGATGATCGGCGACCTCGGAACGCAACAATCCCAACTTGCGTTCCTGTTCGAGCAAGCGCTGCTTGTCGACGAATCCTTGCTTGAGCAGTTCGGACAGCTCGCCGATTTCGCCACTGTAGGATCTCTCCAGCTGGACCTTGGTGCCGACCATCGATTCCAGGCCCTTGATCTGCTGGCGGTACTGCCCAATGCGCTCGCGCAGCACGGCGATCTGGCCCAGGCGCGAGCCCTGCCGGGCGCTGAATACCCGGCGCTCGCCCTGGCGCGCCTCCATTCCCCGTACATTCTCAGGCTCGGTAATGTCGCCAAAGCCCACCGTCGAGGCCATGTCCCGCTCGGCAATCAGCCGCGCCTCCATGGCCTTGGCGGCGATCAGTTGGCTTCGGGTCATCTCGTATTCGAAACGCAGTTGCGCATCGTCGAGGATGATCAGCGGATCATCCCGCTTGACGACGTCGCCGTCGTGAGCCAACACCGCTTTGACGATGCCGCCTTCCAGGTGCTGGACGGTCTTGCGATAGGCCTGCACGGTGACGACACCTGGCGCATACGCCGCACCATCGAGCGGTGCGAAGGCCGCCCAGGTGCCGAACAGGCCGAAGATCAGCCCGACGATAATCACACCGAGGCGGCGTATCTTGTGGTCGGCTGTTGGCAGGTCGGCGAAGCTTTCAATTTGACGACTGGGCACCACAGGGTTCATCGGAATCACCCTTGCCGGCATCGACCGAAGCCACGCCGGAGGTTGCGGGCACGGCTGGCGTCTGTGCCTGCTGTCGCTGCGCGTTGAGTTCGGCCAGGACATGCTCGCGAGGCCCATAGATGCTGATGACACCGGCGTTCAACACCATCAACCGGTCAAGCTGCGACACGATGTTGGTCCGGTGGGTAATGACGAACAACGTCGCGCCAGTCAGCTTGAGCTGCTGCACGGCACCGGCGAGGGCGCGGTCGCCGACATCGTCCAGATTGGAGTTGGGCTCGTCGAGGATGATCAGTCGCGGGCTTCCATACAGCGCCCGCGCCAAGCCGATGCGCTGGCGTTGTCCGGCCGAGAGCATGATGCCTTCGCTACCGATGACGGTGTCGTAGCCGTCGGGTAGCAGCAGGATCATCTCGTGGACCCCGGCGGTCATCGCCGCCAGGATGACTTTCGCCGAATCGACCTCGGCGAAACGGGCGATGTTCTCGCCGACGGTGCCTTCGAACAATTCGATGTCCTGGGGCAAGTAACCGATATAGGGACCCAACTCCTGTTTGTCCCAGGCGCTGATGTCCGCACCATCGAGCCGAACCACCCCGTGTTGCGGCGGCCAAACGCCGATCAACGCCCTGGCCAGGGTCGACTTTCCCGCCGCGCTGGGGCCGATGATGCCGACCGTGCAGCCGGCCGGCGCGCTGAAGCTGATGTTCTTGATGATCGGCGTCCTGGAGCCCGGCGCCGCGACAACCAGGTTTTCGACCTGGACATGCCCTTGGGGCGCTGGCAGAGACATGCGCTCGGGTTGCGCTTGCAGCTTGTCCAGAACGTCGTTCAAGCGGCCATATTGTGAGCGCGCGGCGATAAACCCCTTCCAACTGCCGATGATCAGGTCGATGGGGGCCAGTGCGCGCCCCAGCAGTATCGATCCCGCGAACACCAGCCCCGCCCCCACTTGATGGTCCACCGCCAGGTACGCCCCGAGCCCCAGTACCAGCGATTGCACGAGGAGCCGGAAGGTCCGCGAAAGCGTGCTGATGATGGCGCCTCGGTCGCTGGCCAACGACTGCAGGAGCAGCACGTTGCGCTGCCGCCGTCCCCAACGGTCCATCAGGGTTTCAAGCATGCCCATGGATTCGATGACTTCGGCGTTGCGCAGATTCTTCGTCGTGTGGAGCGTGGCCCCGATATGCTCCTTGTTGGCCTGGGCCAGCGCCGGTCCCGTCAGCCGCTCGTTGAGCACGGCGAGCGCCAGCAGCAACAGCGCGCTGCCTGTCGCCACCCAGCCAAACCAGGGATGGAAAAGAAACATCACAGCGATATAGATCGGCAGCCAGGGCGCATCGAAAAACGCGAACAACCCGTTACCTGAAAGAAACTGCCGCAAGCCGGTCAAGTCGTTGAGGGATTGGGCTGACGCATCCATGCCGCCACTGTCCAGGGCCCGTTTGAAGCTGGCCCTGTAGACCTGGCGACTGAGCAGCACATCCAGGCGGGTACTGACCCGCACCATGATCCGTGAGCGAATCCATTCCAGGGAGCCGAGCGTAATCACCAGGGCGGTCATGATCAGCGTCAGCATCGCCAAGGTCGTGAGGCTTCCACTGGTGATCACGCGTCCATACACCTGGAGCATGTAGAAGGTCGGGACCAGCATCAGCGCGTTGATGAAAAAGCTGAAAAAACCGACAGAAATGAAACTCTCCCGGCAGGCTTTCAGCGCTTTCTTCAGACTGCTTTCAGGTGCGCTTCGCATTGAAACCCCCTGCCCGGATAACCCTCCTCTGGAGCGTAGATCATGCCGGACAGGGGCGTGTAGCAATTGGCCAGAATGTTTTCGGATCCAGTCCCCGGCGACAATCGGGGACCAGGACACGGCATGGCCGGTCGTCTAGCCGAATTGCTCCGGAGCCGCTACGCCCAGGAGCTGAAACTCGGCAGAAGCGTCCTCGCCGGAAGCAAAGATGAAGTTATTGTCGCTCAGTTGCGAAGCCACATTGCCCTCCAGGGTGATCTCGAATCGCCGTCCTTCTTCATCGGCGTTGTAGCTTTTCAGGTAGGTCCGCTGGCCGTCTTCGCTGACCACCGCTCGCAGCGATGTGTAGTAACCGCTCCAGAGCTCGGTGAAGCCCAACGCGGACACATCGATCTTGTCGGTGAGCGGATTGAAGTCAGTGATCCGATCCTGGAAGTTGCCGTCGGCCGTGCGAAAGCTGTCCGCCAGGGCGTCGTAGCGAAAGACATCCGAACCTTCGCCGCCCGTGAGCACATCACGTCCCTGGCCGCCGTCGATGACATCGTGCCCATTGCCGCCCGAAACGACATCGTTGCCCGCCCCGGCGATGATCCGGTCGCCGACCACCGAGCCCACCAAGCGATCGGCCGATTCCGTGCCCTGGATCAGGTGCGGCGCAAAGATCACGTTGGTCTCATTGAGGGCCTGGGTCAGGTCGCCGTCCAAGGCCAGTTCGAAACGATTCCCCTGCCAGTCCGGTTCGAAGCTTTTCAGATAGGTTCGCGTCCCGGCCTCGTTGACTTGCACCGCCAGGGTTCCGTCCAATCCATTGCCGAACCCGCTGAACCCCAGCGACGTCAAGTCGATGCGATCCAGGTTGGCGTCGAAGTCGGCAATGCGATCACTCACGACTTGGCCGTCGATGCGATAGCTGTCGCCGATCGTGTTGATCCGAAAGACATCGGCACCGGCGCCGCCCTCCAGCACGTCCCGTTGCCCCGCGCCATCGAGCAGGTCGTCGCCGGCGTGGCCGCTGAGTCGTTCAGGGACATAGGTGCCTGAAAGGACATCATCGCCCTGCCCTCCGTCGATGCGCGGCAACACGCCCTCAAGTGCGCCGAAGGTGGTGTCGAGCGTGCCGTCGGGGTTAAGCCGGATGAGGCTGAAATCAGGGTTGCCGAAATAAGTGCTCTGTCCCGCCACCAGGATCTTTCCGTCCGCCAGGACGGTGATGTCCCGGGCCATGTCCCGATCCCCGGTCAGGTCGAGCACCGCTACGCCGGCATTGCCGAAACTCGTGTCCAGGCTGCCGTCCTGATTCAGCCTGATGATCTTGAAATCGAAACCGCTGCCCTCTTGTTCGCCGCCACCGGCCAACAGGATCTTGCCATCGGCCTGGACGGTGACGGAGGCTGCCAGACCGGCCACCTGCGTATCGACCAGGCCGTCCGTACCGAAACTGTTGTCGAGGCTGCCGTCGGCATTCAAGCGCGCGACCACCATTTCGCCGTTGTAACCCGGCACCAGCAACTTGCCGTCCGCTTGCAGGGTGAATCCGTATCCCTCCAGCGCGCCTATGTTCGGGATGTTGAATTCGATGGCGTTGCCGCCATTGAAGGTCGAGTCGACCGTCCCGTCGGCATTGAGGCGACTGACCGAAAACAGGTTCTCGTAGCTGTCATGATTCGACACGAGGATCTTGCCGTCAGGCTGTACCCTGGCGCTGGCATAATCACCCCACGCCATCGGCACGATGGCTTTGCCGTTGACACCGAACCCTTGATCCAACGTGCCGTCGGTATTGATCCGAATCATGGTGATGCCGGACGTGAATTGCGGATAGACCAGCAAATATTTTCCGTCCGGCTGCACGGCGGCACTGTAGCCTTCCCCCGGAAAATAATCGTGAGGAAGCTGCACCTTGCCGTCGCCGCTGAACGTCGTATCGAGGGTGCCGTCGGCGTTGAAGCGAATCAGTGAGGTCCGGTAGCCTTCGTATTCCCAGCCCGTATCTACCCCTGTCATGCCCGCCAGCCATATCTTGCCATCCGGGGCCACGGCGATTTCGCTGGTGTCGTTATAGCCGTCCAGATCGACGAAGGTCTTCCCGGTGCCCGCTCGCGGCGTCAATCCTGCGTTGCTGTCTGCGTTGTCCATGCTGAGCCTTATGTGTCGATGGGAAACTCCAGAAAATTTCGCACCCTACAAAATAGCCCCTCAGGCCAGCTTCGCCAGTTTTGGATCCCATCAGCGCAGCGCCCGTTTCAAACATCACACTTTCTCCATCAACTCGCCTTGCTCGGCCGCCACGCCATGCAGCAACTCGATGACCCAGTCGATGAACACCCGCACCCTGGGCGACAGCTGTCGATGGGGCGGATAAACCATCGAAATCGGCCAGGACGGCACGGGATGATCGCTCAACACTTGCACCAATCGCCCTTCGGCCAACTGCCGCTGGACGTGGTAACGCGGCGCCTGGATCAAGCCGAAGCCGGCTTCACATGCCGCCACATAGGCATCGGCATTGTTGAGGATCAGATCTCCCGGCAGCTGCATCTCGCGAACCCGCCCCGCCACCTCGAATTCGAACGGAAAGAACCGCCCATTGCCGGACGCAAAGGCGATCGCGCTATGGGCCGACAGTTCCTCCAACCGTCGGGGCGTGCCTGAGCGAGCCAGGTAGCCAGGGCTGGCACACGTCACCTGGTGCAATCGCACGACCGGTCGCGCCACCAGCGCCTGATCCGTGATATTCCCGGCCCGGATGGCGCAATCGACGCCCTCGCGTTGCAGGTGTACCTGCCGGTCGTGGAAACCGATGTCCAGCTGGAGCTGCGGATAACGTCGATAGAAATCCGGCAGGTTCGGCACGATCCAGGTGCAACCGAAGGCGATGGGCATGTCCACGCGCAACGTGCCACGGGGTTGGCTGCGTTGCGCCGAAAGCGAGGTTTCGAGGTCGTCCAGTTCATCCAGCAACTGGCCGCAGCGCTGGTAATAGGCTTCGCCATCGAGGGTGGCGCGCACTTGCCGTGTGGTGCGCTGCAACAGTTGCACGCCCAAGTGGCTTTCCAATTGCTGGATCAACAGGCTGACGGTGGCGCGAGGCAGCCCCAGGTCGTCGGCCGCCTTGCCAAACCCGCCCAGTTCGACGATGCGCCGGAACACCTGCATTGCCTGTAATCGGTCCATCGATGCCTTCCACTGTTTAGAAATTACGAATAGTTAAACCAAAAATCGCGGGTTTATCCAGAAACTCCCTTGCTTGAGACTGCGCTGGTCGTTCAATCCCAAGGAGTCAAATCATCATGATCACCCGCCAACTCGGCCATCAGGGCCCACACGTCAGCGCGATCGGCCTGGGCTGCATGGGCATGTCGGATTTCTACACCACCGGTACCGACGAGCGAGAATCGATCGCCACCCTCCACCGCGCCGTGGAGCTGGGCGTGACGCTGTTCGACACAGCGGACATGTACGGACCGCACACCAACGAAGAGCTGCTCGGACGGGCCCTGCGCGGTAAACGTGAAGGGATCTATCTGGCGAGCAAGTTCGGCCTGGTGCGCAGCGACGATCCCCATGCTCGGGGCGTCAACGGTCACCCCGAGTACGTCCGCCAATCCATCGAAGGCAGCCTCAAGCGCCTCGGCACCGATTACCTCGATCTGTACTACCAGCACCGCATCGACCCGCAGGTGCCGGTGGAGGAAACAATCGGTGCCATGGCTGAGCTGGTCAAGGCCGGCAAGGTCCGCCACATCGGCATCTCGGAAGCCAGCGCAGAAACCATCCAGCGAGCCCACGCGGTGCATCCGTTGGCGGCGGTGCAAAGCGAATACTCGTTGTGGTCCAGGGAGCCGGAACACAACGGCGTGCTCGAAACCTGCCGGCGGCTGGGGATCGCTTTTGTCGCCTACAGCCCTTTGGGACGCGGCTTCCTGACTGGCGAGCTGAAAACCCCCGAGGATTTTGCCGCTGATGATTATCGGCGCTTCAACCCGCGTTTCCAGGCCGATAATTTCTATCGCAACCTCGAGCTGGTCGAACGCGTCCGGGCCATGGCCGAGCAGAAGCAAATCAGCGCCGCGCAACTGGCTCTGGGTTGGGTCCTGGCCCAGGGGAACAACGTCATCCCGATCCCGGGCACCAAGCAGCGTCGATACCTGGAAAGCAACGTCGCCGCCGCCAGCGTTTTCCTGAGCAGCGATGACTTGAACCAGTTGGACGCCATTTTCGGCCCTGAAGGCGCCGTGGCCGGCGAGCGCTACAGTGCCGAGGTGATGACCTTGCTTGATGGCTGATCAACGCTGGCCTGCAGGAACTTCCCCTGTGGCGAGGGGATTTATCCCCGCTGGGTTGCGAAGCGGCCCTAAAACAGTGAACTCAATCTTGCTGGCACACCGAGTTGCCTGGTTTGGGGGCTGCTGCGCAGCCCAGCGGGTCGGTGCGACGTTTCGCTAAATCCCCTCGCCACGGACGAAGTTCATTGCGCGACAGCACAGCGTCGAAGCCCCGGCGGGGACTCCTCGCCAAAGGCTGCTTAGCTACATCGAGTTCATCCCGCAGCGCTAACGAGAGTCAGATCCTGATACGACTCATTCTTGCTTACTGAGAATCCTCTGCTATGACTTAACCGGTCACTTCAAGTCTGTGAGGCAAGGGAATGTCAGCCGCCAAGAAAATGAGCGTGGGGCAGCTGACCATGCTGACCGCCGTCAACATGCTGGGCTCGGGCATTGTCCTGTTGCCCACCAAACTCGCCGAAGTCGGCGGTATTTCGATCCTGTCCTGGCTCATCACCGCCACGGGCTCGCTGGCACTGGCCTATGCGTTCGCCCGCTGCGGCATGCTCAGCCGCAAGACCGGCGGCATGGGCGGCTACGCCGAATACACCTTCGGCAAATCCGGCAACTACATCACCAACTACACCTATGGCCTTTCGCTGCTGATTGCCAACGTGGCGATCAGCATCACCGCCGTCGGTTATATCCAGACGCTGTTCGGAATAAAGCTCGACTCGGTCCAGGTTGGCCTGGCCACCATCGCGCTGTTGTGGCTGACCACCTTCGCCAATTTCGGTGGCGCACGCATTACCGGCAAGATCGGCGCCGTCACCGTATGGGGCGTGATTGCCCCGGTAGTGCTGGTCTCGACCGTCGGTTGGTTCTGGTTCGACAGCAGCGTCTACGCGGCCGGGTGGAACCCCCACGACAAGACCTGGTACGAAGCGGCCGGCGCGTCGGTGGCGATCACCCTCTGGGCGTTCCTCGGGCTGGAGTCGGCGTGCGCCAACGGTGACGCGGTGGAAAATCCCGAGAAGAACGTGCCGATCGCCGTCCTGGGCGGGACGCTCGGCGCTGCGGTGATCTACATCGTTTCGACCAACGTCATCGCCGGCATCGTCGACAACGCCGAGCTGGTCTCCTCCACCGCACCGTTCGGCCTGGTGTTCGCCAAGATGTTCACGCCCCTGGTGGGCAACATCGTCATGGGCCTGATGGTGCTGGCGTGCGTTGGCTCACTCCTGGGCTGGCAATTCACCGTCGCCCAGGTTTTCAAAAGTTCGGCGGACACCGGCTACTTCCTGCCGATCTTCGCCAAGGCCAACAAGCACGGTGTGCCGATCATCAGCATGTTGATCCTGCTGGCGATGCAGACCGCGATGGCGCTGCTGACCATCAGCCCCGACCTCGCCAAGCAGTTCGACACCCTGGTCAACCTCGCCGTGGTCACCAACCTTGTGCCGTACATTCTTTCCATGGCGACGCTGGTGACCTTGCAGAAGGTTTCCAATGTGCCGGCGAACAAGGCCCTGGTGACCAACATCGTCGCGGGCATTGCCGCGGCCTACAGCTACCTGGCGCTCTACAGCTCGGGCGAACAAGCGTTGATGCTCGGCGGCGTCGCGGTCATCGTCGGCTACACGCTGTTCGGCTACGTCAACACCCGCCTGATTCGCCTGGAAGCCATGAACAACAGCGTACCGACCCAGACCGTCGCGGCGCAGCACATCGTTGGCGAGGCGATTCCCGTCAACCACTTGAAGCCGGCTAACCCGGAGGCACTGCCATGACGGAACATCGAAATCTATTGGGCATGCTGGCCTTGCTCGTTTCCAACGCACCCGACAAGCGCAGCGTATTCGGCCGGGCCCTGCTCCAGTTGATCAGCGACGTGGAAGAACGCGCCGTCAACGTGCTGACCTCGGAAACCCTGAGCGACGCCAAGTCGATCCTCAGTTCCGACCCGGCGATCCAGTGCGTGTTGATCAGTTGGGAAATGGACACCAGCGACGACCACCGTGAATGCATCGACCTGCTCACGACGCTGCGCGAGCGCAACACCCGTGTGCCGGTGTTCCTGATCAGCGATCGCAGCACTGCATCCAACGTGCCGCTGATCGTCATGCAGCACGCCGACGACTTCATCTGGCTGCCCGAAGACACCAGCCGCTTCCTGAGCGGACGGATCCTCGCGGCCATCGAGCGCTATCGCCAGGCGGTGTTGCCGCCGATGTTCGGCGCCCTGCTGAAATTCGCCCGCAACTACGAGTATTCGTGGCATACACCGGGCCACGCCGGCGGCACGGCGTTCCTGAAAAGCACCGCTGGCCGGGCGTTCTATGAATTCTTCGGGGAAAACCTGCTCCGCTCGGACCTGTCGATCTCCGTCGGCGAGCTGGGTTCGCTGCTCGACCACAGCGGCCCCATCGGCCAGGGCGAGCGTTATGCCGCCAAGGTGTTTGGCGCCCATCGCACCTACTACGTGACTAACGGCTCGTCGATGTCCAACCGGGTCATCCTGATGGCCAGCGTGACGCGGGACCAGATCGCCTTGTGTGATCGCAACTGCCACAAGTCCGCCGAACATGCGATGACGCTGTCCGGGGCGATTCCGACCTACTTGGTGCCGACCCGCAACCGCTACGGCATCATCGGCCCGATCCTGCCGCAGACCTTGAGCGCCGAGGGCGTGAAGGCGGCCATCGCGAGCAATCCGCTGGTCAGGAGCCACATCGACCCGACGCCGGTGCACGCGATCATCACCAACTCCACTTATGACGGCCTGACCTACAACGTGACGCGCGTCGAGGAGCTGCTGGGCGAAAGCGTCGATCGGCTGCATTTCGACGAAGCCTGGTACGGCTACGCGCGGTTCAATCCGCTGTACAAGGATCGCTTTGCCATGCACGGCAGCCCGGACGATCACGACCCGTCGAAACCGACCGTGTTCGCCACCCAGTCCACCCATAAATTGCTGGCCGCGCTGTCCCAGGCTTCGATGATTCATGTGCGCAACGGCCGCAACGCAATTCCCCATGGGCGCTTCAACGAGTCGTTCATGATGCACGCCTCGACGTCACCGAACTATGCGATCATGGCCTCGTGCGACGTCAGCTCGGCGATGATGGAGGCGCCCAGCGGACAGATCCTCACCAGTGAATCGATCGAGGAAGCCGTCGCCTTCCGCCAGGTCATTTCCCACATGCAGAGCGAGATGCACAGCCAGGACGATTGGTTCTTCTCCTGCTGGCAGCCTCCATCCATCAGGGTGGACGGACAGCCGCTGCCCTTTCACAAGGTCGACCCGGCCCGGCTCAGGACCGACCCGACTTGCTGGGTGCTGCACCCCAATGAGATCTGGCACGGCTTCGGTGACATCGAAGACGGCTATTGCATGCTCGATCCGATCAAGGTCTCGATCCTCACCCCCGGGATGGGCGAAGACGGCAACCTGCTGGATTTCGGTATTCCTGCGTATGTACTCAGTGCCTACCTGGGCACCCAGGGCATCGTGGTGGAGAAAACCACGGATTTCACCATCCTGTTCCTGTTTTCCATCGGCATCACCAAAGGCAAATGGGGCACGTTGGTCAACGCCCTGCTCGACTTCAAGCGTGACTACGATGCCAACCTGGAACTGGAGCTGTGCCTGCCCGACCTGTTGAGCGCCAACCAGCAGCGCTACGCGGGGATGGGCCTCAAGGACCTGGCCGAAGAAATCTTCACCGCGATGAAAAAAATCAAGACCACCGCGGCGATGGCCAAGGCGTTCGGTACGCTGCCCAAGGCACAGTTCAGCCCGGTGCAAGCGTACGAAAAACTGGTCAGGAACGACGTCGAACTGGTGACACTGGACGAGGCTGCCGGGAGGATCGCGGCAACGGGTGTCGTGCCCTATCCGCCGGGGATTCCCCTGTTGATGCCAGGCGAAAACGCCGGCCTCCTGGACGGGCCAGTGCTGAACTACCTCAAGGCGCTGGAGACCTTCGACCGGTCATTCCCGGGGTTCACCCATGACACCCACGGGATCGAGAACGATTCGGGCACCTATCGGATGCTGGTGCTGAAACAAGGTTCGACGCTACAGTGAGGTCAATCCCGCCGGCCTAGGCCAGCAGCTCGGTGATCCACCGGACCTGCCGGGCAATCTCCTGCGTCTTCCCCTCGGGCACGGCTTGCTGCGCCCGGGCAAAACTCGCCAAGGTCTTCTGCTTCAGGCGCAGCATGCGTTGCCACTTCGCCAGGAATACCGGGCTGCGGGCTTGCAGTTGCAACGGACCGAAGTACAGCTCCTCGGCGCTGTACTTCACGGGCCCGTCGCGCTCGGCAACGATGATTTCGTAGTAGAAGCGGTTCTCCCGCAGCACGTCCTCATGCAGGATGCGGTAGCCGTTGTCCATCAACCACTGGCGCAGCGGTTGTTCGCCGCCGTTGGGCTGCAGGATCAGGCGTTCCCGACCACTGAGGCGAGCCTTGCCGACGGCGAGGATGTCGCGAATCGTCTCGCCGCCCATGCCGCACAGACTGATCGCCGTAATCCCATCGGCCGGCTCGATCGCCGCCAGGCCGTTGGCCAGGCGCACGGTAACCCGCTCCTCCAGGCCGCTTTCACGCACGGTGCGCTCGGCCGAACGGAACGGCGTCAACGCCACCTCCCCGGCCACCGCCGCCGTGATCACGCCACGCTTGATAAGCGCCACCGGCAAGTAGCCATGGTCCGAGCCGATATCGGCCAGGCGCGCCCCTGTCGGCACCAGCTCCGCCACACGCTCCAGGCGCATGGACAATGTCTGTTCGTTCAAACGTCCCATCCCTCTTTCATCATCTTGGGGCTTTTGCCCTGGCGAGGTTTCACACTGTATCGGCGACAGACGCAATCAAGCCCCGGAACCACCGCTGCGCCGGATGCGTGTCGCTGCGCCTGTGCCAGATCAGGTCGAATTGCATGTGCGGCAGCACAACGGGCGGAGCAAACATCACCAACTTGCTGCTGCCCGATGCGCCTGTCGCCACGCGCTTCAGGACCGTTGCCGTAAAACGGCTGCGGGCAATCAACGCGGGAACGGCAAACATCTGCGGCAGGGTCAACGCCAGCGCTCGCCGCTCACCCAGTTGCGCCAGGGCATGATCCACGACGCCGTGCAGTTCGCCTTCGGGAGAAACCAGGACGTGGCGCAGCGACAGGTACGCTTGCAGGGTCATGCCACGTCGTGCGACCGGATGATCATTGGCGACGATGGTCACGAACTCGTCCGTGAGCAGCATGCGCCCGAGAATTCTGGCATCGGCGTGGGTAGGCGGCACGCCGATGGCCGCGTCGATCATGCCGGCGTCGAGCAAATCCACCGCATGGTCCCGGTCGTTGAACGCATGGACATTCAGCGATACCCCTGGGGCCTGTTCGGAGAGTGCCTCCATCAACGGCGGCAACAGCACGTAGGCCGGGTAATCGGACAACCCGAGCTTGAAGACCATCGACGCTTTCCCGGGATCGAACTCCGGCCGGCTGATCAAGGTTGTTTCCAGCTGCCGCAGCGCTTGGGAGATCGGCTCCGCCAACTCACGGGCCCGCGGCGTTGGCAGCAGGCCATCGGCGCTGCGGGCAAAAAGCGAATCGCCCAAGAGCGTGCGCAGCCGACCCAGGGCGGCGCTCATCGCCGGTTGACTCACGCCTACCCGAGCGGCCGCGCGCGTGACATTGCGCTCGTTCATCAGCGCATCGAAGGCCACGAGCAGATTCAGATCGATCCCGTGAAAATCCATAAATCAAATAATCATCTATATCGTTTATTTGTTAGACGGATTGTAGCCCGCGACCGGACAATTTCGCCATCGAACCCAACCGCCGCGAGAACATCATGCAAGCGAATCCTGACCTGACTGAACAATTGAAGCGTGAACGCGCAGCCGTCGAGACACTGTATCGAGCCTTCAACGAACAGAATCCCGATCTGGTAGACGATGTGCTCTCGCCCCAGTGGGATGACATTCCCCTCGCCCCCGGCCAGGTGCCTGGCCCTGAAGGCATCAAGCCAATCATCCGCAGCTTCGTCCAAGCCTTCCCGGATGTCCGGATCACCGTCCACGACATGGTCCAGGAACCCGGAAAAATCGGCGTGCGCGCGGAAATTACCGGGACCCATCAAGGCGAGTTTTTCGGCATCGCGGCCACCGGCACGAAGGTCGGTTTCCGCATCCATGAATTCCACGTGCTGGATAACGCCAAGCTGACCACGACCTGGCACATGGAAGACTGGTTCGGCCTGTTTCTCCAACTCGGTCAATTTCCTGCACAAGCCTGATAACACGCGGATTAAGGGGAGTCTCTTGATGAAAAACGCTTTGATTAAAACCTTCGGCAGCCCGGATGTCGTCGAGGAAGGTGAACGTACGTTGCCTGCGATTCAACCTCACGAGGTCGTGGTCCGCGTCGAAGCGGCCAGCGTCAACCCGCTGGATGTGAAGATTATTGCCGGATACATGCAAGCTATCTTTCCAGTCGATTTGCCTTACGTGCCGGGTACGGATTTCAGCGGTGTGGTCGAGTCCGTCGGCGAACAGGTGAGCGACCTCCAGCCGGGCGACCGCGTGGTGGGCCGGACCGCGCCGAGTGCCGGTGGAGCATTCGCCAGGGCGCTGGTCATCGCCGCCTCGGAACTTTGTCTCATCCCACCACAGATGAGTTTCGAGCAGGCCGCCGCCCTGCCCACTGCCTACGGCACGGCGGCGCTGGCATTGTTCGAGGTCGGCCGGCTGCGACGCAACCAGCGCGTATTGATTCACGCCGGTGCCGGTGGCGTCGGCAGCATGGCCGTGCAACTGGCCCACCTTGCGGGCTGCCATGTGATAGCGACAGCGTCTGCAAAAAACATCGAGCGGGTGAAAAGCCTGGGCGCCGATGAGGTCATTGACTACAGGACCCAGAGCCTCGAACACGTGCGTGATATTGACCTGGTACTCGATACCCTCGGAGACGACACCCTCGAAGCCTCCTGGCATGTGTTGGGCGCCGGAGGCCGGATCGCCTCGCTGGTGGACTTCGACATAACGTCCCGGGACGAGCATGCCGGCGAGTTCGTATTCTTCTCGACCGCAGTGCCGTTCCTGCCCAAGGCGATCGAACAATTCCAGGCCGGCGACCTGCAGGTCCTTATAGATTCGACGTTCCCGCTGGCCGAGGCACGTGGGGCCGTGGAAAAAGTGGCCACCGCGCATGCTTGCGGCAAGGTGCTGATTCGTCCGGGCTTTTAAGAGGTTGTTCGCATAACGCTGCTGCGACAGTCGTCAGGCACGTGTTTGGGTCTATGCTTGTCTTGGGTTCGCTCAGGAAGAGCGAACCGCCCATCAGGAGAACACGTGAAGCATTCGATGCCTGCCGCAGCGCTGCTCTGTCTGTTGCTCGGCCCTGCGACCGCACATGAGCAATATCAGGTCGTCACCGAGGAATGGGCGCCCTACAACTATGTCGAGCACGATCAGCTCACGGGCATGACCACGGAAATCGTCCGGGCCATCATGGCGCTGACCGGGGATAAATTCGAAGTGCTGTTGCAACCCAGCATGCGCGCCACGCAGATACTGAAAAACCGCCCCAAGACCATCATGTATTCGTTATTCCGCACGCCGGAGCGCGAGCCTTTGTACAAGTGGGTCGGACCGATCGTGGAAGAATCCATCCATGCCTACCAGTTGGCCAGCGCACCGCCGATCAATTCCCTGGAACAGTTGCTGCACGCCCCGCAGATCACCACCCGACATGCAGGCCTGGTGCCGCAGACGCTGCAGTCGCTGGGGTTCAACAACCTGGACAAAAGCGCAACCGAGAGCAAGCTGCTCTACCGCATGCTGCTCGCCGGACGAACCAGCATCATCGTCGGCGACACGGCTGCAGGGGTGGCTTATTACAGCCGGCAATTGGAGATTCCCCCGGGCACCCTGAGGCAGATTCCCATCGAGCTCTACCGCTCGTCCTTGTACATCGCCTTCAGCACCGACAGTGACGATGAATTGATCGCCGCATGGAATCGCGCACTGGAGCAGCTACGCCGGTCCGGCGAGTTGTCCCGCATCCAGCGGCGCTATGAACAACAACCTGCCCAGCCAGAATAGGCCGGCGCGCATTCATGACTCGCTGACGATACGTCTCACCCTGTGGCAATCCCCGGGCTGCACGACCTGGCCGATCGATGAGCGAACCTCCATCGGCATCAGCGGCTGCCCTGACGCGTTGTCCAGCAGTACCGACCTTGTCTCTTCTTCGGCGAACAGAAACCGCTCGCCCCACTGCCTCAAGCTGATCACGATCGGAAAGACCTGCTGGCCTTTTTCCGTGAGGACATATTCCTTGTAGGCGCTTCCGTCCGATGCCGGTTGTACCTGGAATACGCCGGCCTCGACCAGGGCCTTGAGGCGCGAGGCGAGGATGTTCTTGGCGACGCCGAGGCTTTTCTGGAATTCGCTGAAGCGGCGGATGCCGTCGAAGGCGTCGCGGATGATCATCAGAGACCAGCGGTCGCCGATGATGTCCAGTGTTCGGGCTACCGGGCATTCGTTATTCGTTGATGGAGCGTGTCCTGACATCGTGTTGACCTGTTTGAGTTCTTGTAGGAGCGAGCCTGCTCGCGAAGAGGCCTGTACATCCAGCACCTTCATCGAAAATGACACCGCGTTCGCGAGCAGGCTCGCTCCCACAGGGAACGGCGGTGTAGATAATCTGGTTGCAATTAAAAACCTAATCGCGCAAAAATAAAACAGGTTTCTAATTGCAACCGGATCAAGGAGCACCATGACCGCCTACACCCACCTCCCCCAAGGCCTGTCACCCCGCCTGACGTTCCTCTTCTCGATCACCTGCGCCCTGGCCGTCGCCAACGTGTATTTCGCTCAACCACTCCTCGCTTCAATGGCAGAAAGCCTCGACGTCGCCCCCGCCTCGATCGGCAGCGTAGTAACCGCCACGCAGCTCGGATACGCCTTGGGATTGCTCTCCATCGTCCCGCTGGGCGACCGGATCGACGGCAAACGGTTGATCCTCACTCTGGTTACGTTATCGGTGATTGCCCTGGCGGGCGTCGGCGCATCACAGCATTGGCTGGTCCTGCTGGGTGCCATGATCGTCACGGGTTTGCTGGCCGTGGTCGTCCAGGTGCTCGTCGCCTATGCCGCCACGCTGGCTGCCCCAGCCCAACGTGGGCAGGCGGTCGGAACGCTCACCAGCGCGATTGTGCTGGGCATTCTCCTGGCACGGTTCATCTCTGGATTGATTGCCGACCTGGCAGGTTGGCGGGCGGTTTATCTGGTGTCGTCGGGACTGATGCTGGTCATCGCGGCGGTGTTCTGGAAAGTGGCGCCCACCGTCGTGTCATCCCCTGACCGACAGTCTTACCCGGCATTGATCCGCTCGTTGTTCCAACTGTTCATGACCGAACCGCTCTTGCGGATCAGGGGCCTGTTCGCCCTGCTGATCTTCGCCGCGTTTTCCGTACTGTGGACCGCCATGGTCCTGCCGCTGAGCGCCCCGCCGCTGTCGCTTTCCCACACCGCCATCGGCCTGTTTGGCCTGGCCGGCGTTGTGGGGGCGCTGGCGGCTCGACGTGCCGGGCGCTGGGCCGATCGAGGGTTCGGACAACGCGTCACCGGCCTGTCGCTGGCGCTCCTGGTGCTCGCATGGCTGCCCATCTCATTCGCCGAAAGCTCCCTGATCGCCCTGGTCTGCGGCGTGGTCCTGCTCGACTTCGCCGTGCAAGCCGTGCACGTCACCAACCAGAGCCTCCTTTTCGCCGCACGCCCCGACGCGCAAAGCCGCATGGTCGGTGCCTACATGTGCTTCTACTCGATGGGCAGCGCCCTCGGAGCCGTCGCCGCGACCCAGGTCTATGCGCTCTGGGGCTGGGTCGCGGTCAGTTGGCTGGGTGGGTTGATCAGTGCGGTGGCGTTGTTGCTTTGGTGCGCTTCGACTCGTCTGGCAGCGTGCGGCGAATAAAAAACGGTATGAACAATTGGCCATACGGTAATCTTCACCGCCAATTTCAGTGTTGATCCAAGGAGCCCTCGATCAATGTCGCTTAGTTTTCGCAGCTACGCCCTGCTGACGTGCCTGTTGTCTGAGCTGTGCATGGCCAAGACGTTGCCTATAGACCCACGCGGTGAAACGCTTTATCAGCAGGCCGTCCCATATCTAGTAGAAGCGAACAGCAAGCTCGAGGCAGTTACAGCCGAGACGCCAACTACCGGAGCGCAGGAAAAGGAGCGCTCCCTGAACCTGGCCGGAGAAGCTGGGTTATTGCTCAAGCACGCAATGCCCCTCCTGGAACAAGCAGCAGCCCTTGATCATCCGGTCGCCCAATATCGTCTCGGGCTGATTTACGTGATGCTTTCTCCAAGCGAAGTGATAAAAGAAAAAGCCTGCCCTCTGTTTGAACAAAGCCTCGCTCAAGGCTTCGCTCCGCCGGCTTTGGAAATCTCATCCTGGTGCATCGCATTTACCGAAACGCCCGAGTACCAGGCTGCATTGCAAGCCATGGAAACCAGCATTCCGCTCTACGAACAATACTTTCCGCAGCCTGTCGTCAGGCTTGAATGCAGGAAAGAGGAACCTGTGGGATTCGCCATGCAATGGGGCAGCGGTCGTGACTTCCAGGCGGAGATCTATCGAATACAGGGAAACATCAACCGCGCTCGACGCTTGGAGTATTACCAGAAAGCCATCGACGTCAACGACTGCTACAGGGCCAAGAAGCGCATGGAGATTTTTAAATAGTCGCAGGCGCGATGAGACTGCAAAGCACATTGTTCGATCTAGATGCAGGTCCGCCTGGTACAAATGCTACAGTCGCGCACCAACAACGAGGGAACGCCATGCGCATCATTGGAACAGCTCTGACCATCGCACTGCTGACAGGATGCGCGACGGCCAACGAAACCTTTGGCAACGGGGGGCTCTGCGGCGTCCAACCTTACTGCGGGGTGTACTTCGATTACCAGATCCTCAAGGAAGCGGTGACGGAGGATAACGCGACGTACGCCAGTGCGTTTGCGCCGTTGGCGGCCATCGACCTGCCCCTGAGTTTCGTCGCCGATACGCTGATCCTGCCCTACACCATTTTTCAGATAAGGCCGTCCGAAGAATAAACCCCGCGTCCACGGCCTGCGCCGCCTAGGCGTTGAAACGCTGCTCCAGCTCCTCGCCATGATCGACCCAAATTGTATGGGCGCGAAACGTTCGGTCGCCTGCCCCTCTCCGCCAGGAAATACCCGACCTCTGCCTACAGCCGAAAACGCTGTTGCATGGCCTCGCCAAGCAGATCAATCGCTTCTTCCGCGTATGACGTTTCGGATCGCATGAACACCACTTTGTGGTCGGCAATCACCGGCAGGCCATCAAGGATGCGCATGTTTTCGGTCACACGGGCGCGGTCGATCAGGCTGATCGCCAACCCGGCCTCGACACAGGCCTTGATGGCTTGGTTGGACGGGCTTTCCAGGACGATGCGCAAACGCCGGCCACTGTCCTTGAGCGCTTGCATCATCGCCTGGCGATACGGGCATTGGGTGGCATGCACCGCGAGCGCGAGCGGCGCTGTCGAGCTGGCTGTCGTGTGGATTGCCCCGACCCAAACGGGCGTCGTGGTAGTCAGGACCTGTGCGCCTGTCGAAGGCTGGTCCATCGGCTGGGTGAGCACGGCCGCGTGGAGCTTGCCGCGCTGCACCTGTTCGCGCAGGGCGTAGCTGGGTGCCGTCTTGAGTTCCAGGATCACGTTGGGCCAGGCAGCCGTGAAGGTCGGAAGGATGTCGCGGATGACATGGTCGGCGTATTCGTCCGGCACGCCCAAACTGATGCGCCCCGCCAGCCGTGTGCCTTGGAGGTCAGCCAGCACCCGGTCGTGGGTCGCGAGCAGCTCGGTGGTGGAAACGAGCAAACGCCTGCCCAGCGCAGTCAGGGCGACTGATTGATTGTCCCGGTCAAGCAGACGACCGCCGGCGACCGCTTCCAGGCGCTGGATGTGCACGCTCACCGCCGCCGGGCTTTTATGCAGCTGTTGCGCTGCCGCGCTGAACTTGCCGATTCGCGCAACCGCATGAAAGGTCCGGATCAGTTCGATATCCAGTATGGCTGTCATGATTCAATCTTCGTGAACGAGTACTGCAGGAAATTTTGATTTATTAGATTAGTCGGCTTTCGTAGCTTGTGACCATGAACTCGCCCAAATCGATCACTTGCGCCTCGTCCCCCAGTTGCTGCTGGCTGATCCCTTTGCCGCTACTCGAAGCGGCGTTGCTGGTGGCGTGGAGCTCCGGCTTCGTCGGTGCGCGATTCTCCATCGATTACGCGCCGCCGTTGCTCGTGGTGTTCTGGCGCTGCGTCCTGGTCACGCTCTTGCTGTTCCCATTTGTCGCCAGGCAACTGCGGCAGACTTCATGGGTCGCGCTGCTGAAAAATGCCGGTATCGGCTTGCTGGCCATGGCCGGCTATCTCGCCGGCATTACCCAAGGCATTGCCCTGGGCGTGCCGGCGGGGCTGGCGGCCTTGTTCGCCGACTTGTTGCCGTTGGGCCTCGCGCTGCTGGCCGCCGGTGTGCTCGGCCAACGTCTGACGTCGCGGATCTGGGCTGGCTTGCTCGTCGGCGTGGCCGGCGTCGCCCTCGGCACCCATGGCGCATTGGCGTGGGGCAGCGCGCCCTTGTGGGTTTACGGCCTGCCGTTGCTGGGCATGCTGTCGCTCGCCGCCGCGACGCTGTGGCAAAAGCAACTCCCGGCCTCGCAGTCCATGGACCTGTTGCCCAACCTCTGGCTGCAATGCTGCGTCTCGGGCCTGGCGTTCGCCCTGATCGAAGGCATGCAGGGCGGCCTGGCGCCGATAGCCAATACCGGGTTCGTATTGAGCGTCTTATGGACGGCGGGGTTGTCGACGATGGGCGGATACGGGCTCTACTGGTTGTGCCTGCGCCGAGCCTCGGCGACCCGTGTCGCCAGCATCCTGTACCTGAGTCCGCCCATTACGATGCTTTGGGCCTGGGCAATGTTCGATGAACCATTGTCATGGCAGATGGCGCTGGGGATGGCGCTGTCTGCGGTCGGGATCTGGCTGGTCGTGCGCGAGGAAACGCGTGACGCGCGACGTAAACAACCTCACGGAACGGCTGCCGGGTCGGAGACTGCCGGATAGGTCAGTTTCAGTCCGGACCGCCGTGCCGCCGGATTCAAGACCGCTTGGGTCGCCTTGTCTTTGTCCATGATATGGAAGACGTCGACGTCGCGAAGCAACAGGTAGTCGGTAATGATCCGGCGATGACAGCGCCACCAGACCGCTTCCGCGCACATGATGGCGCACCGTCGCGTCCGGCTGAGCGCCCGGAGGCGATCCAGGCCCGCCTCGAATTCGTCCGACAACGCGTAATCCGCGTAATTATGGAAGCTACGGTTTTCCCAGAATCCATTGACGTCATCGGGAACCGTCACGGACTTTTTTCGCAAGCCGCCCAGCTCTCGGATCTGCTCATGCTGCAACCCGAGGGGCGCCAGCAATCCAGGCAGCGTATCGAGGTTGTATTGAGGATTGGTCCGCGACCTTGGAACCGTCCTGACGTCGACGATCATCTCGACCTCGAAGCTTCTTACGATCTCCACGAATTGCTCGAGCGTCCGGGTCGAGTGACCGATCGTGTACAGGCTGGTTCTTTCCATGGGGGATCCGAATTCAACGATGTGCCTTCACTAGGAGCCACCCTGCGACGGGTTAGTTTCCTCATAATGTGTATTGCACATCGGCGTCTGGTTCTCCCGGTCGACCTCCGATCCAACTGTGGGAGATTGCTCGCAAAGACGGCGGTACAGCCAACATCCCCATCAACCGAACCATCGCTATCGCGAGCAAGCTCGCTCCCACACTGGATTTCGCTTCATCACGAGTCCGGCATACACACCGATCCCTGTGGGAGCGAGCTTGCTCGCGATGGCGGCCTTACAGTCGATGAAACAACCACAAAAAAGCCCGGCCACATTAACGTGCACCGGGCTTGGCAAAGCGCAGGATCAGGCTGGTTGCTTGAGCGTGTCGTACGCCTCCAGCGAGCGTAGCGAGTAGATATACGCCGCACCCGCATTCAACGAGATGGCGGTTGCCAAGGCGGCGGCGACTTCCTCGCGGCTGGCACCGGCCTTGATGGCGGCGTCGGTGTGGACCCCGATGCATCCGTCGCAGTGGGTGGTGATTGCCACCGCCAGGGAAATCAGCTCGCGGGTCTTGGCGTCGAGTACGTTGTTTTCGCTGGCGGCTTCTCCAAGGGCCATATAGGCCTTGACCATTTTCGGGTTGCTGCGGCCCAGGGCACCAAAGGCTTTCTGGATGGTGGGCAACAATTCGGACCAATTATTGAACATGGCATTAACTCCTGAGTGGGTTGGGTGTACTGTTTCAACGCCCTCAGTTTTCCACTTGGGTGCGGGTCAGGTTTGTTCGATCCGCTCAGCTTTTGTCGCGAAACGCTCAAATGAATGCCATCGATAAACTCATCAGCCTGGCCAACGTCCGCGGCAGCCTGGACCTGCGTTGTCAGTTCCAGGGTGACTGGGCCCTGGACCACGAACAGCAGACACTCGGCAACGCGCCCTACCACATCGTGCTGGCAGGGGAATGCCGTGTTGAGTTTCCCGACGGCCAGCGCTTGCCCATGCGTGCCGGCGACATCCTGTTATTACCTCGCGGCGCCCCGCATGTCATGCACAGCCCCGGAAAAACCGTGGCGCCGACCTCGCCGAAGGTCATCAGCGGCGCCACACTGCCGATCCATCGCATCGGCGGTGCCAGCCCGGAACTGGACATGCTCTGTGGTGGGTTCCACTTCAATCGCGCCTCGCTGCTGTTCGCGTCGCTGCCCGAATACCTGGTGATCCCCAGCGGTGCGCTGCCGGCCAACGGACCGTTGCCGGCACTGGTCGACGTCATTCGCGCCGAAGCGGAGGCGAACAAAGTCGGCGCGCGCTTCCTGCTCGATGCGCTGTCCCAGGCGCTGTTCACCTTGATCCTGCGGGCCCACCTGGCGAACCACGACCAGGACAGCGGATCGCTGGCGCTGCTGGGCGATAAACGCCTGGGCCGCGCCTGGCAATCCATGTTGGACGACCCGGCCCACGAATGGACCATTCAAAGCCTGGCGGACCTGGCGAGCATGTCCCGGGCCAACTTCATGCGGGCGTTCGTCAAAGTGGCCGGCGTCTCGCCGTGGGTGCTGCTGACGCAGGTGCGCATGGAGCTGGCGTTCAGCCTGCTGAGCCACTCCCATCTGGGCCTGAGCGATATTGCCGTGCAGGTTGGCTACCAATCCCAGGCGGCGTTCAGCAAGAAATTCAAGGAACTCTATGGCGAGGCGCCGGGACGCGTGAGGCGGACGATCTAATCCGCCTGCATCGCCGGTTTCAGGCCTCCAGCACCAAAGGCTCGCTGCCCTGGGCCGGTACCGCGCAACAGATCAGCACTTCGCCATCGGCCACCGGCTCGGCGGGTTGGGTCAGGTAATGCACCTGGCCTTGGGTCATGCGGGTTTTGCAGGTGCCGCAGGAACCGCCGCGACAACTGAACTCCGGGTTCAGCCCGCGGGCCTCGGCCAGCTCCAGCAACGTCCCGCTGCCCGGTTCCCAGCGCGCCTCCTTGGCCGAGCTGGAGAACAGCACTTTCACCGGCTCACTCGCCGCCGGCACCTGTTCGGCCGCCGGTACGCTGACCCCGATATCCCGCACCAACGTGGACGGGCCGAAGGTCTCCGCGTGGATGCGATCATCCGGGATGCGCAGCTTGCGCAGGCCGTCGTACAGCGCCTGGGTAAAGGTACCCGGGCCGCACAAGTAAAAATCGTAGTCGTCCAGGGGCAACAGTTGCTTGAGCAACGCCACATCGATCCGGCCGGCCACGTCATAGCCCTGCCCGGCCTTGCCGTCGGTAGGCGGTTGGCTGATCAGGCGCAGCACCTTCAGCTTGTCACCAGCCCGCGCCACCAACTCATCGATTTCTTCGCGAAAAGCCAGGTCGGCCACGTGCCGGGCACTCTGCACCAGCCAGACCGGGCGCATGCGGCTGATGCGTTTCCCTTGGTAGACGACCTCGCGCAGCATCGACAACAGCGGCGTGATACCGACGCCCGCCGCCAGCAGCACCAACGGCCGGCGCTCGGTGGGATTCACGGTGAAGTGCCCTTGTGGCGCCCGAGCCTCGATGTCATGGCTCGCCTGGATCTGCTCATGCAGATGCGACGACACCACGCCATCGCGCTTGACGCTGATGCGCAGGAAATCGTCCGAGGGCGCGCTGGACACGCTGTAGGTGCGGATCGACGGCGCCTTCTGCCCCTCCAGCAACACCCGCACAGGCAGATGCTGCCCGGCTTCGAACCGGGGCAAGCCGGCACCGTCGGTGGTCTGCAAATAGAACGAGCGGATGTTGTGGCTTTCGTCCACCACGCGGGTGACCTGCAGCGCGCGCCAATGGGTCCGTAGCGCTTCGGCCTGCAAACGCTCGGCGGTCTGCTCCCAGCTACCGGTCATCAGTGAATTGGGCGAGTCGCCTTCGGCCTGATCCTTCCAGCGCAACGGTATCGCCGCAGGACGGTAGACAATGCGTTGCGGGGTAAACCGCAACAGCCGCTCGGCGCCCTGGAACGCGGCGATCTGCGGGTCGTCCAGCAACACCTGCGCCGAACCGCTCATTTGCAGCAGATCGCCGGTCCGGAAATCGACGAAGACCAAGCCTGCGCGAGGGTTCAGCAGGATATTGCCCAGGGTGTTGAAAAACAGGTTTCCGGAAAAATCCGGGACAGTCAGCGTCCCGTCCTCGTCCATGCGCACGAAACCGGGCTTGCCGCCGCGATGGGAAGCATCGACCTGACGCTCGCCGTCGCGCACCACGTAGGTGGCGACGTAGAACGAATCGGCCGCCGTGACCAGCCGACGAACCAGCGGATCCGCCACCGCCAGTTCCCGGGACACGGCTGGCTGCTCATCGACAAAGCTGTATTGCCGCAGATTGATGTAGCGCGGGCAGTTGCCATAGGCCTGGCTCACGGAAATCTCCAGGCCATGGTCGAGCTGGCGGCGCACCACGCCATTCATGCGATTGCGCCGACGGGTGTGCAACTCGATACCCAACATCCCGATGGCATCGCCCTCGCCCATGCCCGCCTGGGCCGGGTCCTCGGGCTGCGGATCGAAATGGATATGCAGCGTTTCAGGATCCGGTGAATTCATGAAACCGGGCTGGCCGGTGCGCAGGGTCGCCCAGACATCGCCCTGGCGATCTACGGCCCCCAGCACCACGAAAGGCAGTTGCGCATAGAACTCACGGTGCTGGTCCGGCATCCAGGTGCGCGCCAGTTGCCGCTGACCGACACCGGCCATCATCTCCACCGCCCCGACGGAGCGCTGCAAGGTCAACTCACCTTCATGCCAGGGCGAAGGTTGTGCTTTCGTGGCTTCGTTCATCAGCTACTCCTTGCGCCCCCGGCTGTGCAACGGGGTGAATGCGCTGTGGTCAGGGAGGTCCAATCACACCGTTGGCGAACGGTGTGTGCGGTGGAGCCATCTTCTGCCCAAAGCGCCGGCGCAGGAATACGCACGGATTGAAATCCACTGTTGCACGAAATGGAATGACCAGCGGCGCTGGCGGCCTGGAAGTACGTTGACGCTAGACCCGCCAGGCAAAGTGCTTGGTCAGCTCCAGCAAGGTCGCCCGCAATTCCGGCGGCCGCACCGGTTTGGCCAGGATCGAAATGTTCATGTGGTGCAGCGCGTGGCGAATGCGCTCGATCTCATGCCCGGTCATGATCATCGCCGGCACCTCCCAGCCTCGCTGCTCACGGATCGCCGCAATGCATTCGGCGCCGGAGACCTTCGTGCCCAAGTCGAAATCGGCAATGATGATGTCGCAGTCGCTGGTCACGCCAACCCCGTCGCTGTGGGTCTCGACGACACATCCCCACTTCTCCAGCAGTGCCGACGTTGCCATCAGCACGTTGGAGTCGTCTTCCACCAGGCACACCCGCAATCCTTGAAGACGATTTTGAGCGGCGACCGGCCTGTCTACAGGGGTTCTCGGCGCGATCATTTCCAAGCCTTGGATCATCGCCCGGGTGCCTTTCCCAAGCCTGGAATCCAAACGGATATCCAGGTTGATCAGGTGGCTGATGCGCTTGACGATCGACAACCCCAGGCCCAACCCCTCGACATCCTTGTCCCGCACGTGACGCACCCGGTAGAACTCCTTGAACACCTCGGGCAGATGCTCGGCGGCAATGCCTCGTCCCTTGTCATAGATGACGATCGCCAGGCCATCGCCTTTCGGACGCACGCCAATCAGCACTGGTTGCCCGGAGGCGTATTTCAGCGTGTTGGAGACGAGGTTCTGCACCATGGTCGCCAGCAAGCCGGCATTGACCTGCACCCAATGCCGACAAGGCCGCAAGCGCAACTCGACGCCGGCCCAACGGGCGGCCTCGGTGTTCTGCTTGACCACATCCTGCAGCAACGCCCCGAGGTTTACCGGTTCGGCCTGTGGTTCGAGCTGGCCGTTGTCGAGGGTGTAGATGTCGAGGATCGAACGAAACAGTTGCGACACGATGTGCAGCGAGCGGTCGATGTTGTCCACCAACCGTAGCTCCTCCCGACCGAGCCTGGCATCGCGCAGGCAGGCGGTGAACAGGCCGATGGAGTGGATCGGCTGGCGCAGGTCATGGCTGGCCTGGGCCAGGAACCGGGATTTTTCCTGATTTGCCGCAATCGCCTCCTCCGAAGCGATGCGGGTGCGTGTCAACAGGATGTGCGCGTAAGCGGGCACCACAATCGTCGTGACGATCAGGGTCAGGAACAGGAACGGCTGGCCGCGCCAGAACGGCGTTAACAGGAAAATCGCCACCAGTGTCGCCAACGCAATCAACGTCGCGATCATCAGGTAGCGCGTGCCGAAGCGCATGCCGTTGCCCAGCGTGACCCACAGCACCGCCGCGTAAAGCGGCAGTGCGCCCTCTCCGCCGACGATCAGGGCAAAGGCCAGGCTCACGTAGTCGAGCGTCATGGCGAACAGCCGACGCAGGAAAAAATGCCCCGGCCAACGCTTGATTGCCATGCGCAACGGAATCGCGACGCTGAAGAAAAAAGTCATGTACCACATGATCGGTACATAAGTCGCGAAGTCGCTGGTCGAGAGGCTCGCCACGACGAAGATATACAGCGAGGCACAGGCACCGACGGTCAATCGCAACGTGGCCTGGTCCAACTCGCTATTCTTTTCAGTCATATTCAAACGAATCTCCCGTCCTAAAAGTCTGTTTCAACATTGAAACCCAGCGCCATTGTTTAAGGTACGATGCCCAGGACTTGAAGATCAGGAGGATCTTTCGCATGACCTGCAGAGTAATCGTGGCGGATGACCATCCCTTGTTTCGCGAAGGTATGCTGAGAACGATTGAAAGGCTCTTGCCGACCGCCGTCATCGAACAAGCGGGTAATCTGGACGAAGTATTGGCGCTTGCCCGAACAGGCGCGGAAATTGATTCACTGGTACTCGATTTGCGTTTCCCGGGCATCAAGTCCCTGGACGTCATCAGCCAATTGCGCAATGAATTCAAACGCACTTCCATCATCGTGGTGTCCATGGTCGAGGACATCGACGTCATCGACCAGGTCATTGCGTTGGGCGCAGACGGTTTCATCGGCAAGAACATCGACCCGGCCGGCATCGCCGAAGCCTTCATGGCGATTCGCGAAGGCGAAGTGGTGGTGAGATACCATGCGGAGAACTCGATCCTGGGCGATGTCGAAACAACGGCGTTGTCCCAATTGACGACACGGCAACGGGAAGTACTTGGCCTGGTCGCCGCCGGCAAGACCAATAAGGAAATCGCCAAGGCATTGGGGATTTCACCCTTTACGGTTCGTATCCATGTTTCAAGCTTGCTCAAGGCGCTGGATGTCCCTACCCGCGCGGCGGCTGCCGCTCAATTTTCCAATTATCCGACCGCAAGCCAATGGCCTGGCAAACAGCAGACTTGAAGCATCGGATAACCATAAGTTTCCCTTAGTGTTTATCCGTCCTGCGCCCCATCGAAGCCATAGCACACTTGTACTATAGCTTGCGTCATTGCCCTCCCCCTAAGCTGTCAGCGCGCCATTAAAGGCCAACGCCCCGGTATATAACTTTTCACGCAACACGGCGTGCAGCCCTGCACGTTCCGACGTTTCGTGGATGGCGCTGCGTGCGGCATTGAATTGAATGATTCGCTGGCGTGCGCTGTTGGGTCAACTTCGCGCCTGGCTGGGTGAAATGGAACGGTCCTGAACATTACTCAAGGTGAGTCTTATGTCTTTCAAGTATGGAAAAACACTTAAAAACGGAATGGCACTGTGCTTGCTGGCGGGCGTCCTGGGGGGTTGTACAAACACGGGGGACTTGATGAATTCGCTGAACGCCGGCGCACAGAAATACAACGTCGGTTACCTGAAGCAAACCATCATTCCGGGCAAGACCACCAAGAGCCAGATCACCCAGATGTTTGGCGCACCGGCGAGCGAGGAGCTCAATTCGACCAGCACCAGCAATGAGTCGAACTGGACTTATGACAAAAGGGAAGAAGGCCTGGATAAATACATGAAGCTGGCTCACAAGTATGTCTCCACCGAGACGAGCCTGAAGATGTACGACACCTCCGCGCAAATTTCCAAAGCCCAGGGTGTTGCCAATGACGTCGGTAGCGTCACCGGCCAGAAAACCGGCCAGAGCCAGACCCAGGGCACCGTCTTGACCATTTATTTCGTGGATGACGTGGTGAAATATTACCGGGTCTATTGAGGCACCCGTTTTATTGAACCGTCTGGGGAGCGGTCCCTCTTGGACTCCCCCCAGACGCAGCCGTCAACCTAGCCGACCCAGCCAATTGCCGTTTTAGGAATCACTTCCGACTCGTCGAGCTTGGACGCAAACATGCTCACCGCCTCCAGCGCATCGGTGGTCCCGGCCCTGATCTGCACGATGACCGATCCCGCCTGGTCCGCCAGGGTAACGCCGCGCAGCGCGCCCTCGTGCGTCACGCTCATGCTGGCCACCGCATCGCGGGTTTCGGAGAGAATCATGCCGATCATCTCGGCGATTTCCGAGGTCGAGCGGCTGGTGCGCCCGGCCAGTTGCCGGACTTCATCGGCCACGACCGCAAAGCCCCTGCCCTGGTCGCCGGCCCGCGCGGCCTCGATGGCGGCGTTGAGCGCCAGCAGGTTGGTCTGGTCGGCGATACCGCGAATGGTGTTGACGATGGCGGTGATCTCTTCCGAACGCGCGCCCAGTTGCCCGACCAGGCGCGCGGAGGCGCCGATGTTTTCGGCGATCTGGCGCATTTCCTTGGCGGTTTGCTGGATCACCTGGGCGCCCTGTTCGGCGACTCTCTCTGTCTCGGAAGAAATGTGGTACGCACGGGAAGCACCGCGTGAATCTTCTTCGAACTTTTCCACCCGTTCGGTGATGTCACTGGCGAACTTGACGACCTTGCTCAGTTTGCCTTCCGCGTCATAGACCGGGTTATAGCTGGCTTCCAGCCAAACCACCTTGCCATGTTTGCCGAGGCGCTTGAATTGACCGCTGAAGAACTCGCCGGCATTGAGACGACGCCAGAAGTCGCTGTATTCGGAAGAGTTGACCAGGCTCGTCTCGCAGAACAAGCGATGGTGCTTGCCCTTGATCTCCGCCAGCGAGTAATTCATGGTCTGGAGGAAGTTTTCATTGGCGGTCAGGATATTGCCGCCCAAGTCAAATTCGATCACCGCCATGGCCCGATCCAGTGCCACCAGCCGGCCACGGATTTCCGCATCGCTGGCCACCCGAGCGGTGACGTCCAGTGCGTACTTGACCACTTTCGCGACTTTGCCCTGCTCATCCAGGACGGGGTTGTAACTGGCCTCCAGCCAGACATTGCGGCCTTGGCCACTGATCCGCTGGAACGTCCCGGAAACGAATTGACCGGACCGTAGCCGGTCCCAGAACTCGCGGTATTCGGCACTGCCGGCCAACGCAGGGGTACAGAAATTGCGGTGCGACAAGCCCGCCAATTGATCTTCGCGATAACCCATGGTGTTGAGAAAGTTCTGGTTGGCCCGAAGCACTTTTCCATCCGGGCTGAACTCGATCACGGCCATGGACCGTTCCAGCGCACCGACCAGTCCCTTATAGGTTGCCAAGTCGGCCGTCCTGGCCGTCAGTTCATTTTTTAGTGTTGTGTTAAACATGACGTACCCTCGACGAACCCAAGAAATTCACCGGACCTCAAAGGGCTATCGGCGAATAACTCAAGGACTGAAATGGTTCGAAGGAATTATCTTTTGACGTCAAGAAAGACTATATCGGCGCACTTACTGGACTATCGCCAAAGGAAATATAGCGACCGTACCCAGGTCTGAAAAAACGCTTATCGCGTGGAATATTTCATATTGATGATTTCACTGATTCTTTCCGGGACACCGTTGAACGCAGGCGTGACCGAGCGAATCGACTGGCCACGATAAGGCCCGTCCACCGGGAACCAGTTATGCACCACGACGACCTGCCTGGCGGCGCCGCCCGTGGTGATTTCGTTGGTGAACTTGCAGGTATCGAATGTTCCTAGCGCGGTCGTGAGGGTTTCCCGGCCGTTGTAGGTCAGCTTCTCGGAAATATCGAACTCCACCGTCCCGCCGGCACTCTGCGCCTTGTTCTTGTAGTTGACGGTGACCGTCTGGCCAGGCTGCAGATCGATCGGCGTGGCGGGCGGCGGGCTGTATGTCGAAGTCACCAGCGACGCCCCATCGCCATGCCGGTCGCCGTAGCGAATCAGTTGGCCATCCTTGATTTCCGCATAGGTCTTGGTGAGGTAAAACGGCACGTTGTTCAGATACGACGTGTGCAGTGATACCACCGGATCGGCGCCGGCAAAGGTTTCACGGGCCAGGGTCTCGGTTTTACTGCGACTGGTGGTTGGCGAAAGATTGTCGCGACTTTCCGACATCACCACGGTGCCGGGCTGGAAATCGGTCTCGCGGGTGCAGGGAGCGGACGACACGTCTGCCGCGTATGCCGCCGACACAGCGGTCATGACGGTCCATGTGCAGGCGGCAAGGGCGAGCCCCCCGGCGACACGCTTGCGATCATCGGTGTTCACGTCTGGATGGCTTGACGGTGTGTTATTCAAAAGCAGCTCCCTGTCGATTCGACTCATTTGCCCACTGCCCTTGTCTGCCTGACAGAGCGCCCATAGATTAGAGTCCATGTCTCGACGCGTGCCATAGCGCAAATGTGCTATGGCTTCGTCCCGGAACACATGCATTCAACGATAAGGTACGTTTCATGAGCCAAGCGTCTTACGTTCCGCCCAAAGTCTGGAAACATGAGGCCCCCTCGGGTGGCCAGTTCGCCAGCATCAACCGGCCTGTCGCCGGGCCGACCCATGAGAAGCCGTTGCCGGTGGGCAAGCACCCGCTGCAACTCTATTCATTGGCAACGCCCAATGGCGTGAAAGTCACGATCATGCTCGAAGAGCTGCTGGCCCTCGGGCATGCCGGCGCGGAATACGACGCCTGGCTGATTCGCATCGGCGAAGGCGACCAGTTCTCCAGCGGCTTCGTCGAGGTCAATCCGAACTCCAAGATCCCGGCCTTGCTGGACCGCAGCGTCGAGCCGCCGCTCCGTGTGTTCGAGTCCGGTTCGATCCTGCTGTACCTGGCGGAAAAATTCGGCGCCTTGCTGCCCAGCGATCCAGCCGGCCGTACTGAAACCCTGAACTGGCTGTTCTGGCAGATGGGCTCGGCGCCTTACCTGGGTGGCGGTTTCGGCCATTTCTATGCCTACGCGCCAGAAAAAATGGAGTACCCGATCAACCGCTTCACCATGGAAGCCAAGCGCCAACTGGATGTACTGGACCGTCGCCTGGCCGAAAACAGGTACCTGGCCGGCGACCAGTACACCATCGCCGACATCGCGGTCTGGCCCTGGTACGGCCAACTGGTGCGGAACAACGTGTACTCGGCGGCCGAGTTCCTGTCGGCCCACGAATACACCCACGTGCAGCGCTGGGCCGAGGAAATCGCCAATCGGCCCGCGGTCAAGCGAGGACAGCGTGTCAACCGGACCTGGGGCGATGAGGCGAGCCAGGTGCCGGAGCGGCATCGGGCGGAGGATCTGGAGTAGCCGTGACCTGACGCGTCGTCATCGGCTACCCCGGCTGCCTCACTTCAACCCATTGGACAGGAATTGCTGCAGGCGCTCGCTGCGCGGGTTGTCGAGGATCTCGGCCCCGCCCTGCTCCTCGACCTGGCCCTGATGAAGAAACAGTAGTTGGCTCGAGACCTTGCGGGCGAAGCTCATTTCATGCGTCACCATGATCATGGTCCGACCTTCCTCCGCAAGTCCCTGAATGACCTTGAGTACCTCTCCCACCAACTCAGGGTCCAAGGCAGAGGTCGGCTCGTCGAAGAGCATGACTTCGGGCTCCATTGCCAGCGCGCGGGCAATGGCGACCCGTTGCTGCTGGCCACCCGACAGAAAGGCCGGAAATTGCTCGGCCACCCGCGCCGGCAACCCGACCTTTTCCAGGTAATGCCGGGCCCGCTCCTCAGCTTCTTTCTTACCGACACCCAGCACCCGGCGCGGCGCAAGGCTGATGTTGTCGAGCACCGTCATGTGCCCCCACAGATTGAAATGCTGGAATACCATCGCCAAGCGCGTGCGCAGGCGCTGCAACTCACTGGCGTCGGCCACGTGCAACCCCAGATGATCCTTGACCATGCGAATCGGCTTGCCGTCCAGGCTCATGGCGCCATCGTTGGGGGTTTCGAGAAAATTGATACAGCGCAGGAAGGTACTTTTACCGGAGCCGCTGGCCCCAATCAGGCTGATGACATCGCCGGTACTGGCTTTGAGCGACACGCCCTTGAGCACTTCGTGGTTGCCGTAGCTTTTGTGCAAATCTTCAACGGTCAGTTTGTACATGTCGCAATCTTCTTCTTTAAGCGGATCGGGATGGACAACGTTCAGGCAGGCATGACTAATGAGCCGGGCCGAGGAAAGCCAGCCAGCGACGCTCGGCGAGGCGGAACAGGCCGACGAGTGCGAACGTCACCGCCAGGTAGATCAGCGCTGCTATGCCAAACGATTGGAAGGTCAGGAAGGTCGCGGAGTTGGCGTCCCGGGCCACTTTCAAGATGTCCGGTACCGTCGCGGTGAAGGCCACCGTCGTGGAATGCAGCATCAGAATGACTTCGTTGCTGTAGTACGGCAGCGAACGGCGCAGCGCGGAAGGCATTATCACGAAGGCGTAGAGCTTCCAACCGGACAGGCCATAGGCTTTGGCCGCCTCGATTTCACCATGGGCCATGCTGCGAATGGCGCCGGCGAAAATCTCCGTGGTGTAGGCGCAAGTGTTGAGGGCAAACGCCAGGATCGTGCAGTTCATCGCATCGCGAAAGAACGCATCCAGCAACGGCTGCGCCCGTACCGCCGCCAGGCTGTAGATACCGGTATAACAGATCAGCAACTGGATATAGAGCGGCGTCCCGCGAAACAGGTAGGTGTAGAACTGCACCGGCCAGCGCACCAGGCAACGGGATGAGACCCGGGCAATGGACAGCGGGATCGACACGATGAAGCCGACGAAAAGGGAGGCACTGAGCAGCCAAAGCGTCATCGCCAGGCCCGTGATCTGCTGCCCATCGCTGTAGAAAAACGGCTCCCCATACATCTTCAGAAGTTCGATCATCGCACGGCCTCCCGGCAACCCGTTGCATAACGCCGTTCCAAGTGACGCAGGACAACGTTGGAGACGCTGGTGATGACCAGATAGGCCAACGCCGCAAGCACCAGGAAAAAGAACAGTTGGTAGGTGCTCTTGCCCGCGTCCTGGGCGGCCTTTACCAGGTCAGCCAGGCCGATGATCGAGACCAGCGCAGTGGCCTTGAGGATGACCATCCAGTTGTTGCCCAGCCCCGGCAGGGCAAAGCGCATCATCTGCGGAAAAACCACCAGGCGAAAGCGTTGCGCCCGGCTCAAGCCATAGGCAGTGGCGGCTTCCAATTGCCCACGGGGAACCGCGAGCATCGCGCCGCGAAAGGTCTCGGTGAAATAGGCACCATAGATGAATCCGAGGGTGAGGATCCCGGCCGCGAACGGGTTGATCTCGATGTAGTCCCATCCCAGCGCGATCGTGATCATCGTCAGCCAGGTTTGCAGGCTGTAGAAAATCAGCAGCATCAGCACCAGGTCCGGTACGCCGCGAATAAGCGTGGTGTAGAGCTGCGCCGGCATGCGAAGCCAGTGCTTGCCGGAGAGCTTGGCGCTGGCCCCGGCAAGTCCCAACAGCACACTGAGCAGCAGCGAAGCGACGGACAATTTGACGGTCATCCAGGCACCGTTCAGCAACAGCGGCCCGAAGCCCTTCAGGCTGAACCCTGCGAGCTCCAACGCGTTTGATAGTGTGTCGATCATGGTCAGCAACCTCAGGCGAAAAGATGCCCATCCCCGCGGACGAGCGTCGGAGGGTCATTTGCCGCTGTAGAGATTCAGATCGCCGAAATATTGCTTCTGGATCGAATCGTAGGTGCCATCGTCATGGAGCGCCTGGATGGCCTTGTTCAACAGGGCCTTCAAGTCGGCGTTGCCCTTGGCAATGCCGATGGCCGTCTTGGCCGGCAGGTAGGGGCTGTCCACGGTGTTGCTGAGTTCATAACCGGCACTTTGAGGCGACGCCATGAAACCCAGTTTCGCTTGCAGCGTGTCCTGAATGGAGGCGTCCAGGCGCCCCGCCACCAGGTCGTAATAAACCTGATCCTGATTCTGGTAGGACTGGGTTTTCACACCCGCTTTCTCCAGGACAGATTTTGCGTAGGCCTCCTGGATGCTGCCCTGGAAATAACCGACGGTCTTGCCCTTGAGCGAAGCCACCTCCTCGCTCAGCCCCGAGCCTTTCTTGAACACGTAGGAGGTAGGACCGGAAAAGAGTTCGTCCGAAAAGTCGATGGCTTTTTCGCGTGTGGGGGTCACGGTCATGGAAGACAGGATGCCGTCGAACTTGCCAGCCCTCAGACCAGGAATAAGACCGTCGAAATCGCTATCGACCCAGACGCACTTGACTTGCAGCCTGGCGCAAATAGCGTTGCCCAGATCGATATCAAACCCTTTGAGGCTGCCATCGGCCGATTTGGATTCGAAGGGCGCGTAGTTGGCATCGACACCAAAGCGCAGTGTCGTGTAGTCCTTGGCCGAAGCCACGCCCACACATAACGGTAACAGCAGGACCGCACACAACTTTCTCAACGAAATCATAAATACATCCCTAACTATTGTAATTGGATTAAGGGCAATCGATGTCGGGCACTGGTGTTCCACGAGCGCAACGATTTCGACTTGAACATTACCGGAGCGTCGCGGTTTTACGAATATGGCAAAGTGAACGATATTACGAGCAAACCGCTCGCCTTTCAGGCAGAAACCAACTTCATCATCAACAAACCACTGACAATCAGGACCGCAGCCACGACCCGCGACAGGCTGGCCGGCTCGCCCAGGAAAATGATGCCTGCCGCGAACGCTCCCACCGCGCCAATGCCTGTCCAGATGGTATAGGCGGTGCCGAGCGGCAAACTTTTCATTGAATAGGACAGCAAGGCAAAACTGGCAATGACCGTTATCAGGGTAATCACCGTCGGGCCGACCCGAGTTAATCCATCGGACTGTTTCATCGAAAACGCCCAAACCACTTCAAGTAATCCAGCAATTATTAAACTCAGCCAAGCCACAATCCAACTCCATTAAATACATGGGCAATTATCCAGGGGCACTCAGCAATGACTGAATGAGATAATTGCTCATAATCTTATTAAAAGAACCCCCGCTGGTACGGGGGCAAAGACGGGTTGACCAAACCCTGTTGCGCGACCTGATCAGCCAAATTACTTGAATGTTTCATCCAGCGCGGCGGTGATGTCGCTGATCAGATCTTCGGGATCTTCCAAACCGACCGAAAAGCGCAAATGCCCGTACTGGCGGAATTCTTCAGGGTACTTGTCGAAACCGCCCCGGCCCTCCGCGCCGACGTGCACGATCAGCGACTCATCATGCCCCAGTGATACCGCTGACGTGATGATGCGCAGGTTCGAGACAAAGCGGTTTTGCGTGTCCGGATCGCCTTTCACCGCAAACGCCATCATGGCTCCGTACCCCTTGCCGGCGAACTGTCGGCGCGCCAATTCATGCTGGGGATGAGACGCCAGCCCGGGGTAATAGACGTAGGCGATGCGATCGTCGGAGTCGAGAAATTCAGCGATTTTCCCGGCGCTGCTCAATAGCTGGTTCAGGCGCAGCGGCAGCGTGACCGAGCCGCGCATGATCATCCAGGCGTTGAACGGCGAGATGGTCGCGCCGAGGTCGACGAGCGCATCGTTCTTGATCTTGTCGATCATCCGTTGGGTGCCGATCACCACGCCCCCCATGGCATCGCCGTGGCCGTTGATGTATTTGGTCAACGAGTGCACGACAAAATCGACGCCCTGTTGGCTGGCGCGGAAAAATGGCGGGGGCGTGAACGTCGCGTCCACGCTGATCAACGCGCCGTGGGCATGGGCAATTTCAGTCAGCGCTCCGATGTCCGCCACCTTGGTGGTCGGGTTGGCGATCACTTCGGTGTGGATCAGCCGGGTATTGGGCCGTAGGGCCTGGCGTACCGAATCCAGGTCACCCACGTCGACGAACGTCGCTTCGATGCCGTAGCGCTCAGGCAGCAGTTCCGCAAAGAGCCGCCAGACCGCCTGATAGGTAATATCACTGACGATGACGTGATCGCCGCTCTTCAGGAATGAGAAGAACACCGAATGCAACGCCGCTACGCCGGTGGCGAATACCACAGCCGCTTCACAACCTTCGAGTGCGGCGAGTTTTTTCTCCAGGCACACCTGGTTATGACCTTGGTTGCGCGTGTACACCAGCCCGTCCGGACTCGACCAGTCCATGGTGGCCGGGTCTTCAGGCAGCAGATAAGAGTTGGCCATCACCAGGGGCGTGCGAACCGCGCCACTGGTGGCGTCGGCAACGTTGCCGCCATGCACCGCCAGGGTGGCCGCAGACAGCGAGGACAGGTTCTTTTTATCAGGACGCATGGGTATTTCCTCAGAAGGATGTTGTTGTCTTGCCGGGTGAAAACACGCTTGCACCGGTGCCTGTATGGTTAAGGCAGACGACCTTGGGCTGGGTCATCTCCTCGTAGGCAAAACGCACGCCTTCGCGGCCCATGCTTCCGTATTTGAAGCCGCCGAAAGGCATCGCATCAAAACGGAAGTCCGACGAATCGTTGATCATCACACCACCCGCCTCCAGCCGTTTGGCGGCGCTCAGGGCAACGTTCAGGTCTCGGGTGAAAATGCCGGCGTGCAGGCTGTATTGCGGCTCATTGGCCAGCGTCAACGCCTCTTCCAGCGAGCCCACCGATTGCAGCATCACCACCGGGCTGAAGACTTCCTCGTACCAGAGCGGACAATCGCAGCCGACGTTTTCCAGGACCGTTGGCGAATACAGCGAGCCCACGCGCAGGTTGCCGAACAGCAACGTGGCGCCGTGATCAACCGCTTCGTTGACCAACGCTTCAGCGCGCTTGGCCGCCGCTTCGCTGATCATGGGGCCGACGTCCGTGCGCTCGTCCGCAGGATCGCCGACGACCAGTGCGCGGGTCTTTTCGACAAAGCCTTTTTTGAAGGCGTCAAAGGCCGGCGCCTCGATCAAGATGCGTTGAGTGCCAATGCAGTTCTGCCCCGCTGCCCAGAACGCACCCGACACGCAGGCGTCAATGGCAGCGGCAAGGTCGCTGTCGGCCATGACGATTACCGGCGCATTGCCGCCCAAGTCCATTGCCAGCTTCTTCAGGCCGGCGATACGGGAAATCTGCTCACCGGTGACGAAGCCCCCGGTGAACGAAACCATGCGCACCGCGCGGTGCGCGACCAGGGCCTTGCCCAACGCAGCGCCACCTGTCGCAACGCTGACCACGCCGGGCGGCAAGCCGGCGTCGATCAGACAACCCACCAGTTTGATCGCCGACAGCGGCGTCAACTCGGAAGGCTTGAGCACGACCGCGTTGCCACCTGCGATGGCCGGTCCGAGCTTATGGGCCACCAGATTCAGCGGATCGTTATAAGGCGTGATGGCGACAATGACGCCGAGCGGCTCGCGGGTGTACCAGCCCTGGCGGGACTCCGACCCGGCGTAGGCATCGAACGGGATCACCTCGCCGGCATTGCGCCTGGCTTCCTCAGCGGAGAGTTTCAAGGTGTTGATGCAGCGCGAGACTTCCTTCCTTGCTTGCTTCAAGGTTTTCCCGGACTCGGCCACGATAAGCCGGGCAAACGCATCCCTGTCGGCTTCGACACCTGACGCGGTGGCTTCCAATATCCGCGCCCGTTCATGTCGCGGCAGCTCCCTGGCAACCAGGGCCCCCAGCAGTGCCGTGTCAATCAGCGGGGTCGCTGATGAAGCGGGCATGTCCATCACCTCACCCACTGGAGAACCGTCAAAGGGGTTGCTAACAACCATCGCCTTATAATCAGCCGCGAGCGAGAGACTCAAATTATTCATAATGATGGACCTGTTGTTTCAATACCAAACAGGTAACTGCACAGTCAGCCACGGCACGTTCTCGTTGTTATAGTTAGGTACTGACGATGATAATTCCGCCATTGATGTTTACGAAGATGGCAAACAGCGCGTTATTACGAGCAATTTGCTCGCGCATCGGCACACTTCGCTTTTCGGTTTACTTAGTGCAAGACAAGACGAAAGACGTGACGGTATTCAATACACCCGGCAACGCCGAGATCTCGCTCCAGACTTTGTGGATGCGATCCGAATTCAGCGCCTCTACGGTCAAGACGATGTCGAGATCACCGCTCATCACGTTGCAGGACGTGACTTCGGGCATGGTGGCCACTGACCGGACCACCTCGGCATCGCGCATCCGGTCCTTTCGATAGACAAAGACCAGCGCCCTGATAGGCCCTGCTTCCGCCGCCGGCGTGCCCTTGACGATGGTATATCCCCGGATATAACCATCGCGTTCCAATCGCTCAATCCTGAGTCGCACGGCATTGCGCGACAAATTGACTTTCAATCCGATTTCATTATGGGCAAGCCGTGCATGACGGGTCAGCTCATCCAGTATTTTTTCATCAACTTTATCGAGAACACGTTTCATCGCTGACTCCGGTTTTATAACGAGCGAGACTCCGTGTCTTTGGACAAGTCATCAATAAACTGCACCAGCGCGGCTATATCATTGGGTATTGAAATACAACTTCGGTCGGACAAACGCTGCAGCCCGGCATCACTGATCGATGGATGGGTGGTCGCCAGGCAAATCATCGGAATCAGCAAGCTGCGCCGGCTGACACGCGCCGCACGCAAGCCTATGGCCGTGGGTGGACTGATCAGGTAACCGCTCTGCACGAAAACCTCATGGATGCTATTGAAGGCATCCGCATCCTCCACAGCGAGGGAGTCGAACAATTTGCGCGCTTGCAGCCATTCGTCCTGTTCCAATTGGATCCGCCCGTCTTCCTCCAGCCGCTCCATGTTCCTGGCGACTTTGTTCCCGCAACCATTGAGCACACTCCATTGCAACCGCTCGAAGTTCGAAGCCACGGAGACGTTCATGCACGGCGTCTGGGTGGCGCGGATTTCATGGCGGCGGTAGAGGTTGTTCTGCAGGAATTCGTGCAGGCCCGCATTGGCGTTCGTGGCCACGATCAATTGCCTGATGGGCAAGCCCATTTCCCTGGCCACATACCCTGCGTACAGCGCACCGAAGTTGCCGGTGGGCACGCTGAAGGCCACCTCCCTCTTTGGTGCCCCGAGTTGAAGCGCCGAATAGAAAAAGAACGACAGGTGCGCCAGTACCCTTACCCAATTCACCGAATTGAAGGAGATGAGCGATTTGCGGGTTCGGTGGCTGCCCTTGAGGAACTTCTCGCATAACCGATGGCAATCGGCGTAGTCCCCGTCGACTTCGATGTTGATGACGTTGGCTTGCCCGGTGCTCAACAAACGCCGTCGATGCGCCTGCGTCATGCCCCGTGACGGGTGCAGTACGACCAGTGTCACGCCTTGCACGCCGTTAAAAGCCTTGATCGCCGCCGCACCGGTGTCGCCGCCGGTGCAGCCCACCACCAAGGCCTCCTTGCCACTCTTGGACAACGTGTACTCAATCAGACGGGCCATCAGCTGTAGGCCGAAGTCCTGATAGACGTTGGCAGGCCCGTGAAACAACTCCAGCACCCACTCGTTAGTCGCCGTCTGGTAAAGCGGCGCGACCGCCCTGCTCTTGAAGCCGCAATAAGCCTGCTCGACGATTCGGAACAACTGCTCCCGAGGTATCCAGTCGCCCAGGAAAGGACCGATCACCTCGCAGGCCAGCTCATGGAAAGGCAGCCACTCCAGCCGGGAAAGCGCCTGATCCGTAAACCGAGGCACCTTGCCAGGAACGAACAATCCGCCATCCGGGGCATACGCGCCCATGAGCACTTCGCTGAATGCGTAGGTCTTGCCGGGTGTCCGCGTGCTGACGTAGTTCATGAATGAGACACCCTCTTGCCCCCTGCGGGACAACCTGTTGTTCAGTGAGCGCCAGGACCGACCAATGCACTCTCGATCTGTACACCCGGCATCATCGCCTGCAACCCTTCGATCAGCCTGTCGCCCGCCTCGGTCAACGCTTCGAGCGGCATCGTCGGCAGGCTTTCGAGGATGAACCACATGTGCCTGGCGTCCGCATCGAGGCGTGTCCTGACGCCCTGTCGCCAGTTCCAGCGACGGCACGTCACACCCTGGTCGTCGCGCCAGACCACTTCGCCGGCGTCTGGAAATTCATGGGCGGGCGCGCCTTCTTTCATGGTGTCGAACGGTTCGGAGCCGTCGGCGATCACGAGCCGCGGCGAGCCTACGTAGGCCTCGATATTTTCGCCGCCGACGGGGATCGCGTACTCGATGCTGATGGCGTTGTAGAGATCGACGACGGGATCCAGGCTCGGCAAGCTGCCGTCCCGCAGCACGCGCTTGCGCAGGGCCTCGGCCGAGCATGGCGTGCGTTGTGGCTTGGCGCCGAACTGTCGAAACGTGTCGGCCCATTGCTGCAGGTGGGCCTCACCCCAGGCGGGACCGCCGGCCAGCACCGATTGGCAGGCACGATCCAGGGCCGTGCGGGCGACGTCCGGTTGGGTCAGCGGCGCAGCCTGCACCACGATGCTCAGGGCCCTGAACCCGGGCGCCAGCTCGGCAACGGCTTGGTCGATCAACGGCAGTACTGACAGCATCAAGGTTCTCCAGCGATCCAAATTGGCTTTCATGCTAGTCATCGCCGACAGCCAAAGTCAATATATCGACTTTTCTGGTCGATAAACTCCGACGAGCTGATTGACGACGCCACCGGCAACCGTCGAGAATCCTGGCCTATCTTCCTCACGACTCTTTGGTGATGACCCTGAATACCACTCTATCGACCACGCCTGGCGCGGATGCCCACGCGGTGAGCCTGGCCGTTGCCCGCACGCTCAAGCAGACGCGCAAGGCTCAGAAAATCACCTTGGACGAGCTGTCCCGGCGCTCGGGCGTCAGCAAAGGGATGGTGGTCGAGATCGAGAAATGCACGGCGAACCCGAGCATCGGCATCTTGTGCAAGATTGCTGCGGCGCTGGGCCTTTCAGTGGCGGATATCGTCAACGTGGCGGAGCCACCGTCGGCCCACATCATCGACAGCCAGGACATCCCGACGCTGTGGACCGGGGAATTGGGAGGCACTGCACGCCTGCTCGCCGGGACGACCGGCCCGAACATGATCGAGTTGTGGCGCTGGGAGATGTTCCCGGGCGAATCCTTTTCTTCAGCCGGACACCCTCAAGGCACGCTTGAGCTGTTCCATGTCGAGAAAGGCACGTTGAAGTGCGTAGTGGGGGAAACAGAACTGGTGATTCCCGCCGGAAGCTCGGCGGTCGCGAAAACCGATGTCGCCCACGCCTATTCCAACGCGGGCAAATCGAAGCTGGTCTTCACCATGTCGGTTGCCGAAATACATCAATAGGCATGTAGCGCGCCGATCGTCGCCAGGACGATCGACGCGTGGGCAAGATCAATCGTAGAACGGCTCGACCAACGTCCGGCTACCGACGAAAAAGCTGTCCGCAACCAGGCGTAGCGGTTGCAGGTCCATGTCGCTGGCCTTGGCACCGATCAGTTGCTGGAAATGCCGGTACACCGCCGCGTATTCGCCCTCCTCCGACACCGCCTGGCGTACACCGTCGATGCTTAACAGCGCGCCGCCGTTGTCCAGGCGCAAGGTGCCTTCGGCGCAACGAATCTCGATGCTCCAGAGCTCGTCATGACCATGGTCGAAATCGAACTCCGCGCGGATGTCGAGATGGCCGGCGTCGGACATCTTGATGCTGGCGGCAATCGGCGACTGGCAGTTATCGGGGACGCGCAGTTCGGCGGACTCGACGAACAGAGCGCGGGGCAGCAAGTGGGTAGCGATGGACAAGGCATTGATGCCCGGATCAAACACGCCCAAGCCGCCGGGCTGCCAGATCCACGCCTGGCCCGGGTGCCATTTGCGCACGTCTTCCTTCCAGTCGATCTGGACACTTTGCAGCGTGCGGCTAGTAAGCCAGTCGCGGGCCGCCTCGATGCCGGGCGCATAACGCGAATGCCAGGCGAACAGGCCGCTGACGCCCTTTTCACGCGCCTGCTCGACCAATTCCATCGCTTCGCCCAAGGTGGCGCACGGCGGCTTTTCCACGAGCACATGCTTGCCCGCTTCCAGCGCCTGGCGAACCAGGCCGAAGCGCCCTTGCGGCGGCGTGCAGAAGGCAATCGCATCGACGTGCGGACCGTTTTCCAGCAACTCGCCCAAGGACTGGAAGTTCTCCACGCCGGCGCACGGCTGCCCTTGCGTGGCGACCGCCACCAGCTCGAACGCAGGGTTGGCGCGGATGGCGGGGACGTGTTGATCCTGGGCGATCTTGCCGTAGCCCACCAGGCCGAGACGAATCGGTTGCATCGATGACTCCTGACTTTTGTAGTTGTGATGGGGCAGCAAACTAGACGTAAATCGGCTGGCGGACAATGGGCTTGTATCCCATCGTTTCACCTCAGGCCTTGGCGGGCGCCTTCATGACTTTGGATATCCGCGCCAAAAAAGGATCGAGTCGTTCGTGCGGCGCATCGTGCTCCACCACCAGCGCGGTGACTTCTTCGCAGGATGCGACCTGGTAATGCGCAACGCTGGATAGCTTTTGGTTGGTGACCGCCACCACCACCTGACCGCTCGCAGCGACCACCGCGCGCTTGAATTCGGCGTCGTCCAGGCCAAACGCCGTGACACCGTTGTCCGGGTCGATGGCGCAGGCACCCACGAAACACACATCGAAATTGAACTGGCGCAATTGCTGGACAGCCGCCAGCCCGATCGCGCCGCCCGCAACAGGGTTCAGGCGACCACCCAGCAGGATGACTTCGGCGCTGGGCAGCTTCATCAGCTCCACCGCGATCAACGGCGAGTTGGTGGTGAGGGTCAAGCGCAGGCCTGGATCGATAGCGCGGGCGATAGCCAGGTTAGTCGACCCGGCATCAAGGAAGACGTGCTGGCCCGCGCTGAGCAGCGAAGCCGCAGCGCGGGCAAGATTGTCCTTGCGGGCCGAGTCCTGATGGATTCGGACGTCTATCGGCACTTCGGCCGCCGGCAAGCGAATCGCACCGCCATAGACGCGCTTGCATAAACCGGCCGCAGCCAAAGCGCCCAGGTCGCGACGTATCGAGTGTTCGGAAACGTTGAATTCACTGGCCAGATCAGCCGCGATGACCCGGCCATACAGGGCAAGCCGCTCGCTGATCAATCGTTGGCGTTCGCCGGGGAATACTTCGAGAGGGGTACTCATGGGATCCACAACCTGCATAAACGAGCACAAATAGACACAACCGAGCGCAATATGCCTCGTCTCCATCGGTTCGTCAAACCAGCTCGGCACCCAAGCCAATCCGCCGCCCAGCGTGTCAACGCTCGTTCTGGAACCACTCCCTGAGCTGTTCAAACGCCGCGCGAACCAGCGCTGCCAGCCGGGCAACCTCTTCCCTGTGAGCTTCATCGCGGTGTACGGCCATCCAGACCTGCATCGGCATTCCTCGGTCGAACAAGTCGGGCAAAGGCTGCAGCGTCTTGTCGAGTGCGCAGACGTAATGTGGCAGCAGACCGACGCAGGCGCTCCATTGGATCATCTGGCGCATCAGTTCATAGGAGTTGACCTGGGTCACGCCGGAGCGACGCGTGCCGACAGTGCTGTTCCAAGGTTGCAGGGAAGGCATTTTCGCGTAGTCGTGCAGGCTCACCAGCATGTAGTCCTGCAGCTCGGCCAGACTGCGTGGGCGGCTCGCTTCCCGTGAATAACGCTTGGCGATGTGCGGGATGTACTCCAGTTCGGCGAGGCAGTTGAGCTCAGCCACTGGAAACGATAGCCGCGGCGCTTGCGCCTGCGGGTCGGTAAGCCAGACGACAACGTCCGCCTCGACCGGCTCCTGGTCGGGGTTGCTGTCGAGACGCAGCAAGTTCAGGCGCACGTTGGCGTGTTGACGTACGAAACCGAGCAGCTCGCGATTGAGGATGTCGTGCAGCAGGGGCTCCGCCACGGCCACGCGAACCAGTGCCTGATCCTCGACGAAAGCATCAGGCAAAGCCAGCAAGGCTCGGTGAGCCAACAATTGGTTGCGCAGGCGCCGACCGTCCTGGCTGAGCACCAGTGCATTGCCTCGGTGCTCGAACAAGGGACTGCCGTAATGGATCGACAACCGCGAGAGCTTTTTTCGCAGCAACGACGCTTTGACGTTCAAGCTCCGCGCCGCCTGCATGAAGCAGCTGCAGCGCGCCGTCACCAGGAAAAACTCCAACGCCTGGAGATCCTTGAGGTTATCCAGATGCCGATCATCGCTATTGATCGAGGGTGGCAACCGCGCACAATCGTGAATCTGGCCAACGTCCTCCAAAGCCATACGCCCTCCTCCCTAAGGTGTCCCCACGCGACCGCGCCGCTTAACGAACAGACTCCAATGCCTGATTCAGTTGCGCGCCATCGATGCTCAGCGTTGCCTTGCTCACCAGCCCTTCCATATAGGCCCTGGCCACTTGTTCCTGGCGCTGATTGCGCAGCGCCTCGCGCAGTTGTTCGCGAACTTCATCCAGGCTGGCGGCGCGTGCTGGCTGCATATCGGTCAGTTTGAGAATGTGAAAGCCCGCCTGGCTCCGCAAAGCGTCGGAAACGCTGCCGACCCGTTGTCGGCTCAAGACCTGGCGCATCTCCGGCACATATTGCTGCAACGGTTGCAAGCCGCTGTCACCGCCCCGTTGGGCCGTCGCCTGGTCCTCGGAAAACTGCCGGGCGAGCTCGGCGAAATCGGCGAAATCGGCGTTGGGAGCCTGGGCACGACGGGCCAGCTCGGTGGCTTTCTTGCGGAGCGATTCTTCGTTGGCTCCCGGCTCAACCGCGATGAAGATCTGGCTGACGCGGTACAACGCCGGGCTTTGCAGCTTGTCCTTGGCACTCTCGTAAGCCTGTTTCAGGGCTTGCTCATCCGGATAGTCGGCGGGGACCTGGCTGACGGATTGCAAGTAAGTGCGCAGCAAAATCTGTTCGGTGGCCGCGCGGGTCATCTGTTGGATGTCCGGACGCTCCTGCCAACCCTGGGCGTCGGCCTGCTGCAACAGGGCTTTCTCTGCCAGGCGCGCACGGATCCAGCCCTCCAGTGCGCCACGATTGCCGCGCAGTTGCTCGCGCACCTGCGGTGTGAGCGAGCTCAACACAGCGTTGAGCTCGACGCTGCTCAGTTGCAGTTCGCCCAGGCTGGCCACGGCCGGCGCCGCCTCGTCCGAGGTTCTGGCGGGTTTCGGTTGTGCCGCGGGCACCGAGGCTTGGGATACGCCGTCAGGGTTGGAGATCACCGTCAGTACAATGCCGCCGAGCACCAGGACAGCCGCACTGATGCCAGCCAGTTTGCTAAACCTGTTCATCGTAATCAGGCCTCTTCGACCGCAGCTTCCTGCGTTGCATCCGCACCGTCCTTTTGCTGCTCGCGTGCGTGCTGGCTGTAGTCGCGCAGGTACACCACGAATTCTTGCAACAGCCGGTCCCAGAGTTCCAGCACGCCACGCACGTGGTCTTCACTGACACCGGCGGCAACGATGGCGTCCATTTCCATCACCAGGAAATCACCCTGGCGACTCAGGCGGGCAAAGCGGCGGCTGGCATTCCATACCTGGACCAGGCCTTCAGGCAATTCGCCCTCGATGCGCAGCGCGCAACTGAACGTGAAATCCAGAAAGCTGCCCTCGGTGACGGCCGGGTTGCCGAAACGCACGGCAAAACCAATGCCCTGGCTGGCGCTCAGCAACTGCACCACGGCGCCTTGTTCGGTACGATTGACGCGGTAGCCGGCGGCTTGCAGCAGTTCGCCCAGTTGTTCGGGAGTGATGCTCAGGATCAGTGTTTGTGCGGTCATGACTGGATTTCCCTTGTGGTCATTTGATCAATGGTTATTTGCCGGCGGTGGTCTTGGTGGCATCGAACTGGGTCTGGTACAGCGCATCGCCATAGCGCTGCGCCAACTCTTCGAACTTCACCCGCGCGCCACTGGCGAAGGGTTGGCGGATCTTCAATACGTCGCTGACCTCGATGTTTTCGTAGGCAGTGAGAATCTCTTTGGCGATGCCGTACATCTCTTGGTTTTTCGCCACGCACTGCTGCACTTCACTGTCCCGACTGGTCAGGCTGGCTTGCAGCGTGGCACGCGCCGCCTCTATACCCCGCGCACGGCCCAGCAGTTCTTCGTAGGCCTGCTTGAACTTGCCGACCTGCTCGGTACTGGCGGCTATCTGCGCCTGGGCGCTGCTGCGAACAGCGTCTTGCTGTGCGCCCAGTTGTTCGCTCTGGCTGCGCGCCTTGGCGAGTTCGGCGGTCAGTTGCTTGATTTGCGCTTGTGCCGCACTCAGCTCGGTTTGCGCCGCCTGGCGCGCGGCGGTGCCTTGCGCCTGTTCGCTCTGCAAGGCTTGCAGCTGTTGAGTGGTGCTGCGCAACTGGGCGCGCAAGCGTTCCTCCATGGTCTCTGCCGAAGCGCCGAGGGCTGCGCCGAGCCCCAACAGCAACACCACGGCGTGGATTGCGGGATGAAATGACTTTTTCATGCTGTCTCTCCCGGCGCTAGAAGCGCGTGTTGAGCTCAAGTTGCAGAACGTCGATATCGAACGGCGCGCCGTAGACTTCTTCGCTGCTCAACCAGCGCGCGGTCGCGAAGACGTTGTCTTCGATGCCGTAGTTGCCGCCGAGGAAATAACCCTTGGCGTTGGTGCCGCCGAGGTGGAACGAGGAGTCGTTGAAGCCGTCCGGCAAGGCGTCCGGCTCGATGTATTTGTAGCCGGCGAACAGGTTCCAATCGCCGCGTTTCTTCAGGTCCAGGGAACTGCCCAGGGTGAACTGCAGCATCCAGGCGGTATCGCCGCTTTCGATGTCACCGTTTTCGTCCACGTTGTTGACCAGCGCACCGGCCGAGCGCTTGCGCATCTTGCCTTCGTCGTAGCCGAGGTTGACCAGGTAGTTGCCCTGGCTGCGCAACTTGAGATCGTCGAACAGCAAGGTGTCCCAGGCCAGATTGAGGTCAAGCACGTTGAACTCCGAGGCCAGGCCGACGAATTGTGGTTGCGGCGACGTGGTCGGTGCGGACGGGTCCGGCACCAGGTTGCGCAACTCCATCAAGGTGTTGCCCTTTTGCATGAACGCCGGACGCGTTTCGTCGCTGTCACAAGCCGGCGCGCCGTCGTAGATGGCGCAGGGATTGGAGCGTCGTCCTTCGATGTCGTCAAATTGGTAGTAGGCCAGCGCGCCCTTGATGCTGTTGTCCGGCGCAAACGCCCAGTTCGCACCGAGTTGCGCGCCGTAGAGCCATTTGTTCTCGCTGTCTTCTTTGTTCAAACCATCGCTCGACGCGCTGTCGGAGCTGTATTCCACCGGGAACGCGCCCAACGTGCCGAATACCGCCAGGTCTCGGTTCAACGGGTGATTGAACGAGCCGGCGATACCGTCGAAATTGAGATCGTTGGAATACAACAGATCGGTAGACATGAATGGATTGGGCATGCGTCCCCCGGTGAAGCTCCACTCCTTCGTCGGGCGGTAATTGAGGTAGCCCTGATCGAGCCACAGGTCCTTTTTGTCGAAGCCGCCGCCCAGCGTCTGGGTGGTGGACACAGGACTGCTGTCCGAGCCCGTGCCCAGCCGGATGGCGGCGGTCCATTGAGGGGAAAGCGCGGCCCGCAAGCCCATCCGGGCACGCAAGCGCAGCATGTTCTCGCGATCTTCGCGGGTGTTGAGCAGCGGTGGGTATTGCGTACCGCTTCTAGGGTTGACGTCATAGGGCCCGCTGTTATTGAGCTCGGCGAAATCGACGATCTCGTTGCTGTTGCTGCCCGAGTAATAGCGCGACTCGTTGCGTAAACGCACGTCGCCTTCAAACGTGATGCGCGACACCCAGTCGGGGAAGGTATTGGGCTGGGCCCAGTTTTCCTGTTTGGCCTGGGCGATCACCTCGGCCTTCACCTGGTCGCGAATCTGTTCCCGCACGATGGCCGGCACGTATTGCACCCGCACCTCCCCCGGCGCGCCGGGTGCTGGCACCGGCGCGGCAGTCGCGGCGGCCTGCCGGGCTTGCACGGCCTCGGCTTCGGCCTGGTCGATCAGCGCTTGCGCCTGGTCCTGCTTGAGCACGCCTTGTTGAACCAACAGGCGGATCAGATTGACCGTAGCGTTCTGCGACGGCGTCTGCGCCAAGGCACTGCCCGTCAGGCTGGCGATCACCAGGCCGACACCCAGCGCCAATCGATTGATTTTGCAGATCATGAACACAACTCCTAATGGTCTCTTGGCGACCCGGCTCAGCCCGGTCGGCGTCCTTGTAGGCGGATACGCACCGGCACCTGCAACGAGGCGGGTGGACGTTCCAGATGGGGTGAAGCGCGCAAGGTCGCCAGGACCTTTGCGTCGAGTTCGGTATCGCCACTGCTGCGTCCCAGCTCCACGCGCGTCACGCGACCGGCCTGGTCCAGCCAGACGTCAGCCTCCAGGCGAAACGCCAGGTTGCGCAGCTCGGGCGACTCGCGCAGCAAGCGCTGGAAGCTGTAGGCCAGGAATTGACTGTAGGTGCCGTTGCCGAGGCGCCCGCCGCCGGTGCCGGCCATGCCGCCGCCCTTGCCTGCGCCAATGTTGAAAGCGTCGGAACCCGCCTGGGCGTCACTGTCCATTTGCATCGGGTCGGCCAGGTCTTCGGCGGGCGAAGGCGGCGCCTCTTCCTCTGGCTTGACTTCCTCGGGCTCTGGGGTGGGCTCGGGCTCGACGATTTTTTCTTCCACCGGCTTTTCCGGCTCCGGCGGTTTTTCCGGTGGCGGAGGCGGAGGTGGCGGCAACGGAATGATCGCCGGGATCTTTGGCGCCTCGCGGCGAATGCCGCTCATGTCATTGGCCCATGTCCACAGCAGCCAGGCCAGGCCCGCGCCCGCCAACAGGCCAACGCTCCACAGCAGTACTCGACGCACCGTCCTGGTGACGTCGCGCTGTTGCTCCAGATGGCCGTTCTGCGGCTGTTCAGGAAAAGACGTCATGGCTCAGCCCTGGCTCGGTTTGCCGGTGACCAGGCCGACCTGGGACAGCTCCAGGCGACGCAACAGGTCCAGCACTTCAATGACTTTCTGGTACTGCACGGTGGAATCACCGCGCACGATCACCGGGAAATCCGGGCTCTGCGCCTTCTCGATGCGCAAGCGGTCTTCCAGCTCGTTGAGGGTGACCGGGTAGGCATCGAGGAATACCTGGCCGCCATCATTGATGGAAATCGCCTTGGTCTTGGGCTGCGAAAGCGAGATGGTCGAGCTGGCCTTCGGCAGGTTGATCTGGATGCCGGAGACCTGGGCGGTGGCGGTGAGGATGAACATCACCAGCACCACCATGAGCACGTCCACCAGTGGCGTGATGTTGATGGTGTCGACGGCAGCATCTTCGTCATCGTCCAGGGCGCTGTTGAGGTTGGCCATGGTCGTCCCCTCACACCGTCAACGACGGACTGGCGACGTGGTTGCCCCGTCGATGCGCCGTTTCGCTGGACTGGCTTTCACCGTGGACTTCGGCCAGGCGGGTGATGAACTCATCCACGAAGACCCGCATGTCGGCGCTGACTTCCTTGTTGCGCGTGGTCAGGCGGTTGTAGCCAAACAGCGCCGGGATCGCGACGAACAATCCCATGGCCGTTGCCAACAGGGCCGCCGCCATGCCCGGGGCGATGGCGTTGATGTTCACGTCACCGGCCATGGCGGTGCCGAGGAAGACCACCATGATCCCCAGCACCGTGCCCAGCAGGCCGATGTAGGGCCCACCGGCGATGGCGTTGGACAGGGTCGACAGCTTGGCGCTGAGCTGCTGGTTTTCACGCGTCCGGACGCCGTCCATGGAGCAACGGATGGCTTCGATGGTGGCGGCGGAAATCGACGACGTATCGGCGCCCTGGTCGCGGCGGGTGCGGATCTCGGCCACCGCCACCGTATACAGGCGCCACAGCGACGAGTCCGCCAGGCGCTGCGCCAGGTCGCGTTCATCGGCCAGCATTTCCAGCCGCGTCCCGACCTTGGCGAAGTGACTGCGGAACAATTCGTTGGCACGGCTGACACGGGCGACATTGCGACTCTTGCGCACCATGATCACCCACGACTGCAACATCATCAGCACCAGGATGGCAATGATCACCCAGGCGTCCAGCGGCACCGCGTTGAGCAGGAAACCCAGGCTGCCGAAGCCGAAGCCGGACTGTTCTTCGTCCACCCCATAGACCACCAGGCGTGACTCGGCACCCTGGGCGGTGGCGTCGGCCAGGATCAGCTCGGGCGAGCGAGCGATGCGGGACACGCGCAATTCATCAAGGACGCCGGTGAAGGCTTGATAGGTCGCGGTCGGCGCGCCGACAGCCACCGCTGCCGGTGCATCGCCACCGATCGCGATTGCACTCTGCAAGGCCGGCAGCGGCTGCGCCAGGTTGGCCGCCACTCTGCCGTTGACGTACAAACGCAACCCACTGGCATCGGCTGTCAACGCCAGGTGTTGCCATTGCCCAAGGGCCACGGCCTGGTTCGCCACCGCGCGCTGGCCGTTCACCTCGACGAAAGGAACGCCCTGGTTCATGCCCACCAAGAGCGAGTTGCCGGCGTCACGACGGGCCAGCAGCAGTTGTTCCCCTGCCCCCTGCTCCATGCGCAACCAGGTACTGAACGTCATCGCGCCCCCCGCGTTGACGCCCAGGGACGCGCTGGCCGGTAACAACAGCGGTTGGCCGTTGAATTGCGCCGCGCGGCCGATCACGCCGTCAAGGATGCCTGCCGGTGCGTTCTGTGCGTGGTTGGCGAAGGCGCTGGCATCACGCGGTGGCGCGCCAACGGCACCATCGAAGTGATAGACCAGGCTGTAATCGGCATCGAACGCCAACTGGGGATTGCTGGTGGCCGGTGCTTTCGGGTTGCCGTAGTACATCCAGATGTCCGAGCGCTTGCCCCCCTCCACCATGGGCACGTCCACCCAGATCAAGGCCATGCCCATCAGCGGATCGAAGCTTTCAATCTGGTGGTTGAGCACGGTGTGGTCGTCGGCGGCGACAAAGCGAATGTCCGAGCCGTTTTCGTTGACACCGTCAAAGGTGAAATTGCCGGTGTGCAAACGCACCAGCAGCGCAGTGCGCCCCACCGCCTCGTTGATCGCCGCGCCCTGGGGGGTGGTGTCGATGCTGATCTGTTTGCGGTAATGCCAGTCGTCCTGCCACCAGGCGTTGGCCGTTGCCGGCAGCGCAAGGCCCAGGCAAGCGAGAAGAATGAAAATCAAGCGATGCATAACGGGTTGCTCCAAGGTCTGTTGCCTGCCGGTCAAAAAGTTGCCTGCACGTTGAAGTGCACGCGTGAGTCGTGTTTGCGGGTATTGGGGCCGTCCTTGAGCGGCAGGCCCCAGTCGAGGCTGCCGGACAACCACTCGCGCAAGGTCGCGCGAGTGCCGAAGCCAACGCTTGCCAGGCTGTAATCGGCTTCCTGGTCGGGTAATGCGTCTTGCAGGGCCATCTGCGCGCCCTCGGCGAAGACATACCAACGCCAACTGTCGACGTAGCTGCCAACGCCTTCGCCCAGGTGTTTGCTCAACGACGGCGTGCGCAGTTCCTGGGAAAACAGCACCCCGTCATCGCCCGTGCGTTCCGCAGCCAGGTAACCGCGCACGCTGGTGGCGCCACCGGCGGAAAACTGCTCGTTGGAAACCAGCGGCCCGGAAGCCAGCTGGAAGCTCAACTTGCTCGCCGCTTGCCAGTCACCGGCAAACGTCTGGGTAAAGGTGCTGTCGCCCTTGAACACCGCGAAGCTGGGATTGGATTCATAGCGCTTGGCGCGAAATTCATCGGCGTCGCTGCCATAACCGAAGAAGCTGCGAGTGCCGGCGACGATGCTCAGGCCCAGGCCGAACTGCGAGGTTTCGGTGTAGCGAAAGCCGTTGTAGGCCAAGGTGATGGGCGCGTACTTGATCGGCACTTCATCGCTCGAACCGCCGAACTGCAGGGCTTCATCGAAATCCTTGAAATCGACGCCCACCGACAGCGAGTTGGCCCAGACGCCTTGCGGGGGCACGCTGTAGATCAGTGACACGCCGTAGGAATGGCCCTTGCCCAACACGTTGCTACCGCCGATGGTTGCGACGTTGCTGTCGGATTGATAGCCGGCGAACTGCACGTTCCAGCGCTCACTCAAGGGGGCGTTATAGGAACCCGACCAGACCTGCGCGTTGTCGCGGTCCTCGGGGGCGGTGAAATAGGTCAGCGAAGCCGTATGGCCGCGTTGCCAGAGGTTGTTGTGGCCGAACGTGACCACCGAACGCAGCTTTTCGGTGTCGGCGCTGTAGTCGTTGTTGAGCCCGATACTGGCCTGCCAGGGGTTCTTGTCTTCGACTTGCAAGTCGACATCCATCGTTCCCGGGCGCTGCCCTTCGCGCACGACCGGCACCACCTGGCGTCCCGGGTTACGGTTGGCAACCGCCAGCTGGGTTTGCACCGCCGCGAAATCGGCCACCTTGCCTTCTGTCAGCGCCGGAACTTCTTCGCGCACATTGACGGGAGAGTAGTGCTGGGTGCCAACCACGCGCACCCGGCCGATCCGGGTTTCGCTGACTTGCAGGTACACCACGCCGCCTTCGACCTGCTGCTCCGGCAGTTCGACGAATACCGACTGGTAACCCTTGGCCTGGTAGCGCTGTTGCAGCGCGTCGCGGGCACCTTCGATATCGGTGAGGCTGCGTTGCGGCCCGAGGAACGCGTACACCGCTTCTTCGATGTCGCGCGCGTCGAGCACGGTATTGCCGCGCACGACGTATTCGTTCACATCCACCAGCCGCGCAGGCGTTCCGGCGTCAGCCTCGATCAGCGTGGCAGCCTCTTCGGCGAATGCCGGCGCCTCGAAGGCCAGAGCGAGCATCAGTGCCGTGGGCAGGAAAGGCCACGGCCTGCGCTTGCTGTTGAAATCCCAATGATCCACACATCCCCCTCGATTCATTTGCGCCACCCGTGCAGCGCCTGCTGCCAAGCCGCGCGCTGCCAGGCCCGCAGCGTTGGCAGCGTGTTGTCCTGTGACGGTTTATTTGTGTTTCGAATGCCTGGACAGCCAGGTGTGCAACAAGGCGAAGTTCAACGAGAATTCCGGCATGTGCATCAAGTCGCCGCAGAACACTTCGCTGACGATGCGCTCGAGCAATTTCGCCGCGTGAGGGCTATCCAGCAGTTCGCCGATATCCCGCACGAAGACGGCGAACGTCCAGACCCGCTGGTTCAGCTCGAGGCCGACAAACCAGCGGAACAGCAAGTTGTAATTGAGCTGCTCGTACAGCTGCTTTTCGCTGGGCAGCGAGTACAACAGTTGGAGCAACAAGGCGAGCATCAACGCCGGCACCGGCACCTGAATCTGATGTTCCCGTGCCCATTGCTGCAGGGGTTCGGAGGAGGCCTCCAGCAGTTCTTCGATTTGTGGGCGCAACATGACCAGGGAATGGCCAGGCGGCACGTAGCTGGACAACTCCTTCAAGGCGCTCTGCCAGTCGTCCTGGGACACGATCCACACCCAGGGTGCGCCGTAGCGATAAACCGAAACCGGCTTCTTGCGTGCAGCCTCGACGATCTTCGACAGGCGCTGGTCCAGCTCCTGCATGCCCACTTTCGAGTAACTTTCCATAGACCCCATAGCCCCTGTCACACCTGGCATCCAGCGCGAAATAGCGCAAAAAAAGTTGTCCGGGCGTCCCTGCCAAAAGCTTCTTTTATGAACGGCAATCCAGTGCCGTTGCCCTTTCACACAACCTTGACCGAGGCAACCGGCCACTACCGAACTTTTGTCATCGAATCTTCATGAACGGCTACGGACAGCGCCCCGCGCCCATGAAAAAGGGCGACAGTTGCCTGTCGCCCTCGGGCCTTGATGACGATGCTTACAACGTCAGGTTGCGTTGCTCCTCGGGGGTCAATTGATTGCGCGCCTGGTCGTCCAACCGTCCAGCCCCCAATACCCGCACGCTGTTGCTCGGTTCCTGGGCCGGCGCACGGCTGGCGCCTTCCTGGGACGGCGCCAGACGTTCGTTGCCGAAGCCCAGGACCTGCACGCTGAACACCGATGGCATACGGTTGCGCGAGGCGGCCTGTTGTTCGCGCGCGACGCCTTCCGCGGCATCGCTCGCCGACGCTGCGGCGGAGCTGGCGTTGGTCAGTGCGCCAGTGTTGACCACCGCGCTGACCGGCACGCCGTTGGACTTGCCTTGCACCTGGATGTTGGCGGCGTTCACTACATGCAACGCGGCAATGTTGATGTTGCCCGAGACCCGGATGCCCGCCTCTCCCGCGTCGATGGTGCCGAGCGGCGCGAGCAGGTCGATGTCGCCCGGCGCGACCTCGGCGATGGGGTTGAGGGTGGCAATGCCGGCGCCAGTGCTCGGCACCGACGGCGACAGCGTGACGTTGCCCCAGTTGTCGTAGACGCGCTTGGGCGGCGTGTACACCAAGGTGGTTTTCGAGCCGCGACCGGCGTTGATATCCCCGGTCGCCGACCAGGCGAGAATGTCGCCGCCGAAGGTGGTCATGATCCGGCTTTGTCCCAGCAACACGCTGCCGTTGCTGAACAACTGGATGTCACCGGTGCCTTGGGTGATGACCCCGGCACTGGACGGCGGGGCCTCGCCTTCGATACCGAACACCTGCTGCCCGCCGGGCGTCAGCATCTGGATATCGCCGCCGAAGTTGGTGTGCACCCCGGCGCCGCCGAACATCGTGATGTCGCCCTGGTAAGCCAAGGCATTGCCGGCCACGTCATGGGTGGGAAACAGCGCGGCGATGGCGTTGCGACCGCGCAGGTAGCTGCCGGAACGCGGGCTGCTGGCATCGTTGTACTCGCGGCCACCGGCACGCAGTTCAGCGAAGTACACCTGGCGGGCAAACACCCGTTGTTGTTCGGACGGCAACGCGGCGAAATAGGCCTGTGCCTGCTCGGTATCGCCGTCGAAGCCGTACCGCAATGCCAGCCACGCCGCCAGCTCGACCTCATAAGTCTTCGCCACCTTGCCCGGCTGTTGGGCCAGGCCGGCACCAGCGTCCGCCAGGTTGGCCGGGTCCAGGTATTGCCGCACGAAGCCCAGGTAATCCGGCCCGGCGGCGCCTACACCGGCTTGCATCACGATGCTTGCGCCGGGGCGATTGTCACCGGCTTTCACCGGACCGAGGCTGGTCACGGCGGCCTGGTCTTCCATCAGGATGTTGCGCCCGGCGCTGATCTCCAGCGTACCGGGGCCGGCAACATTGAAGGTGCTGTAGAGGATGTCGCGGCCGGCGGAGACAATGGAGATGTCCGTGGGGTCGTCGTGGACGAACAGGTTGCCGGTGCTGGTGGGCCGGGTTTCGAACTGCGTCAGTATAGTGCCCGCGATGTCACCACTGTTGACGATATCCCGCCCCGCCATGATCCATGCGGGGCTGGCGGCCTCGTACCAGGTCTCGCCGCCCCAGCGACCGGCACTGAAGGCAATCAGCTCGCCCGTGCGCAACCCAACGATATCGCCCCTGACGGCGTAGAAGCGTACCGGCTGGTCCGCGCCTCGATAATCTCCGCCAGACCCTGTACCGCCGAACGCGAACAAGCCCATTCCGATGCTTCTGAGTACTGAAGGGTCCGCACTCGCTCCTTCCAGGTCGCCGTGTAGCACACCCGATCGGTCCTTGTAATAGAACGCAGGATGGTCCGGAGTTGCCAGGCTGCTTGCTGAAGCATTGGTCGGTGATATTGCGTAGCCTCCCGCATAAATCGAATCCCCAGCGAGAAACTCCAGCTGCGCCTGGTTTCCAGGTGCCAGGATCAAGGAATAGGGGGTCACAAAGCTCCCTACCCCACGTGATGAGGGCCCGTAATACAGGCTGCCTGAGGGCGCGGCTACCCGCAAAATCGACGGATAGACGAAACGCCCGTCGGTCGGTGAATAGTCCATACCGACACGAGGCGTGATGATACCGGAGCCTGTCGAAAGCTCTCCGCCTTGGGTCGAAGGCGTAGCGCTCCCTCCAGCTGCAAACAGATCGATAGCCGTATGGTCAGTCCACAGGCTGAACCAGGAATATCCGGGGCCTCTGGTCCCGCCGCCCAGGTCCACCGACTGGGCGACTCGTGTCGGCGCACGGCCCGGGTCCACTGCGGCGCCAAGTACGAGATCGCCACGGGCATCCAGACTGGCGGTGGCATCGCCGGGTACCAGCAGCAGTCCACCGGTCGCGCTGGCCATCGTTGCATCGTATGGGTTGTAGGCACGGATCTCTCGGGGGTCCTGCGAAACCTCGTCCGGACCGTTGATCAATTCCATGCCGCCGAACGAACCGGCACTGGCCCTCAGCGAACCCCGCAAGTTCGTCAGGCTGCCATTCATGTCATGGCGCGAATCAACCGGCTGGCCGGCTAAGTCGAGAAACGCCCTAGCCTCCAGTGAAGGGTTGAGCGCGCCGCCGATTGCCAGCGACAGGTCACCGCCACCCGTGAACTTCAATTGACCGTCCACCATGCGCCCGGTCGAGCCGACCGCCAGGACTATCCCCTGACTGCGACTGGCGCCCTGCTCGCCTCGCTCTCCACGGGGGGCCAACATACCCGCGTCGCCTGCGACTCGCACATCCACGTTGCCGCCACCCAAGGTGCCGATACCGGTAAAACCGTTCAATACCGGATCGGTGCCATGGGGCACATAGGTGCCGAAATTGATCCACCAGGCCGTAGGCGTACCGTCACCATCGCCTTGGCGCCACAACCAATTCCCAACCCCCGAGCTCTCCATCTGCGGTGCATCTTCGGTCACGAGAGTACTTTGTTTTCTGCCGACTATGTCACCGGCCAAATCGCCGCCCACCGACAGCAGCAGGTTGCCGCCATGGTCTGGATACCATGCGCGATACCGGCTGTCTGCGCCGCCATCCACCAAGCGTTCATAAGGGCTGTCACCGTTCCCCAGGATCGAGTCAGTCGGCAGGCCGGCGTTATTCACCGAGACGCCTCGCGCAAGGTTGTACGCCGCCGAGTCGGCCAGGCTCAAGGACGACGTGCCCGCGGTATAAATGCCAAACAGCGATTGCATGCTGAAATCACCTGCGCTGACCAGGTCCAGATCACCTGTACCGGTACGAAGCACACTGAAGCTGCTGGTGCCCACCACGTAGGTGTAAACGCTCCCACCGACGCATAACCCCGGCGCCTGGGCACAAAATTCGTCCTCCGACATACCGTACAGGTCCGCCAACTCCGCCACGGGCCGACCGGCATAGGTCAGGTCACCGAAATAGTCGAGCGAGGCTTGCTCGGTCAACGTCCGCCCCGCCGCGACGCAGAGCCCTGGCGCCTGCCCGCAGAACTCGTCGACGCTCATGCCGTAAAGGTCAGCCAACTCCGCCACGGGTCGCCCGGAGTAGCTCAAGTCACCAAAATAGTCGAGCGAGGCTTGATCGGTCAGCACCTGGCCTCCCGCCTTCGCCAGCATTCCATAGTGAGTATCGGCCACGGTAAAGCGCCCATGCTCGGCATACGGATTGACCAGGCGGGTATCAGCGGCTTGCAAATCAGCGCCCGCCACGGCACGTAGCGACCAGGACTGCGAACCCTCGGCCAACATGGGCGCGATTGCCCAGTTGTGGCCCTTGCCATCGCCGCCGCGCAGATTGATCTTGTCCACGCCTTCGGCCAGCTTCACGTCGGTGCCTGCGGGTATCAGCGCGCCCAAGGGCAACAGCAACGCGCCCGCCTGAACCACGGTGCTTGGGCTATGAACTGTCACCGAACTTGCCGGACGGCTGGGCAAAGCCACGCCTTTTGGCCAGACCAATCCGGTCAAGGCGGTATCGCCGATCAACACCGAACCACTCCCGAGGATCATCCCTTGCGCCACGGTCAGGTCGGCGGTCAGGCGCGTACCGGCGGCATACGCCACACGGCCGTCGCGGTAACGGATATTGGCCGCCAATACCGTGCCGGCAGGCAGTGAAATCGCCTCGGCCAACTCACCGTCCACCGGCAGGCGCGTGCCTGCGGCCAGAGTGATGGCTTGCAACGGCAGGTCGTAGTTGAGGATGACGCCGGAGAGGAACGTCGTGCCGTCCTGCAATTCAATGCCCGCGCGGGGCACGATCACATCGCCGTTGAACATTTGCTTGCCGGGCGTCAGCACCCAGCCATCGTCGTCCGGTGTTTCTGGCGGCGGCGCGAAACCATCGTTAATGCTGCCAAGCACGGTCAGGTCGCCCCCGGCGCGCAGTACCAGGCTGCCGACTTCGCCGGAACCGTATACAGACGTTTGGGGTGTCAGCGGATTGAGGCTGGCGTAGCGATAGCCGGACAAGTCCAGGTCGCCCTGCACCACCAGGTCACCGTCGGCGGTGGCACTGACGATTTCGACGCCGGGGCGCAGGTGGAACGCGTTGCGGTACGTCGCATTGTTCAGGCCGGCCAGCTTACCGTCGCGCAAGGCGTCGTTTTTCAAGGCGTTGTCGATGAAGGCCCGGTTTTCGCGGTCGATGTCGTTGAGGTAGTCCTGATTGATGATCTGATACGGCCTGCCGCTGGCCGCCGGATCGCTGCCGTAGTGGGCATTGTCGTAACGCTGCACACCATTGAGCGCTATCAGCTTGGCGCCCTGGATATTCAGGTTGCCGCTGGCGTCGATGGCGATATCGCCGGCAGTCGCCCCGCCCAGGCGAGGAGCGTTCAGTTCCAGGGTGCCGCGGGCCTTGCCGTCGTGGCCGGTCTTGGCGGCAGTGCCGTGACGCAAATCGATCCGAGCGCCGTCGGCCAAGGTCAGCAGGCCATCACCGGAACTGAGCTCGACCATGGCGCGGTTCGGCGAATCGATAATCTGGCCGTAGCTGTCGACCCGGAGCACGCTGCCATGGGCGTCGAGCATGGCGTTGCCGCCAACGGTCAAGCCTTGCTTGCCCGCCAGGCGAATGGACCCCACGCGCTCGCCACTGGCGTCCACGGTGCCGTTGACTGTCAGCTTGCCGCCGTCCACCGACACGCTGATCACGCCGGCCTTGAGCCCATCGCCGATCACCAAGTCACCCTGCTTGAGCTGGAAGCTGCGGCCGCCGAAGACCTGGCCCTGGTTCAGGCGTTGGTTGAGGGCGGCGAAATCCTCGCTCAGGCTTGCGTCACCCAGGCGTTGGGCGCGGATGTCCACGCTGCCGGCCTTGTAGGGCACAGCAGTGCCGCCCGCATCGTAGTAGCCGCTGCTGCTGCCAAGAACAGTGCCCGCCAGGTCGACCTTGCCGGCGGCCGCCGCCAATGCGGTGGCCTTGAGGCTCCCGGCCTGGTTGTTCACGGCGGAGAGATCGATCACCGAGCCGGCGGCCTGGCGGATATTGCCGTTGCGGCTTTCGAGGATCAGGTCACCGCCCCAGCTGTACTTGTTGACATCGTTGAAGGTGACTTTGCGTCCGGCCAGGTCGAGGCGCGCGGCATCGGTGAGGGTCAATTCATCCTCGGCGCTGAGGGTCAGCTTGCCGCTGGGCAGCACCACGTTGCCTTCGACCCGCACATTCTTGCCGTTCAACGCCAGCTCGGCGCCCAAGCTGTCGGCGCTGGCCACCGGCAGGCGACTGCCCGCCGGCGCGCTGACGCGGATATTGCCGCCTGCGGTGATCCGGTTGACCGACCCGGCCTCGCCGGTCATCAACGGCGTGAGGATGTTCAGGTTGCCGCCGCTGTACTGGAAACCTTTACCGGTGATGTATTCGCCCTGGCTCTGGTAAACCGACAAGCCTCCCTTGTGGTTGGCGGTGATGCGTTCGCTGGCGTTGAGATTGACGTTGGCGAATCCCAGGGCCAGGCGGTCATAGGCCTTGGCCACCTTGGACTCGGTGGCTGGGGCATAACCAAACTCGATGCGTTGGGCATCGATCTGCAGGTTGCCCGTGCCGGTGCCCGCGCCGCCGGCCACGATGCTGCCAGCCTCGTTTTGCACGCCATTCCAGATCAGGTTACCGGTGCGAATCAGCGCCGTTTCATTGGCATTGCCTTTGCCGTAGATCGCTGGAGTGCCAAGCACCAATTCCTTGAGCCGCGACTTGCCAGTCACCGCGTCAAAGGTATCGAGGCTGGCGTTGCCATAGAAATTCAGTGAATCGCGCGCGCCCAGCACCAGGGTTTCGAGCGCCGGCGCGCCAGCGCTGGTATCGCCCAGCAACAGGCGGTCGAGCACCTGCTGGTTGAGTGTCAGGCCGCTGGGCAACAGATTGCGTGACGCCAGGTCGGCCAGGGTCTCGGCGCTGCCAACGTTGATGCCGCCAACCGCCAGGGTCAGGTTACGGGTACCGAAGCGTACGGCATCCGTCAGCTCGAAGCGATTGTCCGTGGCCGAGGCGATGGTGCCTTCGGAATACAGGCGAGTGGTGCCGGTGCAAACGCCGTCGCACACGCCGATGCGGATACTGCCTGGTGCGCTGTCCGGACTTTGCGGGTTGGGTGCGGAAGGCGCCAACATGTTCACGTAGCCATTAGAGACAGCGAGCACGCTGTTGCGACCGGGGTTGTAGAGATAGCCATCGCGCGAGTCACGGGCCACGGCGCCCATGCCCAGCGTATTGATCGACGCGCCCTGCTCCACGGTGATGCCGCCATTGGGACTCGACGTCACCAGGAACACTTCCGGCGCCCGCAGGGTCGCACCGCTGCGCAGGGTGATATTTTGGGTTCGGGAGGCGCTGCCGTTGCCATCACTGAATTCAAGGAAGTTACCGCCCTGGCCATAGCGGGCCAAGGCGTAACCGCCAATGAACAGGCTGCTGGCGCCGATGGCATTCACCGCATCGTCGGTCAGGGTTACAACGTCCAATCCAGAACTGACCGCCTCTCCTGCCTTGATGATCTCCAGGTTCCCGGCCCTGACCAAGGTGAGTGCGGTGGTGCTGCCGCGACCATCTTTGGCTGCTTTGCTCAGCAGTTTCCCGGCAAAACTGAAGCTCGGTTGGTCACTCTGGTTGCGCTCGAACGTAACGTTGAACGCCTTGGCATCCCGGGGCAGCAACACGGAGGGCACGCCCAGGCGCGCCGCGTCGGCCAGGGCGAACTGGCTGAAGCTGGTCTCGTTGTACTGCGAATAGCGGCGCAGCGTATCCGCCGCGGTGACGATGACCTGGCTCGCCAGGCTGTCGCGTACGCCGGTGCCGGCAATACCCAGCGTGCCGGCCGTTGCCCAGGAGCCGTTACGCATGGCCTGGGTCGGCACCACCCCACCCTGCCCGGCCAGGCCGTTGACCTCGATGCGAAACGCACCCGGCAGCAGCGCGTAGGTCGAGGGCAGCAAGGTATAGGTGCCGGCCGGCAAGCCGGGTACGCCGGCACCGAGGGTAATCTGCTGGCCGACCAAGGGGGCGACGGCGCCGGCTTCACCACCCGCGGGCGCATAGCCGGTCTGTACGCCAGGAACGATAGCGTAGACCGGGTTGCTGCTCAGTGCCGGTAACAGGAAACCGTCCGGACCGAACTGCACCAAGGGGTTGAAGCGCGCGTCAGTGGAGCCGCCACGCCCCGAGATGAACCCGGCACCGGTCAATTCACCCCCACCGGACACGTCCACAACGGCTCCCGCCGCAACGTCGATGGTCTCGCCCACCAGCTCGATTTTTCCCGGCACGCCATTGAGGGCTGGCCGCAGCAGGCTCTTGTCGAGCGTCACGCCATCGAACACGTAGGACTTGCCATCCGCTGTTCCGCCATAGGGCATGACGAGCCCCGCGCCGCTGACGGAGGTCAGGCTGCCGGGCAGCATGTTCACATCGCTGCCGGGACGGGACGCGGTCTCCAGTGCCGTCTGGCCAATGATCAGGTTGCCCAATGGCGCTCGCAGAATGCCGCCCTGGTTGATGACATCCGCTTCAAGCCGCAACTCGCCGAACGCGGAATAAGGCACCGAGGGAATCGCCGAGCCGTTGCGGCCTATGTCCATGCGCTTGGCGGTCAGCGTCCCTTGCACGCCGGTGCCGGGATAGATCTGCGCGGCGGTGAGGCCCAGGACGCCGGGGGTTCGAAGTAACATTTTATGATCGGCCTGGCTGCTCGCCATCCGAATGTCACCCTGGCTGTTCAATTGCAAATCCGCAAAACCACGACGATCGACGTTTCGAACTTCGCCCTGGGCCATCGTCAGCGTTCCGCTGCCGCCGACCCTCACCGCGTCGCGAACCTCAAGCAACCCGGTCGCTGACACCAACAACTGCCCCGCGGCAGGTCGTGCCGAAGGCGCCAGCCCTATGCCGGTGCTGCTGTTGTCAGCCCCGGCGGTCGTATTATCTTGCGCGCCGGCCAAGCGCACATAGTTACCGCGCAGTTTGACCACCGAGTCCGCCGCCGCTGTCTCCGCCATGCCGTACGCACCCGCGTAGAGCTGAAGCGCATTGGCCATCGTCAGGTTGACATTGCCATCGAAGGTCAGCAGACCGGTACTGAAGAGGGACAACGTATCAAAGCCGCCGGCCTCGACCTGATCCACCGCAAGCCGTGCATAGCCGTGCTCCAGCAGGGAGGCGCCCTGCTCTGGCGCGCTCCCGGCCGTGATACCCGTCGCGGAATGGTGCTGCTCGATAATCAGTTCGCGAGTCTTGCGCTGGTTGTCCGGCAAATCCGAGCTGTTCAAATAAACCGTCGCCCCGAGCCCGACCGACAAGCTTCCGCCCGCCGCTCCGGCACCGCCGGCGGCAGCCTTGAATTGACCGTCCAGGTAAAGCCCACTGGTCGAGCCAAAACTGATGTCGCCGCCGTGGCTGGCAACCACTCGGCGTTGCCCCGCGTCATCCAGCACCGCCTGGGCACCCGAAGCATCGAGTAACGCGCCTTCGCGCACCACGATGAATTTGCCGATACCGCCGCCGTCGCCCGTCGCATGATCGATTTCACCACCGATGACGATACTTCCGCCGTTACGCACGAACCCGTATTGGGTCCCCCTGGTACCCGTGGCGGTGGCGGCGCGAGCGGCTACGTCCAGGACCGCGTTCTCGCCGATCCAGATCGACTTGAAGTTGTCACTGGGCGGTATGACCGCCGCTTGCGGCCCAGGCGCGGAGCCGACAGTGATCGAGCCGCCCCAGGCATTCAAGGTGCCGTCCACGGTGATCTGGCCGATGCCCGTCAAGCGGATCGCTTGTCCGGGGTCGACATTCAACACTGCCGACTTGCCCACCAGCAGGTCAGCCGTGGCGACATTCGCCGCGCCGGTTTGCTGGCTGCCGGCTTGCAAGGACAGGCTGGCACCCTGGCGTTGGGTCAGCACGCCCTTGCTGGCGTCCTCGACGTACAGCGGTGGCGTCCAGGTTTCCAGCGCGCTGCCCAATGCACCACCGGTGGCGACCCCAGGCGCGCCAGCGCCTTGGCGATAAACCGGCATGGTGACATCGACCCGGGTGCCCTCGGCAACCTCAAGGCCGTCGTTGCCGATGATGTCGTAGGCGGAAAAGCCTTTTTTGAAGAAGCCGCCATCGAGCAGCAAGGTACCGGCCGCCGCGGAGGTCGCGGTGTCGCTGATCAGGACTTTACCGGCCTGCAATTGCAAGGTGCCGCCGCCCTTCACACCCTGGCCCCGCAATTCGCCCCCCAGGCTCAATCCGCCGTTCAGGCTACTCAGGGTTACATCGCCCCCTTTGCCGCCCTGCACCTTGCCCGAGTTGAGCAACACCGCTCCGGAAGAAACGTCCAGCACGCTGCCGGCGCCCAGCGCGATGGCGCCGCCGGTTTTCAGGGCGATGCTGCCGCCGTTCTGGTAAGGCAAGACGCTGATATCGCCAGGGTCCAGTTGTAGATTGCTCCACAGCCCGCTGGCATCCAGACGCACCCCGTCAGCCACCCTGACCGAGGACGCGCCGACAACCGGCATCGTGCCGTCGACCTGGACGAAATCCCTGCCTACCTGAATGGCACCAGCGTGGGCAGTAAGATTGGCATTCACGGCCACCTTCGGGCCAAACAGGCTGATGGAACCGGCCGGAGCCACCTGCAACGCACCGTTGACTGTGATGCCTTCGCTCGCAGCGACCTTGACGGCACCGAGCTTGAAGCCGTTGAGCTGGTTGCTGTCCAGGTACAACGTGCCCTGGCGATCCGTCGGCAAGGCTCCGTCCAGGCCGACGCTACCGGCAACGCCCGCCGCGCCTTGGCCGAAAATCACGTTCTTCAAAGTATTGGCCGTGGCGCCAAGGGCATATTCCACAGTGCCGCTTTCCTTCACGTAGAACGGCACGTACGAGCCGACCACCAACTGCCCACCACGGGCCACGGCTTTCTGCGACTGCTGGTAGCCATCCAGGCCGGCCTGGGCGGCGCGGGTCTGGCGGTCACCCTGGAAGGTATCGCTGGCGAGCGTGCCTTCGAGCACCGCGTTTTTAGTCCCGATCACCAGGGTGCCGGCATCGCGGCCGACCGTGTAGCCGGCCTCCTGGCGCGAACGCGGGGCAATCAAGGGATTGTAGTAATACTTCGTTTGCCCCCAGCGCTGGGTGTGGTCTTCGTATCCCTTGTAGATCCCGGTGTAGAGCATGTCCCCAGGCGCACTGTTGAGTTCATACAAGCGGCCATCGGCACCCTTGAGCCAGGTCTGCTTGACGGTGCCGCTCTGCACATCCAGCGTGCCGCCGGACAGATTGATCTGCGAGCCGGCCTGGGTCACCACGTCGTTACCGGTAAAACTCACGGTACCGCCCTGGGCCATCCATTCGCCAGCGCTGTGGCCCTGGGTGCCGCGGTAGCCGCTGACTTCCAGCAGACCACCGGCGGTGTACCAGCGATCAGTGGCGTAGCCGTTGGTGCCGGCGGGTACGAACACCAGCTCACGCGCATCCACCCACACGTCGTTGTTGTTCAACGTACCTTCATCCCGGTTGCCGGCGGCATCGCGCTGCTCGTTGCCCTGGATGTTGACCTTGATGCTGTTGGCTTCCATCGCCACCTTGACGCCGGTGGCGCCGGAGACGTCGATCACCGCACCGTCGCGCACCAGGCTACGGGTGCCGGCGTTCACCGCCACCTGACCGCCCGTGGCGAGGGTGATCGATCCCTTCTGGAAATCGACGCTGCCAGCGCTGTCGATCTGCACCAGGGACAGGTCTCGGCGATAGGTGTCCGCTGGAATGACTTTGCCGTCCTGGCTGACGATCGGTTTCAAGGCACTGTCGCGTTGGCTGTCCAGGGCCGTCGCGCTGGCATCCACCAGAATCGCCGTGGTACTGCCCTCGCCCAGGGTCACGTTGGCATCGCTGCCTCGCGCCGTGAGGTGCAGCGTGCCACGGGTGTCCGCCGAGGTGCTGGCCAGGGCCACGCCGTTCTGCCGCACCTGGTTGCCGGTCAGGGTCACGTCGCCGTTGGCGGCCATCAACAGCCCGGTGTTGCTTACAGTCCCGGCGCCGCTGGTGCCATCCTGATGGGCGGTGACTTCATTGCCGCGGGTGGTTGACGTCGAGTTGCCGTCGCTGGCGAAGCCTTTCTTGATGGTGAAACGGTCACCGGCCGCCAACACGGTTTGTCCACGCTCGGTACTGATGGTGCCGGCGTTGTCGACACTTTTGCCCAGCAACAAGACATAGCCGCCCCCGGCAGTCGATTTGCTCGGGGCTGTCGTCGAAATCTGCGCGCCCCTCTCCACCCGAATCGCACCCTGGGCGTTGGTAAAGCTCGCCGCGTTGGCGTTGTAGAGGCCACCGGTCTTGAACTGTTCGTCGCTGAAATCCGTAGCGGCCGCCACCAGGTTACGCACGTTGACTTGGCTGCTACCGCTGAACACCACGCCGTTGCTGTTGAGGATCATCACCGTGCCGTCGGCCTTGATCTGGCCCTGGATCTGGCTCGGCGCGGTGCTGTTGTTGACCTTGTTCAACGCCGCCCAATTGGCGTCCTGTTGAAACGCCAGGGTGGTGTCACGGCCAATGTTGAACGTGTCCCAGTTAAGGATCGCCTTGTCGGCGGTCTGCTTGATCGTCACGATAACCTTGCCATTGGCGTCGGTCTGTACCGGACCGTTGGCGTTGAGAAACAACGGCTTGCCATCCGGCCCGATCACTGCGTTCAAGCCATTGCCGCCCAAACCGTTATGAATGGTTTGCGGCGCGCCGAAACTGGCCGCACGCCCTGCCGCCTGGGCAGCCTGGCTGGCCGCAATCGCCGCCACCGTGCTGTTCATGTTCGCCAGCGAACGGCCCAACTGCTGCTGCACCCGTTGCTGCTGCGCCAGCGGTGGAGGCGTTCCAGGGCGAGGCGCGCTGGGGCTGGCCGGGCCTGCCGCCGGAGCCGCGCCCTTGGCCGCGAACCAGGCCGAACTGAAACTGGTCGCTGCGTAGGCGGGGTTGGCCAGCAGCAGCAAGGCGATGGCCTGGGCCAAGGGTTTGAGGCACAGCACAGCAGTGGAATCAGCATTATGGCGAGTGACTTTCTGGGGGCGGCAACGCATCACTACGGATCCTTTTTACGCAGGGCGAATTCGATAGCGCCCTCTGGACGAGGCGCGCAAATGACTAATCCCAAGGCAGGTTGAAGCCGTCGCGACCGAACTTTTGTCACGCAATGTTCATCTGTCGGGCGGTTGGCTGAAATGAAAAACCGGCAGCAGCGCGAGGCTGTTGCCGGTTCATGAAGCAGACCCTGATCAACGCTTATTGCGGACGACCAATGCCGTTGCAGGCGGTGGTGTTACCCACCGACAGCGAGTTGGTAGCGGTCCAGAAAGTGCTGCGAATGGCCGTTTTCCAAGTGTCGGTGATAGGAATCAGCTTGGCGGCGATGATTTCATCGTCGTTGTTGTTGGCATCGGACAGGGTGTAGTGGCGGCTGATGAAGTCACGTACGGCCGCGGTGTCGGTGCTGTCCTTGTAGCATTGGTTGAACACCAGGAAGGTGTAGCCCACGATGCTGTAGCCCGTCGCCGGGTTAGGCAGGACCTTGGCCCAGTTTTCCGGCAGGCCACGATCAGCGGTGGCGGGCGGCGCAATGGTGCTCAGCGCGGTCGTCACGTTGCCGACGGTAGGCAGGTTGCCGTTGACGCGAGCGACCACGGCGTTGCTGGTGGCGTTGACATCTTCCGGCCCGACGTAGCCGATGGCGCCTTCGGTGGACAACACGGTGCTGGCCATCGCGGCGCTGCCAGTCACGGCAGTGGCGTTCGCCGGAACGGTGCCGACCGCCGTGGTGAAGGTACCGTTGGTGGTGAACTTGGTCGGGCACTGACTGTTCAGGTGACGGGTGAAGATCTCGCTGGTGCCGCTGCTGCCAGCACGGTAGTAGACCTTGATCGGGGTGGTCGGGTAGGTGCTGTTGACCTGGTTCCAAGTGGTGACGGTGCCCGAGAAAATGTCGCACAGCTGGGCGCTGGTCAGGTTCAGGTTGTTGACCGCGGTACCGTTGGCCAGCGTCAACTTGTACGGAACGGTCACCGAAGTGGCTTCGGCAGGAATCTGGATGATCGGACCCCAGTTGGCAGCGTTGCCGGTTGGCACGGCTGGCGACTGGTGAGCGGCGCGATAGGTGGTCAGTTCGGCAGTGGACAGAATCGAATCACTGCCGGCGTAGTCAACGGTCACGGCCGGAACGTAGACCTTTTCCAGGGCAGTTGCGGAGTTGCCGTCGAGGTTCCAGACCAGCACGTCCGAGTTGTTGGTCAGAAAAGCAGTCTTGCCGCCACCGCTGCCCACACCCACGTAGTTGTCGAAGGCCGGTTGTGGCGCTGGACCGTTGAGGATGCCGACGGGGGCCGCGACACCACCGGTCGGAGGCACGCCGTACAGGTTTTGCGGCAGGGTGGCACCGCCACCGACGACAGCGGCCATGGCCTGGGCAGAGCAAAGGCCGGCGACGGCCATGGAAACGGCGAGAACGTTGCGCTTGAACATGAAGAATCTCCTTTCATCGTGTCTGGACGTTGGTAGTTCGCTTGTGCTTCTCATCGCGACCGCTGCCCCGAGCGGACTTCCGGCGCTCGTTTGAAGGGGTGGCCACGGCGTAGAAACTCTCAATTTCCAGTGACAGAGAAAGGAAAAAATCTCGGGTGTTCGACCTTGTTTTTCCTAAATATTCTCGGGAGTTACCGACACCTTCCTGACATTTTGCTCAGTTTTCGCAGCGCGAGCGTGAGGCCGTCGCATGCCCTCCCCCGTGCGCCGTAGCCTGGCGCAGCGTAGATGTCGAACGGATGAACCCGAGTGGCGCTCAGGAGTGGCATCGCGCAGGTGTCATTGCACCAGCTGATTGATCTCGATGATCGGTAGCAACACGGCCATGACGATGGTCAGCACCACCCCGCCCATGATCACGATCATCAGCGGCTCCAGGAGTGCCGTCATGCCCATGGCCCGGCGCTCGATGTCGCGCGACAAGGTTTGCGCGGCGCGTTCGAGCATGGGCGGCAAGGCCCCGGTTTTTTCACCGCTGGCGATCAGGTGAATCAGGATGGGCGGGAACACCTTGCCGACCCGCAGTGCATTGGCGAGGCCCACGCCTTCGCGCACCCGCAAGGTGGCGTCGGCCACGCAATGGGCCAGGCGATCATTGGCCAGGGTCTGCCCGGCCGCATCCAGGGCGCGCAACAGCGGCACGCCAGCGCTGCCAAGAATCGCCAGGGTCGAGGCGAAACGCGCGGTATTGACCCCCAGCACGAAGCGGCCGATCAGCGGCAGCCGCAGCACCCGGCTATGCCAGGCCAGGCGTGCGTCGGCGTTACGCAAATAGCGCCGCCATCCCCACCAGCATCCGGCAAGCCCGGCAAAGCAGGCCCAACCCCAGGCGCGCAGGAAGTCGCTGGCCTGCAACATCACCCGGGTCAGGGTGGGCAAGTCCTGGCGCGCCTGGGAAAAAGCGCTGACCACCTGTGGCACCACGAAACCCAGCAGGAAGATGACGATGACAATCGACACCACGCCCACCACCGCTGGGTAGATGAACGCCGTGAGGATCTTGCCCCGCAGGTTGTTGCGCTCTTCGATGTAGTCGGCCAGGCGCTCCATCACCTGGGCGAGATCGCCAGACTCCTCGCCAGCGGCAATCATCGCCCGGTAGATCTCTGGAAAATCCCGTGGTCGCGCGGCCAACGCATCGGCCAGGCGCATGCCGTTGCGCACATCGCCGCGCACCGCGCCGAGGGTTTCGGCGATGTGGCGTTTCTCGGCCTGGTCGACGGTAGCCGACAGGGCCGCTTCCAGCGGCAGACTGGCGCCCAACAGGCTCGCCAATTGACGGGTAGCCCAGGCCAGGTCGCTGTCCGACAATTTTGCGCTGAACAGGCCCGAGGCACCGGCGCTGCTGACGTGTAACTGCTCGTCGATGCGCAACGGCGTCAGCCCACGGCCGCGCAGTTCGCCCATGGCACTGCGCTGGCTATCGGCCTCAAGCACGCCTTGCTCGATGTTCCCCGAGGCATCGGCGGCCTCGAAACGGTAGCGGTTCATCAGGCGTCCCGGGTCACGCGCAGGATTTCTTCGCGGGCGGTGGAGCCACTGCTCACCCAGCGTTCGCCGTCCTCGCGCATGCTCAACATGCCGGCCTGTCGCGCACAAGTGCGCAAGGCCTGCTCGCCTTCACCCTGATGGATCAACCGCCGCACTTCATCGTCCACCACGAAGAGTTCGTGGATACCGGTACGACCGCTGTAACCGGTGTGGTTGCAGCGCGGGCAACCATGAGGACGCCATTGGCCCGGCGCTGCTTCGTCAGGTTGTTTGCACGCCGGACACAGGCGACGCACCAGGCGTTGCGCCAGGACGCCGAGCAATGACGACGCCAACAGGAACGGCTCGACGCCGATGTCGGTCAGCCGCGTCACCGCCGACACCGCATCGTTGGTATGCAAGGTCGCCAACACCAGGTGTCCGGTCAGCGAGGCCTGGACTGCGATCTGCGCGGTCTCCTGATCGCGGATTTCACCGATCATGATCACGTCCGGGTCCTGGCGCAGGATCGCCCGCAGCGCCAGGCCGAAGCTCATGTCGATCCGCGTGTTGACCTGGATCTGGCTGATGCCCGGCAAGTCGTATTCCACCGGGTCTTCCACCGTCAGGATATTGCTGGTGCTGGCATCCAGGCGGGCCAGGGCGGCATACAGCGTGGTGGTCTTGCCGCTGCCGGTGGGGCCGGTGACCAGTACGATGCCGTGGGGTTGGCGGATCAGTTGATCCAGTTGGCTCAGCACCGCGGGCGCCATGCCCAGGGTTTCCAATTGCAGGCGCCCGGCCTGTTTGTCCAGCAGGCGCATCACCACCCGCTCGCCGTGGCCGGTGGGCACGGTGGACACCCGCACATCGATGGGCCGTCCGGCAACACGCAGGGCGATGCGGCCGTCCTGGGGCAAGCGTTTTTCGGCGATGTCCAATTGCGCCATGATCTTGATCCGCGACACCAGCGCCGCGTGCAGGGCCTTGCGCGGCGCGACCACATCGCGCAGGGCTCCATCGACGCGATAACGCACCACGGAATGGCTTTCGAACGGTTCGATATGAATATCGCTGGCCTCATCCCGCGCGGCCTGGGTCAGCAATGCGTTGATCATGCGGATGACCGGCGCGCCACCTTCGCTGTCCAGCAAGTCGGTGACTTCCGGGATGTCCTGCATCAGGCGATCAAGGTCGACTTCGTTTTCCGCCGCGCCGACGATCGCCGCGGCGCTGCCGGTGTCGGCATAAGCGCTGGTCAACAGCGCTTCGAGCTCTTCATCGCGTATCCGTTGCAACGCAGTGGGACCATAACGCCGGCGTACCTCGTTGATGGCCCAGCCCGGCGTCGCGGCACTGACCAGCAACACGTTGCCCTCCTCACCTGCCTTGAGGAGGAGCCGCTGCGCCTTGGCCCACGCATAGGGCAACGCGCCCGCACCGGTTTGCAGGGAGGGGCTCATGGCTGCCCACCTGGTTCCAGCGGCACGGCGCGCATCGCTCGGGGTGGCTGATTGAGCGGTATCGGCTGACGGGGTGACGGATTGAGCGGCATCGCCTGGGCGGCCGGCGGCAACTGCGGTGCCTGCATATCGGTGAGCGGCCATTTGTGCGCTGGCTGCAGATTGCCCTGGGCACGGCGGATAAAATCGTAGCGATTAAGGGTAATGCTGCGGCCGACGTTACTGTCGCGAATGATGTAGGGCCGCAGAAAGACCATCAGGTTGGTCTTGGTCCGCGAGCGGCTGTCGCTGCGAAACAGCGCGCCAATGCCCGGGATGCTGCCCAGACCCGGAATCGCGTCGGAGCTTTCGGTGAAGCCATCTTGCAACAAGCCACCCAACACCATGATTTGTCCGTCGTCGAGCAGGATGCTGGTGTCGATGGCGCGCTTGTTGGTCACCGTGCCGGCGTCGCTGGAAGCGCGCGGGTCCACGCTGCTGACTTCCTGGTAGATGTCCAGCTTGACCGTGCCCCCCTCGGAAATCTGCGGGCGCACGTTCAGGCGCAGCCCGACTTCCTCCCGCTCGATGGTCTGGAACGGGTTGTTGCTGTTGCCGCCACCGTTGGTCACGTAGTTGCCGGTGACAAACGGGATGGTCTGCCCTACGAAAATGCTCGCCGCTTCGTTGTCCAGCGTCAGCAGGTTAGGCGTGGACAACACGTTGGTTCCGCCCTTGCTCTTCAGGGCGCGGGCCAGCACCTTCAAATCGAGCACCTGGCCGATGCCGGGAATATTCACCGTGCCCGACACCTTGCCGATGCTCAGGCCTCCGGGCAGTGCATCAATGCTGTTCCTGGCCGAGGTATTGATACCAGCACCGCCCAGGTTGGCGCCACCGATCCAGCCGTTGCCCGCCAGATCGCCAGCTTGCCACTGGATGCCGAACGCACTCGCATCGTCTTCGCTGACCTCGACGATCAGGCTTTCGATCACCACTTGCGCGCGGCGCTGGTCGAGCAGATCGATGACTTCGCGCAGGTTGCGATACAGCGGGTCGGGCGCGGAAATCAACAAGGTGTTGGTGGTGGTATCGGCCTGCACGGTGACGCCGTTGGCGGAAAACGCCACTGCGCCTTCGCCTGCCTGATGGCTGCCCTGGCCGCTCGACATCTGCAGCCCTGCACTCTGCCCATTGTTGGTTTGCGAACTGCTGCCGGTAGTACTCGACGAATTATTGCCGTTTCCGCTCGTACTGCTGCCCGCTGGGCCACCCAGGCCACCGCCGTTCAACAGGTTCCGTGCGCTGTCGGTGGACGCACCGGCCATTTCTCCTTCACCGGTGAGCAAGCCACGCAAGGCTTGCGCCAGCTTGTTTGCCTGGGCGTTGCGCAGGTACACCACGTGGAGATTGCTCGGGTTGTTCTGGGCATTGTCGAGCTTGTAGATCAGCTGCCGGGCCAGCTCGGTGCGTTCGGGGCTGCCGGTGCGCAGGATGATGCTGTTGGATCGAGGGTCGCCGATCACCGACACCTTTTGCGTCGCATCGGCGCCCTGCACGTCGAGCAACTCGGACACCATCGTCGCAATGTCGACGGCAATGCCGTTCTGCACGGGGACGACATCGGTGTCGATGGCGCCGGGTATGTCGATGTTGGCGATGATCTGCGCCACCCGGTTGAGGTTTTCCGCATAGTCGGTGACCACCACCGTGTTATTGCCGGGGTAGGCATTGATGGGGTTGTTGGCCGATACGATGGGCCGCAGTGCCGGGATCAGGTTGACGGCGTTTTCGTATTGCAAGCGAAAGGTCCGGGTGATCATGCCGTTGCCTGCCGCACGATCGGCGTCCCCCACCGGCCCGCCCAGCAACTTGGCGTCGGCTTCCGGGACCACCTGGCTGACGCCTTCCACTTCGACCACGGCAAAACCCTGCATGCGCAGGGCCGCGAGCAACATGTCATAGGCCGTGCGGGCCGGCACCTCGCCTTCGGACACCAAGGTCAACTGGCCTTTGACACGTGGGTCCACCAGGAACTGGCGACCGGTGGCGCGTGACAGCGCACGCACCACGGCGGGAATATCGGCCTCGACGAAATTCAACTGCACCGGTTGATTGCCCAGTCCGTTGCCAGTCGGGCCGGCATCGAGCGGACGGAGGGTCGGGCGCGACGATGCCTTGCGCGTGACCTGGCGTCGTTGCTCTGCCTGTGCTTGCACGCGCTGGCGCTCGACCAGCGCGTCACCGCTGCCGGTCTGTGCGAGCGGCTGGCCCAGCTCACTTTGAGCGGGAATGGGCTGCGCCTGCTCGCTGCCAAATTGGCTGCAGGCACTGAGCAACAGCGCCAAGGGAATTGTTGACGCATACGTACCAAACCGCTTCATGAGGATTCCTTAGCGCCGGGCGCCTGTTCCATGCCAACGACCCCGGAAATCCGCGCGGCCGTCTCAGTGCTTTGCGAGGTTGCCCGTTGCAAATGAGCGTCGCGCACCTGCAGGCCGAGCCTCGGTGCGTCGTCCAATAACCAGTTCAACAAGGCATCGGCGGGCGCGTTGTCGAGGGTCAGCCGCCAGGTTGTGGCGTCGGCCTCGACCCGGTGCTCCAGGTCGTAGGCGCCGGCCAGGCCGATGCCATCCAAACGCTCTTTCACCAGCTGTGGCGTGATCGCGCCGGGCACCACGCCGGCTCCCTGCACCTCGTCCAGCACCCCATCCAGCGCTGCCGCCTGGGAACGCAGGCGCGGCAGTTCGGCTTGCCAATGGTCGATGCGTTGCAGTGGCGGCTGGATCAGGCCGTACCACAGCACCACCACGGGCAACACCAGCGCGGCGATCCGCAAGATGCGTTTATCCCGGGCGCTGCTGCGTTGCCAGAACTGCTGAGCGCTGGCTCGCTGCGCCTGCCAGCGGGCGCGATAACGTGCCAGGCTATTCATCCGTGCCTCCCGCAACGGGCGCTGCCGCGGCCTGCGCTGGCAAACGCTTCAGCGTCCATTGCCCATTTGCAAGATCGGCCGCTATGCCCGCTTGCGCCAGGCTGGTTTGCCAGTTGCTATCGGCGGGTGGTTTGCGGGCAGGCGTGCGCGGGGTCAGGTGCAGTTCGCTGCCATCGAAGTCGAGTTTGTCGACCGCGCCCGCCATGAACGGCAACTGCCCAGCCGCCTGCTGCACCAAGGCGGCGAAGCTGACCGGACCTTCGGCCAACGCGCCATTGCGCCGGGCATCGCGTTGCTGGCGAGCCTGCTGCAAGGGATTGAGAATCACCGGCAGTTCAGGAAAAGCCTGCTGGACCCGGCTGGTCATCTGTCCCTTGATTGCCTGGCCCTCGCCGGCCAACCGCATCGCGTACAGGTTGAGGCCAAGGGTCCAGATCAACGCCGCCACCGCGCAACAGCCGACCGCGCGGCCCCAGCGCTGATTGCCCCGGACGTTTTGTTCGATCCCGTTCAGTAGGTTCCAGGCGGGAACCGGACCGAGCCAGCGCTGCTCGTCCGGCCATGGGTCGACGGACTCCGGCCCCTCGCCGACCCAACGCACCGTCCGTTCGCGCAACTGTTCGGCGCCTTCTTGCATCATGGGATGCACCCAGGCGCGCTGGAGATCCTCACGGACCAGCAAATGACCTTCCACGCTTGCCGCCGTGCATGTGCCCGGCTCAGCCAGCGGCAGAAAACAAGGCGCCGCGTACACACCACGCGGCTGCAACTTGAGCCCCTGCAATAATTGCAAAAGACCCAACAGGGCCGCACGCTCGAACCAGGCCAGTTGAACCTGGCCGCACGCATCACGAGGCCCATGCACCAGGTGCACGGTATCGTCGCAGCCCAGCAGGAGGTTGTCTGCCGCACAGCGCACGGCATCGCCAAGGCGCGCCGGTGCCAGTGGCGGCAATTCGATGCAGGCAAGCAACGTGTCTTGAGGATGCAAGCAGAGCTCCAGGGCTTTGCCTTGGGCCGCGCCGCTCAGCTCGCGCAGGGATTGCCGCCCTTGTTCGACCAGCGCGCCCTTGCGATCGAGCCAGGCGAAGTCCAACGGGCTGTCGGCCGTCAACTGGGCAAGCGGCGCCAGCGCTATCCGTAGCAAGGTGCTCATGCGCCCACCCGCGACCAGACCACTTGCGGCCTGCTCTGCTCGCTGCGATAAAACAACGCTTCGACACCGAAGCGGCGTTGTTCGACCGTGGCCTGTCCCCGCAATAGAAACCACTCGCTGGTAATGCCCAGGCGCAGCTGCTCGGTGCTCATCTGCGGCACGCGCAAGCGGTTGAGGAAATCCCCGCTGTTGATGAACCACTGGCCGCGGTCACGCTCGGCAATCAGCGCCTGCGCCTGCGCCACGCTCATGCCGGGCACTCGCGCGGCCAAGACCTGGGCCGTGGTGGTATTGCCATTCACCCAAGTGGGCGCCGGCAGCACCGTGACATAGGGGCGCAGGCGCTCAAGGGCAGCGAGGTCGATCCCGGGCAGGCCGGCCAGGTCATCGAGACCGCGCAACATCGGCCGCGTGGCGGGCAGCGGCTGGCTTTCGGCGTCCGGCGATGTCAGGCGACCGCTGTCGAACCCGGGTGCCGCGCCGGAGACTGGCGGCGGTGGACGCAAGCGCTTGGGGTAGGCCTCCACCACGCGTTGGACGATACGGTTGCCCTGGGCCACGGGCACGCCCAGCTCGGCGCACAGACGTTCGAATACGGCAACTTCCAGTGTGTCGAGTTGGCCGTCGAGGATCAGGTTGCGCAGGTTGAACTTGCTTTGCTCATCGCTGATATGGCCGTCGAACACCCCGCTTTCAGCGTCCAGGCGCACCCCGCGCAAGGGCTGCGCCCACGTCTGGTCCAAGCGCGTCATGGGCTCGCGCAAGCGTTGCTGCCAGAGCGCCTGGCGGGTCCATTCCAATACGCCATTGGACAGCCAGGCGCCCCGCACCCGCTGGCTTTCGCTTTCCACGCTACGAGTCACCTGGACCTGTCGGGCGATCATGCCAGCGGCGATCACCGCGACCACGGTCGCCACCAGCAAGGCGCTGATCACCGCCATGCCACGCTGGGCTGAGCGATTCACGACTAGAGCTGCCAGGAGCCGATATCAGCGTTGACACCTTCGCCGTCGGGCTGCCCATCGGCGCCGAGGGAAAACACATCGACCTCACCGTTAGTGCCCGGATTGAGGTAGTTGTAGGCGCGGCCCCACGGGTCCTTGGGCAGCCGTTCCAGGTACGCGCGCCAATTGGCGCTGGTGGCGTTGGCGGGTTTTTCCGCCAGGGCCTTGAGCCCTTCGTTCATGGTCGGGTAGCGCCCTTGGTCGAGACGGAACAGCTTGAGTGCCTGCATCAGCCCCGCAACATCCTGGCGGGCCGCCGTGGCCCTGGCCTGGTCCGGGCGATCAAGCACCTTCGGCACGACCATGGCGGCAAGGATGCCGAGGATGACCACCACGACCATGATCTCGATCAGGGTAAAACCTTGCTGCCGGCGAGGGCCACGTGTGGGACGGCCAGACGATGCGACACCCATCTCGACACTCCTTGGCTGGCGCCGCATTCTGGCGCTGGTTGAGGTTTCCATTCGCTGCGGATTGTTCCAGCGGCATATGTCACTGGTATAAAAAATCCTCAGGAGCTTTGGTCAGCAATCCGTCAAACGCGGGCATTAGGCTGAAGCACATTTCCCCGACGATGCTCATTGCCATGACCCGACAGGTACCCCGGCAACGCGGCTTTACCCTGATCGAAGTATTGGTGGCGCTGCTGATCGTGGCGGTGGCGATGTCAGCGGCTGTTCGCGCCAGTGCACAAATGAGCCAGAGCAACGCGCTGTTGCGGGATCGCTCGATGGCGCTGTTGGCGGCCCAGAACAGCCTGGCCGAATTGCGTCTGCGCGGGGCCACAGATAAGGGCAGCGCCATGCAACGCTGTGATCAAGGGCGCTTGAAACTCAGCTGCGAGCAGCAGGTAACCCGCAGTGGCGACCTGCTGAGCGTGAAAGTGCTGGTGCATGAACGTGAACATGACGGACCGCCGCTGGCGCGCCTGGAAACGCTGCTCAGCCGCCCTGTCACCCCGCCATGAATCAGCGCAACGACGGCAGCGCCACCGGCACCGGCAGACGAGCCATCGACAGGCGAGATTCAACGCCGGCCCGCTCGATGACCACGGCATCAGCCTCGATTCCGCGCAGTCGCACACCTTCGCCCAATCGCTCACCCGCACGAAAAGCCCGCGGCGGCGAGTCCTCGATGCTGAGAATTGCCACCGCGCCATGGGGTCCGGCCAGCAGGCCACTGAGCTTGATCTCCAGGTTCTGCGGGGAACTGGCGAACCATTGCGCCGCGGCTTGGCCAGTGGCTGCCAAGGGCGGCAAGGGTTCGCTATTGGCCTGGGCTTGCACGGGCGCCGAATCGTTGAGCAAGAAGCCCCAGGTGACAAGCCCCGCCACGCTGGCCAATACGGCGACAGCCTGGACCAGCGTGGCCGGATCGAGGCGATGGAAATGGCGCATGAGCGGATCCTCCGTGACGTCCAGTGCTTCAGGCTACCAGCGCTTTCTCACGGTTTTATTGCAAATTCACCCCAGCGAAAGGCGTAGCGACCATGAATGAATGGCGACACCGACAACGCGGCTTCACGCTGATCGAATTGATGGTCGTGCTGGTGATCATCGGCATCGCCAGCGCCGCCATCAGCTTGAATATCCACGCCGACGCTGCCAGCGGCCTGCGCGAAGATGCCAAGCGCCTGGCCTTGCTGCTGGAAACCGCCCAGGCCGAAGCGCGCAGCGATGGTCGTCGCATCGCCTGGGTCGCCGACAGCCAGGGTTACCGTTTCGTGCGGCTGGATGCTGTCGGCGCACAGGATCGGGAGTTCATCAACGACCCGCAACTGCGCCCCAGGCACTGGAGCGCGGGACCGGTGCAGGTGCGCATCCACCCAGGGAAAACGCTGGTGCTCGATGCCGAATGGATTGCCCCGCCCCTGCAAGTCATTCTGTCCAGCAACCAGGCCAGCGTATCGGTGACGCGCACGGCGGCTGGCCGCATCGAGGTGCATTGATGGTCCGGCAGAACGGCTTCACGCTGATTGAAGTGATGGTCGCCATCCTGCTGATGACCATCGTCAGCCTGATCGCCTGGCGCGGGCTCGACGGTGTGACCCGCGCCGACGCCCACCTGCAGGACAGCGCCGAACAGCACGCGCAACTGATGCGCGCATTCAACCAGCTGCAGCGTGACTTCGCCCTGCGAGCCACCACTGAACTGGCCGAGCCGCCACCGCCCGATGAACCCACCGCCACCCGCCCCTCGGCGCCTGCCGCGATCAGCATTCGCAGCAGCGACAGCGACCCTTTGCAGTTGGAATTGATACGCGCCGCGGCGGACCAGGACGGCAAGATGCAACGGGTGAGATGGTGGATTGAAAACGGCACGCTTTTCCGTGCCTCGGGCGTCGCCCGGTCACGCTATCCCCTCCCCGCGCCCAAGGAGCGTGTCGCGGTGTTGAGTGAGCTTGAGCGCGTTGATGTGCGTGTATGGCGCGCCGACCGGGGCTGGCGCCATCTGACTGGCAGCAAGGAGGAAAATCCGGCGGGTCTGGAAATCAGCTTCAGCCGTCGCACGGCACACGGCACCGAGCGCTACCGCCAGGTGCTGGCACCGCTTCAATAGCAGCCCACTGGAATGAAAACGCCTAGCTGACCAGCACCACGCCGCCCGGTAGCTCGGTGATGGTGGCGCCGTAGGCATCGCGAATCAGTACGGCGACATTCGCCAGTTGCGCCAGGCTGAAGCGCGCCTGAACCTTGCGCCGCCCGAGCTCAGCGTTCATCAGCACGATCATGCCGGGACGGTAGCGGTTGATCTCATCGATCACGCTCGCGAGGGGGGCATCGTTGAACACCAGCAACTGTTGACGCCAAGCCATGACTTGCTGGGTATCGAAAGAGGTGGGTTGGCCTTGTCGCTGCGCGGTATAGGTCAATTGTCGGCCCTGCTCCAGGCTCACGCGCCGCCCCTGATGTTTCAGTTGCAAGCGGCCCTCCAGGCACGTCACGCACACGCTACCCTCGGTGGCCCGCACATTGAACCGCGCGCCATCGGCGAACAACTCGCCATTGCCGGCAAGCACACGCAACGCCGTGCTGGCCTGGATTTCCACTTCACCGCTCAGTACTTCGATGGCGGCGTCACCAAGGGCCTCGCTGCGCTGGCTGATGCGCGTCTGGGTATTGAGTTCAAGCACCACGCCCTGCGTCAGGTCGACGTGGCGTTGCTCGCCGACACCGGTATGAAAATCCGCGCCCATGGGCCAGCCATCCAGCAGTGACGGACGCGCGACCAGCACCGCAACCGACGCGGCAATCGCGCCGCCGAGAAATGCCCGGCGTCCGAAACGCCGCGGGTGGCTGACGACCTTTGCCGCCTGCTCCTGGCGGAACTTCTGCTCCGCGGGCGCCATGGCCTGCCACAACTGGCGGGCCAGGAAAAAGGCACGGGCGTGCTCGGAACTTTGCGCACTCCAGCGCCGAAAAGCCTCGGCGTCGGCGTGGGTGGCGTGCCCTGAAGTCAAGCGCACCAGCCAATGGAACGCTTCTTCCCGGAGCTGGTTAGCCGTGGCAGTGGCCGATTCAGATGCGCTTATAGACATGTTTTTCAAACGTGAAATGACTCAAGAAGGAATGCGCGACGAGCGCCTTATTACCTAAGACTGTTTTCCCGCGCCGGGACCGAACCGCTGAATCACTTTTCTTTCCAGGCGATCGGCACAGTATTGCAGCGCAGCCTTGAGTTCCTTCTCGACCATCCGGGTGGAGATGCCAAATCGCTGGGCGATCTCCTGATGCGGTGTCTGCTCCATGCGTGATGCCATCAATATTTGCCGGCGCCGGGGCGCAAGCTCGGTCAGCGCCTGCATCAGCGCGCGAATTTCAATCTGGCCACCGACGATCACCGCCGGGTCCTGATGTTCGTCGGCGGTTTGCATCAGTTCTTCGATTTCAGTGCCGGTGAGCAAGCGTGCATCCTGCGCACGACGGTCAGCCGCGATGTTCAGGGCCATGCGGAACAGGTAGGCGCCCGGCTTCTGCACATCTGCCGGCGGTTCCATGCGGTCTACCCGAAGATAGGTTTCGTGCAATACGTCGTTGGCCAGGTCATCGGAGCCCAGACGCCGGCGCAAGCGTGCGCGAAACACATCATAGGAAGCCAGGAACACCTTGAGCATGGTGCTCTGCTCCTTTTCCGTCATGGCTCTACCGCTCCTTCCCATGGGTTGCATTCCGTGCCTGCCGAAGCGGCGCCCGGCACCACCAGCACCGTCACCGGCTGCGGCAACGAAGACGGCGGGGCACGGCCGATATCCAACTTACTCAGCCCCTCGATAATCGCCGCATCACGCCGGGCGTCACCGGTGGACGCCAGCAAGCGACTCTTGCGCACCTCGCCCGATCCTCCGACCCACAGCTGTAGCGCCGCTCGATAATGGCCCGGACGCGTCACCGCAGAACGGCAAAGCGCCTGCTCCAACGCGACCTGCAATGCACGGGCAAAATTGTCCTCGCGCACCGTGGAACCACCGTTGCGCGAAGACGCACCGGCACGGCTGGGTAGCTCTGCCTTTTTCACGGTAAAAGCATCCGCACCGGTATAGAGCGCCGCCAAGCCGCTACCGGCCAGCAATTGCTCCAACGCCTGGCGGGCATTCAGACGCCCGTGCACCGCGGTCGACCGTCGCCCATGTGCCAATTGACGATCCACCAGGATCGCCATCCCGCTGGCTCTGCTGTACAGGTCAAGGGCGACGGTCATTTCCTGGGCGGGTATCGCAAACTCGACAGAACGCGCCAGCCTGTCGCCCGCCTCGTGGGGCGCAGGCGTGGCAGACCACGCGTCGCGTTGCGGCATCAATGCATGGAGCAACAGGAACAGTACCGTGGGCGCGAGGCAGCACCTGCTCAGCGCTTCTCTTGACATAGACATCTTCCGGCCCGAACGGCGTGTCGACGCCCTGCGTTGGCGCATCATGAGACGTGTACATGTCGTTTGTGTGACTGGCGCTGCAAAAAAAACATCGTCATACCTTGCTCCAATACGAGGTAGATTCAGGCTTCTACCGTTGGAAAAGGAGCTTCGCCATGGACTGTCGTGTATACGCGCTGCTGCTTGCTGCCCTTCCCTTGTGGGCCCAAGCCGCCGAGCCGGCGAATGAGGGATGCATCAATGTCGAGGTAAACGGGTACAAGGCGCTGTCCTACGAATGCCTGAGCGAACAGATGGCCAACCCGAAGGGTACGGCGGCAGCGCGCAAGAACCAGGAAGCGTTGAACGTGCCGATAGAGCAGCGAGCGCCGAACAAGCTGGGTCTGTACAACCAGTCGGCCACGCGGATTCGCATGGGCAATACGTTCGGCAACTCGGCGTTGCCGCAACGTCCGCCGCAGTAGGATGGACGTTTAATCCAGCAACAGAGTACCCGGTGTGTTTGCCCCCCTGATCGAATCGATCAACCAGGCCCTGAACGCCTCGACCTTTTTCGAGTGGGCTGCTTCGATGGGTGTCACCAGATAGAAACCGAGATCGGACTTCAACCTCAGGGCAAACGGCGCGACCAGTCGACCCGCCTTCAGATCGTCGTCGACGTAGGTCGAGCGGCCGATACAAACGCCCAAGCCGTCGATGGCCGCCTGCACGGCCATCATCGCCAGGTCGAAGGTCAACCGTGAGCCTTCGGCCAAGGCGCTCGGTTGGCCGGCGGCCCCCAGCCAGAGGCTCCAATCGTCCCGCGTCATGCCACTGACCTGCAACAAGGTGTGATGGGTCAGATCGCCGGGCGCCTTCAGCGCATTGGGTCCCACCAGCAGCTTCGGACTGCACACTGGAAAAACCTCATCGGACATTAGCCAGTCAGCGCGCAGGCCCTTCCAATCTCCGGAGCCGTAACGAATGGCCGCGTCGATTCCAACCTTGCGAAAATCCACCAGGTCGGTGGAAGCCGAGACACGTACATCGATGTTGGGATAGGCCTCCTGGAACGAGGCCAATCTAGGCAGCAGCCATTTTGATGCGAAGGACACCAGGGTACTCACCGTCAGCGCACTGTCATGGACCGAATCCAACAAGGTTTCGGTGCAATGACGCAACTCATGGAATGCCGAACGAACGCCTGGGAAATAGGCGCGACCTTCATCGGTCAATGCGAGGCCGTCCTTGAACCGCAGGAACAGGCGCACGCCCAGTTCGTCCTCCAGCCGCCGGATCTGATGACTGATCGCTGTCTGGGTGACATTCAACTCGAGGGCAGCCTGGGTGAAGCTCATGTGGCGCGCGGCTGATTCGAACGCCTTCAGGCCGTTGAGTGAGGGGATTTTTACGGCCATGGAGGTCAACGTTGCTCATGAGATTTTGTCATACGCTAGCACTCGAAATGTCCTTTGAAAATCTTCCGGTTCGCGCCGATCCTCAGCGGCACTCAACGCCATCAGGAAAATCCCATGAAATTGTATTTCGCGCCCATGACCTGTTCATTGTCCCCGCACATCGTGCTGCGGGAGCTGGGCATTGCCTTCGAGCTGATCCGCGTCGACAACAAGACCAAGCGAACCGTCGGCGGGCAGGACTTTCTTGCCATCAATCCCAAGGGCTACGTCGCGGCGCTGATGCTGGATAACGGTGAAGTGCTGACCGAAGGTCCCGCCATCGTCCAGTACCTGGCCGTTCAGGTTCCGGGCAATCACTTGGCACCGGCCAATGGCACCTGGGAGCGGGTTCGGTTGCAGGAACGGCTGAACTTCATCAGCTCGGAAATCCATGGCGGCTGTGCCCCGCTGTTCAACGCCGAGATCCCGGAAACGACCAAGGCCATCTTCAAGCAGAAGCTGTTCAAGCGGCTTGATTACCTGGCCGGCGCTCTCGAACAACACAGCTATTTGCAGGGGGATTTCGGCCTTGCCGACGCGTATTTGTTCACGGTGCTCAAATGGCTGCCGTTTTTCGCCATCGACATCGAGCATTGGCCGGCGCTGGCGTTGTATATGGCTCGGATCGAGACGCGCCCCAGCGTCAGGGCTGCGATCGAAGCCGAGGCGAACGCCGGCCAAGGCTGATCATTGGGCCACGAAAGGATAATGCTCGATACGACAAGGATGTTCGTTGCCGTCGCCTTTGCAGATGCCGTCCAGGTAGCGGTATTTGATCCGGATCGCCTGGCCTTTTACAGGCCATTTGCGCCGGGCAAGCGTGGCCTGGTAGTCAGCGGTTTCCGGGATGAAACTGATCACCGCACCCTCTTCCGGACATTCCACGTCGGGCGAGGCAGGGCTGGTTTTCAGAACCTGGGCGCGGAGACCGGGGAACGGCTGCTTCACCACCTCAGTGACCCGCAATTGCATGTCGCAGATTTGCCACGTCGCGGCGTGCACCGGGGCGCACAGGGCAGCGAACGTCAGGAGGAATGGCACGGAGTGCGCTGGGAACAGGTTCATCTCGGTCCTTTTTGTCGAGGGTGGCGTCGAATGCGCCATCCTCTCACATCACGATACGCAAGGCGCGCCGGACAAAAAAAGCCCCGCGACCGAATACGGTGCGGGGCAAGGGAATTGGTTGGTTGCGGCCAACCAAAGGAGCACGGAGAAAAGCGTTTACGGACCGGTCAGATGCAATCCTGGGCGGCGCGCTCAAAATTCGAAGGCAGGAAGTTGGAAGCCAGCAAATGCCGCTCATAGACGAACACCTTGCCGCCGCTACCCGCCTTGTAGGCTTCCAGCACGTTGTCCGCCGCCACTTTGCTCGGCACGACGATGCGATAGCTGCGCTGGGTCTGCGAGACCGTCGGATTCAGCGCGCGGTCCTGCAATTTCGGTACGACGCATTCGGCGTATTCGGCCGGCGTCTTGCTGGTCTGCAAGGTCAGGGTCGGATCGTTCGGAGCCGAGGCACATCCGGCCAGCAACAACGGGGGCAAAGCCAGGGCAAGGAAAAATAAGGGGCGCATGTTTCAGGTCCTGCGGTGTTGGGCTGCGTTTCGATGGGGCTGATTCTCCAATGAACGCCGGCAAAGCAGAACTTGCATTTCGTAATGGTCACTATTACTGATGGCAATAGTTGCAAGCCCTGAAAAAACCTATGAGGTATCTGATGAGAACATTTGATCTGATTCGCGGTGCGGTTTTGCCCGACTTCCGGGAACGGGTGGCGGAGTATCTGGTCCCGTACGAAACCGTGCTGCTGGGCGACACCGAAGCCGACCCGCAACTCAACCGGGACACGGCGAATCAACTGCGCGGTTATCTACGCGGCCTGAATACCACGCGAGTGTTGGGCATGGCGGACTGGGAGGAGCTGGACCGGCGGGTCGTTAATACCTGGCTATCTAGCTGAATGGCTGGCCCTCGGTGGAGAGAATCCGTCACTGGCCAAACGCAGGTAAACCTCTTAATCTGCGCCCCCCTGAAAGCGCTCGGCCAGGATGGCACCGATGGACCTCCCCCGACGCAGTTGACTGACTCCACACTGATCAAGGACGTTCATGCTTCATCTATCCAGAATATCGACCGCCACGCTGCTGGCTGCCCTCTGCGCCTCGGCCCTGGTGGGCTGTGCGTCTCGATCCGATAAAATCGCCGAGCACAACAAACGCGTCGCTGCCGAACGCGACGCGCAGAACCTGGCCATGACGGCCCGTGTACTGGCCCAGCCCCTGCCTTTGGATAACACCTTGCGAATGGGGCCCACCGCAGTGCTGATGGTCGACGTGCCCGCCGCGGGCACCCAGCCGGCCACCCAGGCGCGACTCTTCGCCAATTGCGAGGCCCTGATGTTAGCGATGGACTATCGCCAGGCAGAAGGCTGGTACAAGCCTTTCGTGTTGCCGGCGGACCCGCAGCAACCAGCACGCACCACGGCTCAGCAAATGTGCCAAGCAGTGGAGGACGGCGGATGGAGGCAGCTTCCTGGCGATGGTGAAGACATCTTAATGGTCGACTCCGGCAGCCTGGACCTGGACAATGCTCGACGCTCGATATGGGCAGGCATCGACTTTGCTCGCCTGCGCCTGGAGGCAAGCAAGACCTACGACCGTCAGCTTGAGCGCGTCGAGATCAATTGCTCTACACAGCAGGCCAACACCCGCCAGGTCTATCGCATGAGCAACCAAGGCCTGTTGCCGCCCCTGCAGCCGCTCGACAGCGCTTTGAATGCGAAGCAACGTACGCGCTTGGTTGGCGCTGTTTGCGCCGAACCCGCCAAGCTGGCAAAACTCGACACAGTGGGCGCACTGCGCAAGAAACTACCGCCGGACATGCCTACACCAGAAATACCGTCAGCGTTGCTGGCACAAGTCAGCGCATTGCCCCAAGGACACCCGACCCGCACGCTCAGTCACCTGCAATTTACCTATGACGCCACTTCGCCCATGGCGCCGGGCGCCGTGGTCAAGAACACCCCTATGGATCTCTATTTGCAGCCAGGCCCGGCTCGCGGCATCTGGCGCGAGCAGGCCATGGGCGCATTGGGCAGCGAAAAGCTCAGCGTTCGCTGGCGCGGCCTGATCGAGCTTGCCTCGGCGAGTAGCGCTGAGCCAAAGGTTCCAGCCGAGCGAACAAGCCGTCTTATGCGGATCGATTTGAAGGGGGATTGGCAAAACCTCAAGCCAGGTAGCGCCATCGGCTACAGCAAGAGCTTTGTGAGCAGTGAGGGCAAGCCTTTCGAGCAGACCTTTGAATGTTCAGTCGGTGAGTCCTTTCCCGCCGCGCAGAAAGTTGCTTCGTTGCAAGGGTTGGCGCTTGACGTGAAGTGCAACGCGGACAATGGACTCAAAACCAGCAGTTCGTACCTCTATCTGGAGGCTTATGACCTGTTCGTGGAAACCGCCTATCGCTCCATGCTGCTTGTCCAAGAGAAAACCCTCAAGGCAGCGGATTGATGCCTCACGAAAATCCTGTGGCGAGGAAGCTTGCTCCCGCTGGGCTGTGCAGTAGCCCCAAAAAGGCCAGTCGGGATCAGCCTGGCTCACCGCAGTGATTGGCTCAGGGGCCGCTTCGCGGCCCACCGGGAGCAAGCTCCCTCGCCACAAGAACCCCTCGTACTACTCGCCCGCCATATTCGTGCCTTGCTGATATTCTCGTGGCGTACAACCGAACTCCCGACGAAACACCGTGTGCAGGTACTGCGCCGACTTGAAGCCACAATTGCGGGCGATGTCGGCGATCGCTGAGTCGGTATTCTCCAGACCACTGGCCGCCGCAGCCAATTTGAAGCGCAGGATTTCGTCGTGAACGCTGCACCCGCGCACCTTGCGAAAATGCGCTTCCAGGGATGAACGCGACACGCCGACATACGCCGCCACCTGGGCGGTCTTGATGCCCTGGCAGGCGTATTGGCGGATGAACAACAGGGCCTGCATGACATAAGGATTGCCCAGCGGCTGGTGCAAGCTCGACGCCTGCACGTTGATCGCCTCCGGCGGAATCAGCACCTGCGTGCCCGTGGATGGCATGCCATGCAGCATCTGATGGAGCAGTCGCGCGGCGGTCCGGCCCATGGTTTCGGTGCCCTGCACCACCGAGCTCAGCGGCACCCGCGTCAGGCTGCGGGTCAGTGGATCGTTGTCGATGCCGATCAACGCCACCTGCTCCGGCACGGCAATGCCTGCGGTCAGGCAGGCCTGCAGCAGCTGCCGGGCCCGCGCGTCGCTGACGGCGATGATGCCGATGGGTTTGGGCAGGCTTTGCAGCCAGGCGATCTGCTGCTCGACAGCGCTGTCCCACAGCGGCGCGCTAGTGCCCATGCCGCGATAGACCTCGGCTTGCAGGCCGTCGCGTTGCATCAATCGGCGAAAGGCCTTCTCCCGTTCCTGGGCCCAGCGATTGGCTTGGGATTCCGGCAGGCTGAAGCAGGCGAAGCGCGTCAACCCGGCTTCGATCAGGTGCTCGTAGGCCAATTTGATCAGCGCATGGTTGTCCGTGGCGACATAGGGAATGCCCTTGGGATAGGCGCGCTCGTCCTGGTACGAGCCGCCCACGGCTACCACCGGCATCTTGATCCCGGCCAGCGCCTCGCCGATCAGCGGGTCGTCGAAATCGGCAATGATCCCGTCGCCCTGCCAGCGCTCGATCCCCTTCAACCGACAGAGGAAATCTTCCTCGAGGAACAAGTCCCAGGACGCGCGGGTGCTGCTCAGGTAGTTGCCGATGCCGCTGATGATGCCGCGGTCGTAGATCTTGCTGCCGTTGAACAACAGGGCGATGCGGTGGACGGGCGGGACGATTTTCATTATTTGAACCCTGGGCCGATGGACAGAGCCTAGGCGCGCCAGCGGCGAATCTCAATACTCAAAATCGAACTGCCTCTTGGTGATTTTCATAATCAGCAGGCCCAGGGCCGGCGTTAGTATCGGGACACCGCCAAGAATAAAAAGGAATCCGCCCATGTCGTACTTTCCAGATGTCCAGCCGATTCGCTTTGAGGGCCCAGGCAGCGATTCGCCGCTCGCTTTCCGCCACTACGACGCCAACAAGCTGATCCTCGGCAAACCCATGCGCGAACACCTGCGCATGGCTGTCTGCTACTGGCACACCTTTGTCTGGCCAGGGTCCGATGTGTTTGGCGCCGGCACCTTCAAGCGCCCCTGGCAGCACGCCGGCGATCCGATGGAGTTGGCGATCGGCAAGGCCGAGGCGGCGTTCGAGTTTTTCTCCAAGCTGGGCATTGACTACTACTGCTTCCACGACACCGATGTCGCGCCGGAAGGCCAGTCGCTGAAGGAATACCGCAACCACTTCGCGCAGATGGTCGATCACCTTGAGGGCCACCAGGAACGGACCGGGATCAAATTGCTCTGGGGCACCGCCAACTGTTTCAGCAACCCGCGTTTCGCCGCCGGCGCCGCCAGCAACCCGGACCCGCAAGTCTTCGCCTGCGCCGCCGCCCAGGTGTTCAGCGCCATGAACGCCACCCAGCGTCTCAAGGGCTCGAATTATGTGCTGTGGGGCGGTCGCGAAGGTTATGAAACCCTGCTCAATACCGATCTCAAGCGTGAGCGGGAACAGTTGGGCCGGTTCATGCGCATGGTGGTCGAGCACAAATACAAGATCGGCTTCAAGGGCGACCTGCTGATCGAGCCCAAGCCCCAGGAGCCGACCAAGCATCAGTACGATTACGACACCGCCACGGTGTTCGGCTTCCTGCAGCAGTTCGGCCTGGAGAAGGAGATCAAGGTCAACATCGAGGCCAACCACGCGACGCTCGCCGGGCACAGCTTCCACCATGAAATCGCCACCGCGGTCTCCCTGGGGATCTTCGGCAGCATCGACGCCAACCGGGGCGATCCGCAGAACGGCTGGGACACCGATCAGTTCCCCAACAGTGTCGAGGAAATGACCCTGGCCACTTATGAAATCCTCAAGGCCGGGGGCTTCGGCAACGGCGGCTTCAACTTCGATTCCAAGGTCCGTCGCCAGAGCGTCGACGGCGTCGATCTGTTCCACGGCCACGTCGCGGCCATGGACGTGCTCGCGCTCTCCCTGGAACGCGCGGCGGCCATGGTGCAGGACGACCAACTACAGAAATTCAAGGACCAGCGCTACGCCGGCTGGCAGCAGCCGTTTGGCAAGGCGCTGCTCGCAGGTGACTACAGCCTCGAAACCCTGGCCGAGCACGCATTTACCAACGACCTGAATCCGCAAGCCGTCAGCGGTCGCCAGGAGATGCTCGAAAACGTCGTCAACCGCTTCATTTACTCCTGACAGCGGACAACGTTGCGGGCGCGGCGAGGCTGTTACATTCGCGCGACAAATCTGTGCCCGCAACGCCAAGCAACGCTCTACAGTTCTACCGGCATCACGTTCATCGTCAGGCAGTGTCTTTCAAAAAACAATAAAAGGACGCACCACCATGAAAACATTCAAACGTACCCTGCTCGCCGGCGCGCTCGCCCTGCTATCGCTTCCCGTCATGGCCGACGCCGCCCACCCGAAAATCGGTTTCTCCATCGATGACCTGCGCCTGGAACGCTGGTCGCGGGACCGTGACTACTTCGTCGCGGCGGCGGAAAAACTCGACGCCAAGGTCTATGTCCAGTCCGCCGATGCCAACGAGCAGAAGCAGATCTCCCAGATCGAAAACCTGATTTCCCGTGGCGTCGACGTGATCGTCATCGTGCCGTTCAACGCCACCGTGCTGACCAACGCCGTCGCCGAAGCGAAGAAGGCCGGGATCAAGGTCGTCTCCTATGACCGGCTGATCCTCAACGCCGACATCGATGCCTACATTTCCTTCGATAACGAAAAAGTCGGCGAGATGCAGGCCGGCGGCGTATTGAAGGCAGCGCCCAAGGGCAACTACTTCCTGCTAGGCGGCGCACCGACCGACAACAATGCGAAGATCCTGCGCGAAGGCCAGATGAAGGTGCTGCAACCGGCCATCGACAAGGGCGACATCAAGATTGTCGGCCAGCAGTGGGTGAAGGAATGGAACCCCACCGAAGCCCTGAGCATCGTGGAGAACGCCCTGACCCGGAACAACAACAAGATCGATGGCATCGTCGCCTCCAACGACGCCACCGCCGGCGGCGCGATCCAGGCCCTGGCCGCGCAAAAGATGGCCGGCAAGGTGCCGATCTCCGGGCAGGACGCCGACCTGGCGGCGGTCAAGCGGGTGATCGACGGCACCCAGACCATGACCGTCTACAAGCCGCTGAAACTGATCGCCTCCGAGGCCGCCAAACTCTCGGTGCAACTGGCGCGCAATGAGAAACCCACCTACAGCTCCCAATACGACAACGGCAACAAAAAGGTCGACACCATCCTGCTCACGCCTACTGCGCTGACCAAGGACAACATCGACCTGCTGGAAAAGGACGGGTTCTACACCAAGGCGCAGATCGCCGGGCAGTGACCCGGGCAGAACTCTTCAGTTAGACGAAGATCCTGTGGGAGCGGGCTTGCTCGCGAATGCGCTGTATCAGCCGGCATTGATGTTGACTGACCCTCCGCTTTCGCGAGCAAGCCCGCTCCCACAGGTCCAGTGATGCCAGAGCCCTTTTTTACGAGCCCTCGCCATGTCCGAATACCTGCTGCAAATGAACGGCATCGTCAAGACCTTCGGCGGTGTCAAGGCCCTCAACGGCATCGACATCAAGGTCAGGCCGGGTGAGTGCGTCGGCCTGTGCGGCGAGAACGGTGCCGGCAAATCCACCTTGATGAAAGTCCTCTCGGCGGTCTATCCCTATGGCACCTGGGAGGGCGAAATCCTCTGGGACGGCCAGCCGCTGAAGGCGCAATCGATCAGCGAAACCGAAGCCGCCGGCATCGTGATCATCCACCAGGAACTGACCCTGGTCCCCGACCTGTCCGTGGCCGAGAACATCTTCATGGGCCACGAACTGACATTGCCCGGCGGCCGCATGAACTACCCGGCGATGATCCACCGCGCCGAAGCCCTGATGCGCGAACTCAAGGTGCCGGACATGAACGTCTCGCTGCCGGTCTCGCAGTACGGCGGCGGCTACCAGCAACTGGTGGAGATCGCCAAGGCCTTGAACAAGCAGGCGCGCCTGCTGATCCTCGACGAGCCCTCCTCGGCCCTGACCCGCTCGGAAATCGAAGTGCTGCTGGACATCATCCGCGACCTCAAGGCCAAGGGCGTGGCGTGTGTCTACATCTCCCACAAGCTCGATGAAGTGGCTGCCGTGTGCGACACCATTTCAGTGATCCGCGACGGCAAACACATCGCGACCACGGCCATGGCCGACATGGACATTCCGAAGATCATCACGCAAATGGTCGGGCGGGAAATGAGCAACCTCTACCCCACCGAACCCCATGAAATCGGCGAGGTAATCTTCGAGGCGCGCCACGTCACCTGCTACGACGTCGACAACCCCAGGCGCAAACGGGTCGATGACATTTCGTTCGTGCTCAAGCGCGGCGAAATCCTCGGCATCGCCGGGTTGGTCGGCGCCGGCCGCACTGAGCTCGTGTCAGCGCTGTTCGGCGCCTACCCCGGCCGCCATGAGGGCGAAGTCTGGCTGGACGGGCAGCTTATCGACACCAGCACGCCGCTCAAGTCGATCCGCGCCGGCCTGTGCATGGTCCCCGAAGATCGCAAGCGCCAAGGCATCATCCCGGACCTCGGCGTGGGCCAGAACATCACCCTGGCGGTGCTGGAAAATTTCTCGAGGATGACCCGCATCGACGCAGAAGCCGAGCTGGGTAGCATCGACCGGGAAATCTCGCGCATGCACCTCAAGACCGCGAGCCCGTTCCTGCCCATCACCAGCCTTTCCGGTGGCAACCAGCAGAAAGCCGTGTTGGCGAAGATGCTCCTGACCAAGCCCCGGGTATTGATTCTCGACGAGCCCACCCGAGGTGTGGACGTCGGCGCCAAGTACGAGATCTACAAGCTGATGGGCGCGCTGGCGGCCGAAGGCGTGTCGATCATCATGGTGTCCTCGGAACTGGCCGAAGTACTGGGTGTATCCGACCGTGTGCTGGTGATCGGCGAGGGCCAACTGCGCGGCGATTTCATCAATCAGGAACTGACCCAGGAACAGGTGCTTGCCGCCGCGCTCAGCCATCCCGAAAGCAATAACAACAATGATCGGAAGTCCGCGTAGATGAATCAGGTCAAACAAGTCTTCACCCGCTACAAAATGCTCGCGCTGGTGATCGCCGTGGCGGTTATCTGGCTGTTCTTCAGTTGGCAGACCGAGGGCGGCTTCCTGACCCCGCGCAACCTCTCCAACCTGCTGCGGCAGATGTCCATCACCGGCATCCTGGCGTGCGGCATGGTGCTGGTGATCATCAGCGGCGAGATCGATTTGTCGGTGGGTTCATTGCTCGGTTTGCTGGGGGGGCTGGCGGCGATACTGGATGTGGTCTATCACATTCCGCTGCTGGCAAACCTGAGCCTGGTCGTCCTGTGTGGACTGATGATCGGCCTGGCCAACGGCTATATGACCGCCTACCTGCGCATCCCTTCCTTCATCGTCGGCTTGGGCGGCATGCTGGCGTTTCGCGGGATCCTGCTGGGCATCACCGGCGGCACCACCATCGCCCCGGTGTCGCCGGAGCTGGTGTATGTGGGCCAGGGTTATCTACCCCACGCGGTCGGCACCGGCCTGGGCGTGTTGCTGTTCGCGCTGACGCTGTTCCTGACCTGGAAACAGCGCCGCAATCGCGCCCTCCACGGCCTGGCAGCTCATTCGCTGGTGCGTGACGTGGTGCGGGTGGTGTTGATCGGCGCGGTGTTGGCCGGGTTCGTCTACACGCTCAACAGCTACGACGGAATTCCGGTTCCGGTGCTGCTCCTGCTGGTCCTGCTGGGGGTGTTCAGCTACGTGACCAGCCAGACCGTGTTCGGCCGACGCGTCTACTCCGTGGGCAGCAACATGGAGGCCACGCGCCTGTCCGGGATCAACGTGCAGGCGGTGAAACTGTGGATCTTCGGCATCATGGGGGTGATGTGCGCCCTCGCCGGCATGGTCAATACCGCGCGCCTGGCAGCCGGTTCGCCCTCGGCCGGCAATATGGGCGAACTGGACGCCATCGCCGCCTGCTTCATCGGCGGCACGTCCATGCGCGGTGGCTCGGGCACGGTCTATGGCGCGCTGCTGGGAGCGCTGGTCATCACCAGCCTGGACAACGGCATGTCGATGCTCGACGTCGACAGCTACTGGCAGATGATCGTCAAGGGAAGCATCCTGGTCCTGGCCGTGTGGGTGGACGTCAGCACCCGCACCGCCCGACGCTGATCCACGCCGATTCGGGCGGCCATGGAAGGGCCGCCCCGCTCGCCCGTGATGATTGATCACAATCCGTGTGCAACGCCTTCACTCCCGTGCGCTTGATGCGACGCCGGCAGTCAATATGCTGTGTGCAGACCCGCCAGGAATGAAGAAGAGCCTGCATGAACAGCCCCCGAACGCTTTATCAGAAGCACATCGACAGCCATACCGTATGCTCGCTGGATGACCAGGGCCACGTGCTGCTGTACATCGACCGCCAGGTCGCCAACGAATACACCAGCCCTCAAGCCTTCAGCGGCCTGCGTGAAACCGGCCGCAGCGTGTGGCGGCCGAGCGCGACGCTGGCGGTGGTCGATCACGTCAACCCGACGGCGCCCCAGCGCATCGCAGCCATGCCGGATGCCGGCGGCGCCCGACAGGTGTCGTATTTTGCGGAGAACTGCCGCGACTTCGGCATCGAGCTGTTCGATGTGCTGGACAAACGGCAGGGCATCGAGCATGTCGTTGCCCCTGAGCAGGGTTTCATCCTGCCGGGCATGGTGGTGGCCGCGGGCGACAGCCACACCACCACCTACGGTGCGCTGGGGGCTTTTGGCTTCGGGATCGGCACGTCTGAAATCGAGCATTTACTGGCGACGCAGACGCTGGTCTACAAGCGCCTGAAAACCTTGCGCGTCACGGTCAACGGCACGCTCGGGGCAGGCGTCACCGCCAAGGACATCATCATGGCGCTGATTGAAAGAATCGGTGCCTCGGGCGCCACCGGTTATGCGATCGAGTTCACCGGCCCGGCGATCACCGCCCTGAGTGTCGAAGCCCGCATGACCATTTGCAACATGGCCGTTGAAGCCGGCGCGAGGGGCGCGTTCATGGCGCCGGATGACAAGGTGTTTGACTATCTGCAAAGCAAACCCCGCGCCCCCCGTGGCGAGCTGTGGGAACGGGCCGTGGCCAAATGGCGAACCCTCCACAGCGATGAAGGCGCGGTTTTCGACCGGGAAGTGACGCTCGACGTCGATGCGTTGGAGCCCATGGTCACCTGGGGCACCAGCCCTGATCAGGCTGCAGCGATTGGCAGTCGTGTACCTGACCCTTCGACAGAACCCGACCTGATCCTGCGCCAAGGCCTGCAGCGCGCGCTCGATTATATGGGCCTTGAGCCAGGCATGCCGCTCGCCGAGGTGGTGATCAACCATGCCTTCATCGGCTCGTGCACCAATGCGCGGATCGAAGATTTGCGCGATGCGGCACGGGTCGTACAGGGCAAGCATGTTGCCGCCCATGTGCGGGCGATGATCGTGCCGGGCTCGACCTTGGTCCGTGAGCAGGCCGAAGAAGAAGGCCTGGCGACGATATTCCGCGACGCCGGTTTCGAATGGCGCCAATCCGGCTGTTCGATGTGCCTGGCGATGAACGATGACGTGCTGGCCCCCGGAGATCGCTGCGCGTCCAGTACCAATCGCAACTTCGAAGGACGCCAGGGCGCAGGTGCGCGCACCCACTTGATGAGCCCGGCCATGGTGGCCGCCGCCGCGATTGCCGGTCACTTGACCGACGTTCGTCCACTGTTGCCGGAGGCCTGAAGCATGCAACCTTTCACCACCGTACGCGGCACCGCCGCGCCGCTGCTGGCCGCCAACATCGACACCGACGTGATCATGCCCAAGCAGTTCCTCAAGGGCATCGACCGCAACGGGCTGGACCGTGGCGTGTTCTTTGACTTGATGTGGCTGGAGGCTGGCGTTCCCAACCCTGAATTCGTGCTCAACAAACCTGGCTGGCGCGGTGCAACGTTCCTGGTGGTGGGTGAGAATTTCGGCTGCGGCTCAAGCCGGGAACACGCGGTGTGGGGCCTGAAGCAAATCGGCATTCGGGCGCTCATCGGCAGCAGCTTTGCGGGAATCTTTTACGACAATTGCCAGCGCAACGGGGTGTTGCTGATTCAACTGCCTGAAGCGCAGCTCAGGAAAATCACACAAACGGTCAGCCGCGCCGAAACCGCCAGCATCAGCGTCGATCTGCCAGCGCAACAGATCAGGTTGTCCGGTGGCGAGGTGATTGCCTTCGAGATCGATGAACTGCGCAAGCAATCCTTGCTGCTCGGGCTGGATGCCATTGGCACGACGCTTCAACGAGCGGAGCAGATACGCCGCTTCGAAAGCAGGCACCTGGCGGAGAATCCCTGGCTGTAGCGCAAGGAAGACTGTGGGAGCGAGCCTGCTCGGGAAGAGGCCGGCATATCCAACATTGAAGTTGGCTGACAGACCGCTTTCGCGAGCAAGCTCGCTCCCACAGGGGTTGCGGTGCCCCTGCAACGCGTGGTCTGCCATAAATTCAATGTGGGAGCGAGCTTGCTCGCGATGGCGTTTTCACCATCGCCGCCCCCCTACCCAGCCGACAAATCCCGAAAATACGTCTCAAGAAACTCGACACACACCCGCAGCTTCGCCGACTGGCTGAGCCGGGTCGGATACACCGCCCAGACATTGGCACTTTGCGAATACGCCGGCAGCACCTGAACCAATCGCCCCTGTTCAAGCAGGGGCCCGGCGTCCCACATCGAGCGCAGCATGATGCCGCCGCCGCTCAACGCCCATTCCAGGACAATCTCACCATTGTTGGAAGACAATGGGCCACCGACGCGCACCGTCTCCTCCCGCCCGTTCTTGCTCAACGTCCAGATACCGAAGGCGTTGTCGCGCTCCTTGAGCACCAGGCAATCATGGCCCTTGAGGTCTTCCAGCGACTGCGGCGTGCCGCGTCGTTGCAAATATTCGGGAGCCGCGCAGAGCACGCGCCGATTGCTCACCAGCTTGCGGCCCAGGTGCTGGCCCGGCAGGTCATCGCCCACGCGGATTTCCAGGTCGAAGCCCTCGCCAACGATATCAACGACGCGGTCAAACACATCCAGGCGGATGTCGAGGCCAGGGTACGTCTGTGACAGCTTGCCGATGGCCGGCGCGACATGATTGCGGCCGAAACCGAAACTGCTGCAGATGTTCAGCGAGCCGGTGGGTTGATGACGTGCGTTGGCGATTTCGCCGACGAACTCTTCGAAATCCCCCAGCAGCCTTTCGGCCCAGATCCACACACGCTCGCCGTCGCCGGTCAAGGCAATGCGCCGGGTCGTGCGATGCAGTAACCGCGTGGACAACGTCGACTCCAGGACAGCAATGCGCTTGCTGACATAGGCCGGGGAATACCCCAGCGCCTCTGCGGCGTTGGCAAAGCCGTTTTTCCGAATGACGGTCACAAAGACCTTCAAGTCTTCCGGCGAGGGGAACTGGTGACGATTCGTGTTCATTGGTCCAATCTCGGTGCTATTCCTCACGGATTTCGCGAAGAATAGCACCGAACCGGCCCGACTCAACCGCCGTATTTACCGAGCAGTTTCAGCGTTACCCCGTTCGTCCAGCCGAAGCCGTCCTGCAATTCATATTCACCGCCGCCTCCGCCGCTGCCTTGTCCGGACACGTCGTATTTCTCCACCAGCTTGTCTTCCTTGCGATAAAGCGCCTGGACCTGTTGCAGGAAGCGGCGGCCAATCTCCCGGGCCAGATCCGTTTGGCCGTAGCGCTCCAGTCCCTCGACGGCGACCCATTGCAGGGGCGCCCAGCCATTGGGTTCGTCCCACTGCTGGCCGTTGTTGACTTGGCTGGTGGCGATGCCGCCCGGACGCAGCAAGCCCTTGCGCACGGCGTCGGCGGTACGGTTGGCCCGTTCGCTGGAAGCCAGGCCGGTATAGAGCGGGAACAGCGTCGCTGCGGTGAGCGCCGGGCGCTGGCGGTTCTGCTGCCAATCGTAGTCCACGTAGTAACCGCCGTCGGCGTTCCACAGGTGCGTCTCGATGGCGCGTTGACGTTGCTCGGCGCGCTGCCCATAGGCGTTGACACATGCGACGTTCGCCACGGTTTCACAGGCCTTGGCGATGGTGCGCTCCAGGTGATACATCAGGCTGTTCAGGTCCACCGGCGCGATGGACGTCGTGCGGATGGTCGCCAGGTCCTTGCCATTCCCCAGCCAACGGGAACTGAAATCCCAGCCGCTTTCGGCACCGGCACGCAAGTCGCGCCAGACTTCGTCCTTGGGTCGGTCGGCTGCCTGTTCAGCGGTCTTGACGTCCTGCAACCACGACTCCTGGCGAGGCGTCGGGCTGGCGTCCCAATAACGGTTGAGCACGCTGCCGTCGGCAAGCTTGACGACATGGCGCCCAGCCTCGCCCGGCTTGAGGGTCTGCGCCCCTTCCATCCAGTAGGCGTATTCCTTTTGCAGTTGCCCAAGGTAGCGCCCGTAGGCCTGCTCGCCTTCGATGTGCGCCTGCAACTCAACCATGTAGGCGAAGAATGGCGGCTGCGATCGACTCAGGTAATAGCTGCGATTGCCGTTGGGAATGTGCCCGTAGGTGCCGATCATATAGGCGAAATTGTCCGTCATCTGGCGGACCTGCGCCCTGTCACCGCTTTGCTCCAGCCCCAGCATGGTGAAATACGAGTCCCAGTAATACATCTCGCGAAAACGTCCGCCGGGCACCACGTACGGCTGCGGCAAGGGCAGCAGGCTGCTGTACTGCGGGACTTGCGTGTAGGTTCGGCTGAGCACCGGCCAAAGCTTGTCGATGTGCTCGTCGATCGGCGCGCCGGGCTTCGGCGTCGGACTTTCCGCCTGGCCGGATTCGATGAAGTTGTCCTTTACGAAGGCGTCGAGATCGAAGTCAGCGCTGCCCCGGCGGGCCAGGTAATCCGCGCGGATCTGCGAGGGGTCGCGCTTGGGCAGCGCGTCGACGAAATGCTTCTGGTCGGTAAAAAGCTGTTGCCCTTGTACCGCTTCAAACAGCTCGGGGTATGCCTGGTCGGGCGGCACCGGGGTGCGACTTCGCGCGTCCTCGTAACTCCAGGTCGCAGGCGGTTGGCTTGAACACGCGACGCAGAGCAGCGCGGTGAAGGACAGGCTGGCGAGATAAACAGAACGCATCTCAGGCTCCTTGATGGGGTGACTTCCTGAAAAAGTGACTGACGGGAACGAACCTCGGTTCACTCGGATTTCCTTTCCTCACTTCGATGGAACCCCGGTTTCACCCCCGCTCTCTATCGCAGAACCAACAGAGCGGAGGTGTTGATCATGATTTTCCCGGCAACCGGCATGAGGACGGGCGAGCGCTACGCCGTCGAAAGCGTCGAGCGTGCGCCGCATTTCCCCGGCTTCTTCCTCGATGGAAAGTATTACCTGGGCCCTGAACTGAACACGGCGGTGGGTTGGCTGGAAGGCCAGACATTTATCTACGACCAACTCGATCCCGAGGGTGAACCGGTGTACCCCAACAGGGTCGCCGGCACCATCGAGGACCTGACGCTGGTCATGGCTGACGGTGTGCGCCTGCAGCTGACGCCGTTGCAGCCCGAAATCGACCGGCCTGCGGTCGGCGCAGGACCCTCCGGACAATCCAAGTCGTCTCCCTTGGCCGAAAAACTCGTGGTCATCACCGGCGCTTCCAGCGGCATCGGCCGCGCCACCGCGCAAGCGTTCGCCCGGCAGCGGGCGCGCCTGGTCCTGGCGGCGCGCGACCGTGCGGCGCTCGATGAGGTCGTCGCGCAATGCCAGGCCCAGGGCGCCGCCGCGCTTGCGGTGTGCACCGACGTCACCAGCAGCGAGCAGATGCAGGCGCTGGCCGCCGAAGCCGCAACGTTCGGTGACGGTCGCATCGACATCTGGATCAACAATGCCGGCGTGGGCGCCGTGGGCGATTTCGAGCAAACGCCGCTGGAAGCCCATGAGCAGGTCTTGCAGACCGATTTGCTCGGTTACCTGCGTGGCGCCTACGTGGCCTGGCCGTATTTCAAGAAGCAAAAACGCGGCATCCTGATCAACACGCTGTCGTTGGGCAGTTGGGTCGCCCAGCCTTATGCCGCTGCGTATTCGGCGAGCAAGTACGGACTGCGCGGTTTGTCCGAAGCCTTGCGCGGTGAGCTGGGGGAATACCGGGACATTCACGTTTGTGACATCTATCCCGCCGTCATGGATACGCCGGGCTTTCGCGATGGCGCCAATTTCACCGGCCATGCGCTCAAGCCACCACCACCGGTGTACGACCCGCATCGCGTCGCCGAGGCGATGGTCAGTTGTGCCCTCAACCCCAAGCCCACCACCACCGTCGGCAGTGCGGCGGTACTGGCGAGAGCCGCACACTTTCTGCTGCCGGGCTTCCCGCAACTCTCGGGCTGGCTGACGCGCTGGGGACTGAACCGCAGCCCGGCATCGGACACGTCCTCGGGCAACCTGTTCGCCCCACCCAGCGGCCAGCGACGTGTCGAAGGCGGTTGGCGCAAGCCGGCGCGGCGACCCACGCCCTTGCTGGTGGCGGGTGCCGCGTTGTTGCTGGGCGGTTGCCTGGTGGCGTTGGGTCGCGAACGAGGTCGAGGCTGAATCAGCCTATTTCGGATCAGTCCAATCCCGAACGGAACGCTTCGACCTTGAGCCCGAATCGGCTCATCTTGTTGTACAAACCGCCACGGGACACGTTCAACTGTCGGGCGGCCAGGCGGATATTGCCTCGCGTGTCCCTGAGGGCGGCGATAATCGCGTTCATTTCATGGGTGCCAAGATCCACGGCCGCTCGTGGCGCGGGAGCGGAATGCCGCGCCAACGGCTGGCCTCCCTGCCTGATGTCCAGTGCAAGATCGGTCGCCTGGATCAGCTCGGTGGCGGCCAGGTTGGTCGCGCGCTCGATGACGTTTTCCAGTTCGCGGACATTGCCCGGCCAGTGGTACGCGCCCAAGCGTTCCAGCGCCTCGGCTGACAGGTCGCGCATGGGTTTCCTCAGCGACCGGGCGCAACGCGCGAGAAAATGCCGTGCCAGCATCGGCACATCTTCAAGGCGCATCCGCAGGGGCGGCACCGTCAGGCCCAGCACGTTGAGTCGGTAGTAAAGGTCCTCGCGAAAGGCGCCTTCGGCCACGGCCTGGCTCAGGTTGCGGTGGGTCGCGGCAATGATGCGGACGTTGACCCGCAACGATTTCTTCGCCCCCACGCGGGTGATTTCGCCTTCCTGCAGGACGCGTAGCAAGCTGACTTGCGCATCGAAGGACATGTCACCGATCTCGTCGAGGAAAATCGTCCCGCCGTCCGCCAGTTCGAACTTGCCCGCCGAGCCGCCGCGCGCCGATCCGGTGAACGCGCCTTCGACGTGGCCGAACAGTTCGCTCTGCACCAGGTCGCGGGGAATGGCGCCGCAATTCACTGCGACGAAAGGCCCGCCGCGACGCTCGCTGGCATTGTGGATGGCTTGGGCGAACAGCTCCTTGCCAGTGCCGCTCTCACCGAGAATCAGCGTGGTCGAGTCGCTGCGGCTGGCGATTCGGCCCAGGTGCAACGCGTCCTGGATAGCGCGTGAATGGCCCTGGATGGTTTCGAAGGTGTAGCTGGCCTGGGTGCCGATGATGCGGCGGGTGATTTCGCGGATGCGCCGGTTCTCGCGCAACGAAACAACGCGACCGCCCTGCTCCAGCGGACAGACCGACACCAGGCAGGCGAGGTGGCTTCGATCGTGCAGCTCGAACGTGCAGTCCAGGTCCCGCACCCCTTCCCCGGTGCTGCGCAGGATTTCACCGCTCAGTTCGGTCTGCCCCAGGCTCTGGAACGGCTTGCCCAGCCAGGCAGGGTCGACACGAAACAACTGCCGGGCGTAATGGTTGAGGGCCTTGATGTCGCCGTTTTCGTCCAACACCACCAAGCCTTCGTTGAGCACTTCCAGGACCGTTTGCTGTTCTTCCAGCAACGCATGCAGCGTCATTTGCCGGGCGACGGCTTCGGCCGCGGCCTGGACGGTGCCCAACGTGTGGAAGTGAAACCAGCCGGGTTCGGCGGTCAAGGTCAACATCGCCAGCGTCCGACCGTGGGCGTCGCGGATCGGCGCGGCGGCGCAATGCATATGCCGCTGGCGCAGGCCTACACCGAAGTTCTCGCCAGCCAGCACATACACCAGACGGTCTTCAACCAGCGCCAGTCCGGTGCAGTTGGTGCCTTGTACCGTCTCCAGCAACCGACTGCCGATGGGCGTGAGGTCCAGGCCGCAGAAGTACAAGGTGGTGCCTTCGGCATCCGTCAGGTTGATATGCCCGTTGGGGTTGTAGGCAAGCAAGCCGCGCATGACCTGCGCCGCCGCGGCAATCAACAGTCGATTCGCCGCCAGCGTCTCGGTCAACTCAGCGGGCGCGACGAAACGGTACTCGCCGTCCTCCGGATCGAGGCCGGCATCGACGCTGCGCCGCCAGGAGTTCCAGATCACCTGCCTGACACCCGCGGGACGCTCGGTGACGCCCTTCAAGCAGGCGCGCCAGGCCTTATCCAGCGCCGGGCTTGATCCGCCATTCAACGACGCGGGGCCAAGGGCGGTCAGGTAGTCACGGTCTTCAACGTTCAAGGCCATCGGCTGTGTGTTCATGGCGGGCTCTATGTTCATATTTTCGACATGTCAGTATAGACATGTCATTCAAATGAACACCCTTGCGCATCAACCATCAATAAAACCTATAGGTTTCAGCCTGTTAGAAACTGGCACAGCGCTTGCTCCCTACCTTGTACCGACAACGAGTCGCGAACAACAAAAAAAGGGAGTCATTCATGAGTACGTCGAACACCCTCCGCCTGGGCCTTATCGGTGCGGGTCGCATGGGCAGTTTTCACGGCCTGACCGCCGCTCGGCACATCCCAGGCGCATGCCTTGCCGCCATTGCCGATCCTACGCCGGGCCAGGCCGCACGCCTGGCAGCGGAACTGGGTGTGCAGAAGGTCTATACCGATCCGAAGCAGTTGCTGGACGACCCGGACATCGACGCCGTGCTGATCGCCGCGCCCGCCCGCAGCCACGCCGAACTGGTGATCAGCGCGGCGCAGGCCGGCAAAAGCGTGTTCTGCGAAAAACCCATGGCCATCACCCTTGAGGAAGCCGATCGCGCCATTGCCGCCGCTGCCGATGCGAGGGTGACGCTGCAAGTGGGTTTCAACCGGCGCTTCGCCAAGAGCTTCCGCACGGCCCACCTGGACGTGATCGCTGGCCGGATCGGCACGCCACAATTGCTACGCTCGCTGACCCGCGATCCGGCGCTGAACAATCCCGCTGCCTCGCCGCAATGGGTGATTTTCCTGGAAACGTTGATCCACGATTTCGACACGTTGCGTTATCTCAATCCGGGTGCCGAAGCGGTCGAGGTGTTTGTCATGGCCGACGCGCTGATTGCGCCGGATTTCAAACACAAAGGGTTCCTCGACACGGCAGTGGTCACGATTCGATTCGACAACGGCGCCATCGCCACGGCCGAGGCGAACTTCCAGGCCGTATACGGCTACGATGTTCGCGGGGAAGTGTTCGGCAGCGCCGGCATGCTGACCATGGGCAGCGTCAACGACGGCGACTTGCTGCGCTACCTGGCCAGTGGCGTGCAGGCCGATACCCAGCGCATGGACACCGACTTGCTGCGTGACGCCTATGTGGCCGAGCTCAATCACTTCGTCGATTGCGTGCGCAGCGGCGAAAAACCCCGCGCCAGCGGTGAAGACGCCCGGGCCGCGCTGGCGATTGCCCGCGCCTGCATCGAGTCTTTCCAGCAAGGCAAAGCGGTGCGTGTTCAAGGAGCGCTTTCATGAGTGTCATACCGTTCAAACTGGCGGTCAGCGCCGAGATGGTGTTCCTCGACCTGCCCTTTGTCGAACGCGTCAAACGCATCCACGCGCTGGGCTTCAGCGTCGAGATCTGGAACTGGACGACCAAGGACATCCAGGCCCTCGCTGCCACTGGCGCTGACTTCACGTCGATGACCGGCTACATCGCAGGCAACCTGACCGACCCCGAGGACATCCGGCAATTGCTCGAAAGCGCCCGGGAATACTTGGCCGTCGCGGCGCAATTGGGGTGCCCGAGCCTGAACCTGCACGGCACCGGCCTGGGAGACCAGGGTTTGCCGGTAAAACCCGTCGCCCAAGCCACCGGCCGCATGTGGCTGAGCGCCTGCAAGACCCTGGAAAAAATCGCCCGCCTGGGGGAAGACGCCGGCCGGGTGTTCCTGCTGGAAAACCTCAACACCGAAGTCGATCATCCCGGCACACCGTTCGCCCGCGCCGACGACACGTTGGCGCTGATCGAGGCCGTGGGCAGCCCGCACTTAAAGATGAACCTGGACCTCTATCACGCGCAGATCGGCGAAGGAAACCTGATCGAGCTGATCCAGCGCGCCGGCGACGCCATCGGTGAAATCCAGGTCGCCGATGTGCCTGGCCGGATGGAACCGGGCACCGGTGAAATCAACTATCCGGCGATTGCCAGGGCGTTGTCCGGCATGGGATACAGCGGTGTGGTCGGCCTCGAAGGCTGGGCCAGTGGGGACAGCGAAGTCGCGCTTGAGCGCTTCAGGCAGGCCTTTACGCTGGATGGGTGAGGTCCGTGCAGGAAAATTCTTGATGACGTTCACTTCATAACAACAAAAGGAAAACCATCATGCGTCGTTGCACACTGCTGTTCGCCACGCTGCTCCTGATCTTCAGCCAATGGGCCGCCGCCGACTATCGCATCGGCGTCAGCATCGCCAGGGTCGACGATAACTTCATGACCTACGTGCGTAACGGCCTCGACGAGGCCGCCAAGAAGGACGGCGTCCAGATCCAGTTCGAGGACGCCCAGGGCGATGTGGTTCGCCAGCTCAACCAGGTCCAGGGCTTCATCAACCAGAAAGTGGACGCGGTCATCGTCCTGCCGGTGGACACCTCCGCCACCGCCAATATCACCCGCGCCGCGGTCGAGGCGAAGACGCCGCTGGTCTACGTCAACCGTCACCCCGACGAACGTACGCTGCCCAAAGGCGTGGTCACGGTGGCGTCCAATGACATCGAGGCCGGCCAACTGCAGATGCGTTACCTCGCCGAAAAACTGGGGGGCAAGGGCAACCTCGCGATCATCATGGGCGACCTCGCGCAAAACGCCACCCATGACCGCACCGAAGGGGTCAAGCAGGTGCTCAAGGACTTTCCCGACATCAAGGTGGTCGAGCAACAGAGTGCCGAGTGGCAGCGCAACAAAGGCATGGACCTGACCAGCAACTGGCTGCTCGCCGGCAGCCGTTTCGATGCCATCGTCGCCAACAATGACGAGATGGCCATCGGTGCGGCCATGGCGTTGCAACAGTCCGGCAAGGCCAAGGGTGAGGTTGCGATTGTCGGCATCGACGGTTTGCCGGACGGCCTCGCGGCGATCAAGCGCGGAATGCTGGTCGCCTCGGTGTTCCAAGACCCCAAGGCCCAGGCGACCAGCGCAGTGCAGGCCGCCCTCAAGATGATCAAGGGCGAGCCGGTGGAATCCGAGGTGTGGGTGCCCTTCCAGTTGATCAAGCCTGAACAACTGGCGGTGTTCGAGCAGCGTTACAAGTAGCAACCTCGATACGGTGATGTTGTTCAGATGGCAAGACGATGGGTGGCGAGGGAGCTTGCTCCCGCTGGGCTGCGCAGCAGCCCTAAAAATCCTACGGTTGCTACGCAACCGAGCGGGAGCAAGCTCCCTCGCCACGGGTTGGTCGACTGCCTTGATGAACAGCAGTGGATCAAGCGATGTGCAACGCCCTGCCCTTGGTCTCGGCGAGGGCATTGTTCAATGCCACGCGGAACAGTTCGACCAGCACATCGATTTCTTCGGCCTGGATGATCAGCGGCGGCAGGAATCGCACCACGGCGCCATGACGCCCGCCCAGTTCCAGGATGACACCCAGACGTAGGCATTGACGCTGGATGGCCTGGGCCAATGCGGTGTCCGCAGCGGGAACGCGGCTGTCGCCCGGCGTGTCGCTGACCACTTCCACGCCCACCATCAACCCGCGGCCGCGCACCTGGCCCAGGCAAGGGTATTCGCCCTGCAACTGGCGCAGTTGCTCCATCAGGCGCTGCCCCATGACCTCGGCGTGCCCTGGCAGATTTTCGCTGATGATATGACGCAACGTTGCGCCACCCGCAGCCATCGCCATCTGGTTGCCACGGAACGTGCCGGCATGGGAACCGGGTTTCCAAGTGTCGAGCTCTTCGCGGTAGACCATCACGGCCAGCGGCAGGCCGCCGCCGATGGCTTTGGAAAGCACCAGGATGTCCGGCTCGATGTCGGCATGCTGGAAAGCGAACAGCTTGCCGGTTCGACCCAGGCCGGTCTGCACTTCGTCGATGATCAGCGCCACGCCATATTTGCGCGTCAACTGACGCAAGCCTTGCAGCCAGCGTACCGGCGCCGGGATCACCCCGCCCTCGCCCTGCACCACTTCCACGACCACCGCCGCCGGGGGCAACACGCCCGACTCCGGGTCGCTCAACAGCTGTTCGATGAAGTGCAGCCCGGCATCGATGCCGGCTTCACCGCCGATGCCGAACGGGCAACGGTAGTCATACGGGTATGGCAGGAACTGCACGTCGGCCATCAGCGAGCCCAGCGCCTGTTTCGGCCCCAGGTTGCCCATCAGGCTCAACGTGCCCAGGGTCATGCCATGGTAGCCGCCGGAGAACGTCAGGATCGGCTTGCGCCCGGTGGCGATCCGCGCCAGCTTCAGCGCCGCCTCGATGCCATCGGCACCGGTCGGGCCGCAGAACTGGATGCGCGCGTGACGGGCGAAGTTCTCCGGCAAGGCGTTGAACAGGTCCTCGACGAAGCGATCCTTGACCGGCGTCGTCAGGTCCAGGGTGTGCAAGGGCAAGCCGGAATCGAGCGTCTGGCGCATGGCCGCAATGGCCACCGGGTGGTTATGGCCCAGCGCCAAGGTGCCCGCGCCGGCGAGACAATCCATGAACAATTGACCCTGGGTGTCGCGCACATAAAGACCATGGGCTTCCTGCAGGGCCAATGGGATACGTCGCGGATAGGAACGCGCATTCGATTCCCGGGCCGCCTGGCGTTGCAGGTACGGATTGGTATTCAGTTCACGCGGCGCCTGGTGGCGGAACTGCTCCAGCGTGAAGGTGGCGCTGGAGGATGAACGGGGCTGGACACTTTCCATTTTGACTCCCTGAAAATGAGAACGCGGTCGTGGGCGATCAACCCTGTCCTTGTGCCTGCATGGCTTGGCGCAGGCTCAGCGGGCGCATGTCGGTCCAGACCTTTTCGATGTAGGCCAGGCACTCTTCCTTGCTGCCCTGCATGTCCACGGTGCGCCAGCCCTCGGGCACGCTGCGGTAGTCCGGCCAGATCGAGTACTGCTCCTCTTCGTTGACGACAACCAGAAACCGCGTATCCGGGCTATCCAAACTCATTGCTTGCTCCTTGACTGGCATGACGGGAAAGATCGCTACGATACAATACTAATGGTAGCGATTCTCATTAATATTTTAAAAAACTTACATGGCTCGCCTATTTCAAGGTCGGCGAACAGTCGCAAGACGCTGGTGTGCTGTTTATACTTCTCCCCCTCTGAACGATAACCCCTCTCAATTCGCGGTCACGGATGAGTCAATGATTCCCAGCCTTGCTCCGCTGTTCACCGGGCCGCTCGCAGCCTTCGAAGAGAAGCTGCAACTGCGCAGCCATCCGCAAACCGACCTGTCGGCGGACCTGTTCTTCCAGCCCGAGACGTTCAGCGCGTTCGTCGACGAACTGCTGGCGCGCTACAAGACCGATGAGCGCCTGGCCCTGGTGTCGCTGTGGTCCAAGTGGTATTTCAGCACCTTCCTCGCGCCGGTGATGGCCGCCAATCTGCTGCTGCAACGGGATCTGCCGCTCGCCCTGGACGACGTCGGGTTGGAACTTGGCGACGACGCCAGGCCACACGCCTTGCATCTGCGCGACGCCGGGCAACCCCTGCCGGAATGCTCGGCCTTCGAACGGTTCCGTACGCTGATCGAGCAGCACCTGGAACCGGTCATCGACACGCTGGCCAGCGTCAGCCGCGCTTCGCCCCGCTTGTTCTGGAGCAACGCCGGCAACACCTTCGAGTTCGTCACCACGCGGATCGACCTGCATCCCCTGGCCAACTCCGACAGCACCCTGCCCGCCTGGGAAATCCTCAGCGCCCGCCTGCGTCCCGATGGCCGGCGCAACCCGCTGTTCGCCCCCGTGCGTTATCACGACATCGGCGAAGACGAGCCCCAGCGCCTGCGGCGGATCTGCTGCATTCGCTACCGCCTTCCCGGCGTCGGCTATTGCAGCAGTTGTCCCCTCGATGAATGCAAACGGCAGGATCAGGACGCCTGAGCGCGCCGATCATTTCGCCAACTGAAAGGGGTTCTCCGTCGCTCGGTCGTAATCAACGAGGTGACCGTAGTCGAGACGATAGACCCGGTCCGCGACGTCGAAATAACGGTCGTCATGGGTAATCGCGATCACTGTCTTGCCGGCCGCCTTCAGTTCGGGCAGCAACTCGTTGTAGAACACATGGCGGAACACCGGATCCTGGTCGGCCGCCCATTCGTCCAGCAGGAACACTTCACGGCCTTCCATCATCAGCAGCAGCAACGCCAGGCGTTTGCGCTGGCCTTGGGACAACGCGGTGGTGGACAGGCGTCCGGCGGCGAATTCGACCTTGTGGGCCAGCCCCAGGCGGTCGAGATAATGATCCACCCGAGCCTCCAGTCCTTCATGGTCGCCCGCCTCACCCAGCACATCGGCGAACAGATAGAAGTCGGCGAAGATCGCGGCGAAGTGCTCGCGGTGCCATTCGCTGGTGCTGGCATCAAGCACCACGCCATTGAGTGATACCTCGCCAGCAGCGGGCACATAGAGCCCGGTCAACAGCTTGGCCAGGGTCGATTTGCCGCTGCCGTTGCCACCGACGATGAAAATCAACTCGCCGCGCCGGATCGTCAGGTCGATCGGCCCCAACTCAAAAGCAAACTCCTCGTTCTTGCCGGCGTAACGGTAATGCACGTCCGACAGGCGCAGCTCGCGAAACGGCTGCGCCGCTTGCGCGGGGGTCTTGAACTCCACCGTCTCGCCCAGCGCCAGGGCGTCGATGGCCTGCAACGCGACATGGCCGCGAATGACCGCGGGAATGGCGTCGAGGATCATCGAGATCGGCGTGCGCAGGAACATGATCGCCAGGACGTAGCCGACCACCACCTGCTGGCTCAGCAACCCCAGCCCCTGGCCGAGGAAAAACAGCGTGCCGATCAGTACGAACACCAGCAACGTCGTCCAGTTCAGGTTAACCGCCCACAAGGTGTCGGCGCGTACCGATGCGTCCAGCGAGGCCCGGGCGATGGGTTCGAGCTTGCGTTGATAAAGCAGGTGCCGGCGCTCCCGGCTCAGGCCCAATTCGCAACGCCCCTGGATCGCGGCTTCGAACTGCTCGGTGAGTTGGTCGTCCTGTTGCCGGACGGCCTGCATCAAGGTCTTGACCTTGCGCCCGAGCAGCACATCAAGGCCGACGCCGGCGGCGATCACCGCTAGCGTCAAGGCGAAAAACGGCAGGCTCAACCAGGCCATGTACGCCAGCCCCGCCAACAACAGCAAGCCGTTGTACAAGGAAATCGGCAGTTGCTTGAAGGCCGTGGCGACGGTGGTCACGTCCTTGGTCAAGGCGTTGTAGATGCGTGGGCTGCCCAACCGCTCGATGCGTTCCAGCGCAGTGCCCAGCACCTTGCCCACCAGCCGCAGGCGCAGCTGGTACACCAGCCGATGGCCGATCTGCACCAGCAACCATTGCGAAGTGACTCCGCTGATGAACAACAGCACCAGCAGACCAGCGAACAGCAGCAAGCCCTGGCCGAGATTATCCAGGCCTTGTTCCAGGCAACGGTTGATGTAGCCGATCAGGCCGATACTGGTGGCCGCGCTCAAGGCACTGCTCAGCACCGCGAGGAAAATGCGCCACCGCGCGTCATGCAGCAGTTCTTTCAATAACATCATGGGACCGACACCACCTTGGCAGAGGTTTGCAACAGTAAAGGCAGCAGGTTTTCCGCCAGTCGCGGATCGCCGAGCATCTCATGATGCCCCACATCCAGCGTCCACTGGCTGACGGGTTGTCGTGCGAGGGCTTGCCACTGCGAGCGCAAGTCGCCGTGGGCATTGCCGCGCCATAGCCAGACCGGCACGTCGACGATGGGCAAGGCCTGCTCATACAAACGGGTCTTGATCGCGCGATATTGCGTCATCAGCGCCAGCAGCCCAGCATCCGCCGCTGCCCATTGCAGATGCCCGCGCACCTGCTCATCGTCCAACAACCGAGCGACACCCTCGGCATAGTCAAGGCCGGCCAACAGGCCAGTCAATCGCTCCCGTAGCGATTCTCCGATCGGCTGGCCGTGGCTGCGGCAATAAAACGCGAAATCGGCAATCAACTGACCGGCTTCGTCGCCCTCGCCGGCCAGGCTGCGCTGAGCATCATGATCGAGCACCACCAGGCCTTCGACGCTGAAGCCGCTGGCTTGCAGATGCGGCACCAGCAACAAGGCAAGGCGCGCCGCCAGGCTCCAGCCCAACAGCACCAGCGGACGCTCCTTGAGCTGGACCGGGATACTCGCCACGTATTGCCGTAACAGCGCGTCCATATCGTCGTCGGCCCAGCCATTTTCCAGGGCGGCAAGGCCAAAGACCGAAACTTCGCCACGCAGGTTGTCCACCAGCGGTTGGTACGCCTGCAAGTGCCCTTGCGCGCCATGCACCACCAGCAAGGCCGGTGCCTGCGGATCGGCATCGTTGAGGATCTTCCATGGACTGCTGCCCTTTTCGCCCAGGCCTTGGATGAGGTCACGCACCGTATGCCGTTCGAACAAGAGGTTGGTCGGCAGGCTGAGGCCCAGCCGTTCGCGGATCAGCGACACCACTTTGATCGCCGCCAACGAATGCCCGCCAACGGTGAAGAAATTGTCGGTGACGCCCAGGTCATCGACACCCAGCACGTCGCACCAGATCGCGAGCACGGCGGTTTCCAGTTCGCCCACCGGCGCCACGCGGGTGTTCTGCAAGCGCTGCCGGGCGCGTTCAAGCAGGTGCTTGCGATCGAGCTTGCCGTTGCTGTTCAGCGGCAAGGCCTTCAGCGCAAAGATACCGCTGGGCAGCATGTAGTCTGGCAGTTGGCGAGCCAGGCTGGCGCGCAACGGGTCCGTCCCCTGGAACTGAACATCGTCCGTGACCACGAAGGCCAGCAACCGAGCGTGATCGCCTTCGCCATCCAACAGCACAGCCGCCTGCGAGACGCCCGGCTGGGCCAGCATCGCTTGCTCGACCTCCGCCAGTTCAAGGCGAAACCCGCGGATTTTCACTTGCTGGTCGTTGCGACCCAGAATGCGCAAGGCTCCGTCGGCCTGGCGCAAGGCCAAGTCACCGGTGCGGTACAGGCGTTGACCGCTGGCGGAATCGACACCGAAGGCAGCGCCACCGACACTGCCGACGTAACCCCTGCCGACACTGGCTCCACTGATGCACAACTCGCCGGCCTGGCCGGATGGCACTGGCCGTTGCTGCTCGTCGAGCAAATGAACGCGGTTGTCCCCCAGCACCTGGCTCAACGCACAGCCATCCACGCCCTGCGCCAGATCAATGGCCCGCCACAGCACGCCGACGGTGGTCTCGGTCGGACCGTAGTGGTTATACAGCCGGCAAGTCGGTCCGGCTTGGGCCAAGCGTGTCAGCAACGCCTCGCCGATCGGTTCTCCGCCCAGCACCAGCACTTGGCGCGGAAGGACGTCGGCGGCCTGCTCGCCCATCAAGGCTGCGAGGTGCGACGGGACGATTTTCAAAACGTCGAGGGGATAACGCCGCAGCTCTTCGGCAAAGGCCTGGGCGTCGGTCACGGTCGATTGCGCCAGCACGTGCACGCAGCCGCCCTGCAGCCACGCCGGGAACAACACGGTGTTGCCCAGGTCCGCGAGCAGCGAGGACACCAGCCCGTAATGCCCGCCCTCGGGCAGTTGCAGCGCACCGGTCACTTGGGTGACGTAATGACGCAATTGCCCTTGTTCGATCTGCACCCCTTTGGGCTTGCCGCTGGTACCCGAGGTGTAGAGCACGTAGGCCAGGTCTTGCGCAGTGCCGGAGTGCGGCGTATCGAACAGCGGCCCGTTGCTCGCCTGGGACCAGCACAGTGTGCGCGCCGACGTTTCCGGCGCCAGGCCCTCCAAGTGCAGCAGCAATGCCGGTTGAGCATCGTCGAGTATCCCGGCCAGGCGCAGCGGCGGCTGCTGGGGATCCAGCGGCAGATAGGCGGCGCCGACCTTGAAACAGGCGAGCATCGCCACCAGCATTTGCGCGCCGCGTGGCAGATACAGCCCCACCACCGCTTCACGGCCCACGCCCGCCTGATCCAGGCTGCCGGCGACGCGGTCACTCAGGGCATCGAGTTCAGCGTAGGAAAACAACTGGTCGGCATAACGCAGCGCCGGCCGATTGGGGTGTGACTGGGCGTGCCGGCGCAGGGCCGCGACGATGTCCAGGTCCGCTCCGAAGTCAGGACGCGTCGACGACGCCAGGGTCTCCTCGGGCAGACACGCATCGAAGCCATCGATAAGGCCATTGGGTGATTGCACCAATTGGCCGAGCCAATGTTCGAGACGCTTGAGCAACGCCTGCATTTGCTCGTCGCGGTACACCCCGCAATCATAGGCCAGCGCCAGCTCGCCAGTGCCCTGGGCGTCAAGGCTCAATTGCAGTTGCAGCTCGACCGGCGTGTCGAACGACAGCCACTGCAACGCACCCAGTTGCGGCACGCGCACAACCTGCAACCCGGCCTGGAAACTGGCCCGCCAATCCGGCAACAACTGCGCCTGGCCGAGGTATTCCTGCCAGTCGACGGCACTCTCCAATTGCCGGGCCAGTTGCCGGGCCAGGTTCACCAGGGTGCTGTGCTCGGACAGTTGCACCACCATCGGCAACGTCTGTTCGAACACCCCAAGCGCGCCGGTCAATTCCTCGTAGTTGTCACGGGGGTCGTGCTGCACACCGAGTTGGCCTTGGCGTTGGCCGTTGAGCCTGCCAAGCAGCGATCCCCAAGCGGCTAGCACCAGCTGTTCGATGGCCACGCCTTCACGATCGGCCAATGCCGTAAGCAGCGGCGCAAGAGTCGGCGCCAGTGGCTGGCGGACCACCGCGTGACGTCCGCTGGCAATACCGTAGCGCTCGACGAGGCGCATGCCCGGGATGTCCTGCAAGGCCAGGTTGCGCCAGAACTGCGCGCCCTGCTCGGCGTCTTCATCCAGTTGCAGCCCATTGATCCACTCGACGTAGTCCGCGTACTGCATAGGTTCGTCATCGAGCAACGCGGCGCGACCGAGCAAGTGCTCGCGCAACTGGACCAGGCTGCGCGCGTCCAGCGAGTACACCGGGACCGCCAGCAACAGCTGATCATCGAGCAGCCAGGCGAGCATGTCGGGCTGTTCGGCCTGGCAACGACGCTGGGCCTCGTCCAACCATTTTTGCCCATCGTGGCCGTCGACCGTGCGCCCCTGGCGCCAGTCCAGGCGCAATGCCTGGGGCTCGATCACACGTTGGCGCAACCCGGTGGCGCCCAGCGGACGCTCGTAGCGCAGGCACAGCGCCTGGTGCTGCGCCAGGCTGTCGCGCAAGCATTGCTCGACGGTGCCTTCGGCAACGCCTGTCAATGACATGCGCACCCAGCGCCAGGCGTGCGGATTGGCCTGGGCCAGTTGTTTCTGCTGGGGTGAAAGCGTGAGTCCAAGGTCCATCATGGGGTCAACTCTTCAAGTGTTTCTTCGATCTGCGCCGGGGCGGCCATGACTTGGTGGCGGGCATAGATTTCACCCATCGCCACGACGATTTTGCGCTCGCCCTCGAACGGATCCCGGGCGTGCGCCGCCAGCATGTTATCGAGCATCACCACGTCGCCCTGTTGCCAGTCGAAGCGCACCGCGCAACGGTCGTAGGCGGCATTGATGGCGTCGATCGCCGCCGGTTCGAGCTCCGAGCCGTCACCGTAGAACACTTGCCTCGGCATGGCGGACTCGCCGTCGCGCAGGAACTGTTCGCGGATATCCGCATCGAGAAATGCCGGATGGTACAACTGGATCTGGTTGAAGAAGCTCTCTTCGCCCGTCAACGGGTGCAGGATCACCGCCGGGCACACCTGGCGGGTGTGCAGGTCGTTGGCGCCGCGCCATTGGAACTCTATGTTGCTCTCACGGCAGATCCGCTCGACCTCGGCCCGATCTTCGGTCTGGAAGAAGTGCTGCCAACTGACGTCCAGGCTGGTGCTGAAATTGCGTACATACATCAGTTGCTTGCGGCGCAGGTTGGCCTGCAGCCAGGCCGGCAGGTCACGATAGACCTGGCGGCTGTCGACGATCGGCGTCGCGCCACCGGACGTCGCCGGCGTCTCGCAGTAGAACCACTGCCGACGTGGCCAGCGGTGTTGGTGCGCACTCTCGTTATGGAACAGGATCATCCGATCCTTGGGGTATGGCGTCGACTTGTAGATGTTCTTGCCGCCCTCTTTCTTCGGCAAGTCACCGTACTGTCCGTACAACTGCGGACACAGCGCCTGGCAGAACGCCTCGAAGTCCGCCGGGGTCGGCAGGTCGAAGCCACGGAACAGGATGCCGCCATGCTCACGCAACCAGTTCTCGACCTTGTCGCGGTTGGCTTCGGCCCAGATGGCCGGGGCCAGCTCGCGGTCGCGCAGGGAAACCAGCAACGGAAACTTCGAGTCCTCTCGCAGAGGTCGGGCTTCGATGGGCTCCCGGGTCGCCGCCGATCCGCTCTGGCGCATCTTGCCCAATTTGCTCATTTTGCGTTGCAGCGGATTGTCCGTGGACATGGCAGCAGCTCCTTTTACAGTCGCAATCATGGTATCGATGGGGGTGTCCGGCGCGCCAAGGGCCAGTTCCAGCAGCGACTCGAAAGCGCCGCGCAAGCGTTCGACGGTGGCCGGGCGGAACAGGCTGGTGCGGTACACCCAGCGCAGGCTGATCGCATCACCGTCCTCGCTGGCGAACAGCGCCATGTCGAACTTGGAATGGTGTTGCTCGCCCGTCAGCGGCTCGACCTGCAGATTGCCCAGTTGGCGCTGCTGGCGCGGGGTGTTGTCGAGCACGAACAGGGTCTGCAAGAGCGGGTGCACATTGGCCACGCGCGGCAGCTCCAGGCATTCGACGACCCGTTCGAACGGCGTGTCCTGCCAGGCGAACGCTTGCAGGCACAGCTCGCGGACTTGCAAGGCTTGCTCACGGAAGCTCAATTCCGGTTGCACACGGATACGCAAGGCCAGCAGGTTGACGAAGAAGCCGATCAGCGATTCGGTGGCCGGATGGTCACGGTTCGCCACGTCCGTTCCGATCACCAGGTCGCGGCCCTGCGTCTCGCGTTGCAGCACAGCGGTGTAGCACGTCAGCAGGACCATGAACGGCGAAGTGCCGCTGTCCTGGGCGAAGGTTTTCAAGCGGCCCACCGTGGCGGGCGACAATTGGAAATCCACCGCCGCCCCGGCGCCGCTGTCACGCTCCGGACGTGGAAAATCGAACGGCAACGGCACCTGCGCGGGGATGCCCGCCAGGGTCCGTCGCCAGAAGTCCAGGCCTTCGCGCTGACGCAACTGGACCGCAGCCGAACCTTGCCAAACGGCGTAGTCGACGTACTGGATCGGCAATGCTTGCTGGGCCGGCAGCACGCCGGAGCTGTAGGCCTCGTAGCCTTCGATCAGCTCATCGACCAGCACCGCGCCGGACCAACCGTCGGAGGCGATGTGGTGCATGACCATCTGCAACACATGATCCTCTTCGCCAAGGCGATACAGGACCACCCGCAGCGGCGCGTCGTTGCCGAGGTCGAATGGTCGCAACGCCATGTCCCGGGCGTCGACTGTCCACTGGTCTTCAGTCGACGCAACGGCTTCCAGGACCACCGTCGACTGCGGGTGGATGCGCTGGCGCAACTCGCCGCCACGGGAGTGATAGGTGGTGCGCAGGATGGCATGGCGATTCACCAACCGCTGCAACGAACGCTCCAAAGCCTGGGCATCCAGTTGCCCACGCAAACGGACGTTGCTGCTCATGTTGAAGCTGCTGTCGGCCAGATCCAGTTGTTGCATCAACCAGACCCGTTGTTGCGCCGAGGACAGTGGCTGTTCGATGCCTTGGTCAACCGCCGGAATCGTCAGGGAAGCCAGATCCTGCTCGGCGGCGAGGCCCTCGATTCGCTCGGCCAGTTGCGCCAACACGGGTGTTTCGAACAACCAGCGCAAGGGCACCTCGAAGCCCTGCTCACGCAGGCGGCCGCGCACCTGGGCGGCCATCAGCGAATGCCCGCCCAATTGGAAGAAATGTCCATCGGCCGGGACGTCTTGCACGTTCAGCACCGAGGCCCAGATCTGCGCCAGCACGTCCTCGCTGGCCGACAGCGCTCGCCCGGTCGCTGGCACGCTGCCGACAACCGATTGCAAGCGCGGCAGTTGTTTGCGATCGACCTTGCCATTGCTGTTGAGCGGCAGTCGGTCCAGTGCTTGCAGGTGCGTCGGCACCATGTAGACCGGCAAGCGCGCCTGCAAGTAGTCGCGGACAGCCGCTTCATCTGGTGCAGCGTCCGGATCCGCGACCCAGAAAGCGACCAGATGCTCCCCTTGCACCGCCACGACGGCTTGCAGCAATCGCGGATGGCTGAGCAGGACGGCCTCGATTTCACCGAGCTCGATGCGATAGCCACGCAACTTGATCTGATCGTCGGTGCGTCCCAGGTAGTACAGCTGGCCGTCGGGCTGCCAGCGCGCCAGATCGCCAGTGCGGTACAAGCGACCGCCGTGACCGAACGGGTCGGCAATGAAACGCTCGGCGGTCAGCCCCGGCTGCCCGGCGTAACCCCGGGCCAGGCCGTCCCCGGCGATATAGAGTTCACCGACGCAGCCTGGAGGCACTTCGCACAGGTGTTCATCGAGGACATGGCAGCGGGTGTTGAGGAGCGGCCGGCCTATCGGCGCCACTGGCAATCGCAGCGCGTCGATGGGCGTCTGGGTCGACCATACCGTGGTCTCGGTCGGGCCGTAGACGTTGATCAATCGAGCGACATGCTGCTTCAGTTCGCTGGCCAGTTCCGCCGACACCGCCTCGCCGCCGGCCAGGGCCAATCGCCCTTCCAGCACCTGGCGATCACCTTGCAACAACATCGCCCAGGTGGCGGGCGTGGCCTGGATCAGATCGACCGATTGTTCCTTGATCAAGCGTGCCAGCAACTGCGGATCCTGGCGCTGTTCCTCGTCCGCCAGTACCACGGCGCCACCACGCACCAGCGGCAGGCATAGCTCCAGGCCGCAAATATCGAAGGTGACGGTGGTCAAGGCCAGGTAACGCTGCACATTGTCCAACGGCAAGGCCTGCTCCATGGCCAACAGGAAGTTGGCGAAGTTGCCACGACTGATCTGCACGCCCTTGGGCTGTCCGGTGGATCCCGAGGTGTAGAGGGTGTAGGCCAATTGCCCGAGGTGCGTCGGCAGTCCCGGCGCCTGCGCGGCGAATTGCGCCAACGGCAGGTCCGTCCACGCGCAAACGCGCAGCTCGGCAGGCCAATCGGCCGTCGCCGAATCGCAAAGCAGCAAATGCGGCTGCGCCCGGTTGAGCACCTGCGCCTGGCGGGCCGGGGGATGGGCTCGATCAAGCGGCAAATAGGCGGCACCGGCCTTCTGGATGCCCAACATACACACCAGCAAGCGTTCATCCCGAGGCAGGCAGAAGGCAACCAACGATTCGCGCCCGACGCTCTGGGCCAGCAACCAATGGGCCAAGCGGTTGGCTTGGGCCTCCAGCGCGGCGTAGCTCAGTTGACGGTCGGCGCAGTACACGGCGATGCGCTCGGGATGCACGGCGGCTTGCACTTCGAAGCGCGTCACCCAATCCGCTTCGCCATGCAATGGCAACGACTGCCCTTCAGTCGCCAAGGCCGCAACCGAGCACAGCGGGATCTCCAGCAAGCGCGCATCAAGATCCAGGCTCGCCAGGCTGGCGAGCAACGCCTGGTAATCCTCCACCAGACGCCGAGTGATGTCGGGTCGCAACAATGCCGTCGCGTATTCGACGATCAAACCGGTGCTCGCCTCGGCACCGCGCCCTTGGGTGAACAGGTTGAACGTCAGGTCGAACTTCGCGCTCACCACGCCACCCGGCAGCGCCAACGCCTGGGCACTGATGCCGGGCAGGTCCAGGCTGCGGGAATCCTGATGATCGACCTGATAGTTGAACATCGTCTGGAACAGCGGTGTGCGATCCAGGCTGCGCTCGACATCCAGCACGTCCAACAACTGCTCGAACGGCAGCGATTGATGGGCCAGGTCCTCGCTCAGCTTGCTGTTCAGGGCTTGGACGAACGCTTGCAGGCTCTGGCGGCCATCGATCTGCACACGGTGGGCCAGGGTGTTGACGAACAGCCCGACCAACGCCTGGCTCTCGACGGATTCACGCCCCGCCACCGGCAAGCCCACGGCGAAATCATTGCGCCCGCCGTGGCGCCAGAGCAGCAACTGATAAGCCGCGAAATACAGCACGAACGGCGTGACGCCAAGCGCCCTCGCCCGGGCTTCGACCGCAATGCTCAGCGAGCCGGGCAGGACATATTCGTCTCGCGCGCCAGCGTACGCCTGCATCGCGGGACGGGTGGGTTGCTCAGGCAATTCCAACGGCTCGTTGCCCAGGCCTTCCAGGCGCCGTTGCCAATAGGCCAACAAGTCCTTGCCATGCGTGCCCTCCAAGCGTTGCCGCTGCGTCTTGATCAGCGGCAGCAAAGCGCTTGCCGCCGGCAGGCTCCTCTCTTGATAAAGCGCTGCCAGGTCCTGGACCAGCAAGCCCATGGACCAACCGTCCACGGCGATGTGGTGCACGTTGAACAGCAGGCGATAGTCGCCGGGCACGACGCAAAACACATCGATGGCCAGCAGCGGCCCCTGTGTGAGGTCGAACACGCGCTTGGCCGCGCTGGCAATACTCGCTTGCTGTTCCGAGTCACTCAGGGCGCCGATGTCATGGACGTTGAAGATCGGCGCGGCCATATCGTCCAGGCGCTGCCAGACTTGCCCTCGTTCTTCGAAGAAACGGCAGCGCAACGCGTCATGACGGGCCACCAGCGCCTGGCAGGCGCGTTGCAGGCGAGGCACATCCAGCTCGCCGCGCAAGGCCAGCAACTGGGTGACGTTGTAGGCGGTTTCAGCCGGCTCGAACTGCTGCATGAACCACACCCGTTGCTGGGCATGGGACAGCGGCTGCGGTTGTCCCTGCTTCTCGCTCGGCTCCACGGCTTCGGCGACCGGCGCGACGACCGGCGCGAGCACCTTGGCCAGTTGCCGAGGGGTCGGGTTTTCCAGCAATTGCCGCGGCATCAGGCGCAGGTCGGCCTGACGCAAGCGCGCGATCAACTGCAAGCTGAGAATCGAGTCGCCGCCCATGGCAAAGAAATCGGCGTCCGGCCCCAGGCCAGGTTGCCCGAGCAGCTCGCGAAAAGCCGTCAGCACGGCAAGCAATGCCGGCTCGGCGCGGCAGTCGATGCACAAGGCCATGGCTGCCAGGGTCGGATGCTGCAAGACATCCCGCGGTTGTAGCTTGAGGCCTTCCCGGGACGCCAGGCCGATCAATTGCAGACTGAGGATCGAGTCCCCGCCGAGGGCGAAGAAATCGTCCGTGCGGCCGACCTGCGCACACCCGAGGACCTGGCACCACAGTTGCGCCAGGCGCTGTTCGGTCGCGCCGCTCGGTTGCTCGGCGGCTTCGGCGGTCGGTTCATCGGTGGCCGGATCAGGCAATGCACGCCGATCCAACTTGCCGTTGGCCGTCAATGGCAGCGTGTCCAGTGCCAACCAATGGGCTGGCACCATGTGTTCCGGCAGTTGACGCTTGGCTTCGGCTTGCAGTGTGGCCAAGGTTTCGGTGGTCATCGTAGGGCTGAGATAGGCCACCAGTTGCGTCCGCCCTTTTATCTCACAGGCCACCACGGCGCCTTCGCGAACCTGAGGCTGGGCATTGAGCCAGGCACTGATCTCGCCCGGTTCGACACGGAAACCGCGGATCTTCACTTGATCGTCCTGGCGCCCGAGGAACACCAGGCGCCCGTTGCGATCCAGGCGAACCCGGTCACCGCTGCGATAAAAACGCTGGCCGTGGGCAGTGGAGCCGAACGCACGCGCCGTCAATTCAGGCTGACCGAGGTAACCTTGGGCAACCTGGGGACCACCGATCAGCAGCTCACCGGCGACACCGAGCGGCACCGACCGGTCGTGGCCATCGACGATACGCAATTCACAGCCGGACAGCGGCTGGCCCAACGGCAGATACTGCCCCGCTTCGAACACGTCGGCGTCGAAGATTTCTCCGCAGACCACACCGACCGTGGTTTCCGACGGGCCATAGTGGTTGAAAACGCGCAGTTGCGGCGCCAGTTCACGCACCTTGGCGAACAGCGCCTGGTCGAAACCTTCGCCACCGAGGATCAACATGTCCTTGGGCAAGACACGACGGGCGTCGTCCAGTGCCAGCAAGCCACGCAGATGCGAAGGGGCGATCTTCAGGCAGTCCACCGGATGCTGGTCGAGAAAATCCGCCCAGCCGGGCGGATCGAAGGCCAACGGTGCCGGTGGCAAGACCAGCGTGTCCCCTGCGTTGAGCGCGGCGAAAACCGAGGTCAAGCCAAGGTCGGCGGCGACGGTTGCCAAGGTCGCCCAACGACTGCGCGGTTTGGCTTGCAAGCGTTGGCCGACGGCATTGGCATAATGCGCGAGGTTGGCATGAGTGACCTGCACGCCTTTCGGCTGGCCGGTCGAGCCCGAGGTGTAGATCAGGTACGCAGGCAATTGCAGCTGGCTGAGGCTTTGGTTCTGGCCGATGTTCGCATTGACAGACCAGTCGGCGGCGCTCAGCACCAGGCGCGGGAGGTCCACGCCGGTCTCGGGCGCTTGCGCCAATGTCAGCCACAGGCTCGCGCCGCTGTCTTGCAGCAGTTGCGCGAGTCGCCGGGCCGGTTGCGCCGGATCGAGAAACAGGCAAGTCGCACCGCGCTGCCAACACGCCAGGGTCGCCAGCAGTTGTTCGGCACAGCGCGGCATGCACAGCGCGACCACCTGCCCCGGCCCAACGCCCTGCCCGGCCAGCCGTGTGGCCATCGAGCGACTGGCAGCGCCGAGCGTGGCGTAATCGATGCTCTGCTCCCCACTGCGCAACGCCATCGCGTTCGGCGTGTGCGTGGCCCAGTGCAGCACTTGCTGGTCCAAGGGCAACGCAGTCGCTTCCAGGACAGGACCGCGCAGTTCGCTCGGCGTGGACACCAGTTGCAGGTCCGACAGACGTCGCTGCGGATGAGCCGAACCCTCGTGGAAAATCGCCAGCAAATCGTCGAGCATTTGCTCGACCGTGGCCGCGTCGAACAATTCGTCGCTGTATTCCAGTTCGCAGCGCAGCTGTGCATCGGCGGTGCGGACCATGCGCAACGTCAGGTCGAAACGCGCGTGGCGTTGCGGCGGGTCGAGCACTTCGACCGCCACGCCGGGCAAGGCCAGGGTGCGGCTTTCGGGCAGATCGACCTGGACGAACATGACCTGGAACAGCGGACTCGAACGCGGACGCTCAAGACTTTCGAGGATATTCTCGAAGGGCAACTGCTGACGGTCGAACGCCGCCGCAACGGTGTCGCGAGTGCGCACCAATGCACTGCCGAAGTCCGGGTTGTCTTGCAGGCGCTGGCGAATCACCAGGGTATTGAGCAATGGGCCGATCAACGGTGCGAGTTCCGGACGGTCACGTTGCGCCGCCGAGGTGCCCAGGCACAGGTCCGTCTCGCCGCTGTAGCGCGACAGCAGGCAGCTGAACGCTGTCAGGCCGTAGATGTACAGCGTCACCCCGTGATTACGGACAGCCGCCTCGATCGCCGTTGTGAGGTGCGGCGGGAGTTCCCGGGCCAGAACCGCGCCACTGTGGCGGCGTCGTGTGGCCAAGGGGCGCGGGCGGTCCAGCGGCAAAGCCATTGGCGCCGGTGCATCGGCCAGTTGGTCGCGCCAAAAATCGATGTGCTGTTGGCAACTGTCGCTGTCCAGCCATTCACGCTCCCACGCGGCGTAATCGGCGTATTGGATGCTCAACTCGGGTAGCGCGACAGCCTGGTTCGAGGCGAGCGCCCGGTAAGCCTCCGCCAATTCGAGGGTGAGTTGCTGGGCCGACCAGGCGTCATAGGCAACGTGGTGAATGGTGAAAAACAGCCAGGTGGAATGCTCCTGGGCGTCGCTGAATGCTTGCCAGCGCCAAGGCATAGACTGCGCCAGGTCGAAGGGTTCGGCGAGTTGGCGGGCGTATTCATCGGCGCACCATTGCTCGTGTTCAGATGCGGCGACGGTCAAGCGCTCGACGCCCGGCAGCTGCACCTGTTGTGGCGCGCAATGGGGCTGCAACTGTCCGCTGGCATCAGGGCTGTAGCGTGTGCGCAGGATCTGGTGGCGATCGACCACCTGCTGCATTGCCTGCTGCAAACGCGCGCCGTCCAGGCGTCCATCGAAGCGCAGCACCGAGCACAGGTTGTAGAGCGCGCGACTGCTCAGCGCTTCAGCCGACAGGAAACGCCTTTGCGCCTGCGCCAACGGCCTGGGCTCGCCGTCGTCGAGCATGGCGGGGACAATCGGCAGGCGCCAGCTGTCGATGCCCTTTTCGGCCAGGCGCTGGCGAAAGACCTTCTTCTTGTCCGCGGGCAAGGATGCCAGCCGCTGCGCAATATCCAGGAAAGCTTGTTGCGTCATCGTACTCATCCTTACATTTCCATCTCGGCCAACAGGCGCTGCATTTCGTCCAGGGCTTCGTCGGTCGACGGCCCCTGGGGTTTTTCGATCTGTTCGGCAAGCGCGGCGATCGTCGGGTTCTGGAACAGGCTGCGAAGTTCGAGCTTGACGCCGAAACGGCTCTCGACTTGCGTCATCAAGCGCATGGCCAACAACGAATGACCGCCCAGCTCGAAGAAGCTGTTGAACACCCCGACCTGCGGCAACGCCAGCAGCTCCTGCCAGATGTCCGCCAATTGCTGCTCCAGCTCGCTGCGCGGCGCTACACCCTGGATCGCCACCGGCTGCGGTGCCGGCAAGGCCTTGCGATCGATCTTGCCGTTGGCGTTAAGGGCCAGGCGCGGCTGTTCGATGAAGCCGGCCGGAATCATGTAGCCCGGCAACACGCCTTCCAGATACCGACGCAGCGCCGCCTGATCAACCGGGCTCGGTGCCTGCAGCCAGGCAAACAGACTCTGGCTGCGGGCATCGATCATCACCACGGCTTCTTCCACGCCGGGGTAACGGCGCAGCAGCGATTCGATTTCACCGGGCTCGATGCGGAAACCGCGCACCTTGACCTGGAAATCACCGCGACCGACATAAGCCAGCCGCCCGTCGTTGCGGCGGCGTACCAAGTCGCCGGTGCGGTACATGCGGCTACCCGGTTCGCCGGCATAAGGGTCCGGCAAATATGCCGCCGCCGTGATGGCTGGCGCGTGCTGATAACCCCGGGTGACGCCGGAGCCGGCGATATACAGCTCGCCCGTCGCCCCCAGCGGCACCGGGCGGAGCATGTCGTCGAGCACGTAGCAGAGGGTATTGAGCAGAGGCATGCCGATGTCGGCGACGCCGGACGGCACGTCCTGCAATGCCTGGGTGGTCGACCAGACGGTGGTTTCCGTCGGGCCGTAGGCATTGATCAGCGCCACGCCACGGCCACGCAGTTCGTTCACCAGCTCACCGGGCACCGCCTCGCCACCGATCAGGCCACGCAGCGGCGGCCAATCGACCTGGCCGGTTTCCAACAGTATCTGCCAACCCGCGGGGGTGGCCTGGAACACCGTGGCCCGGCGCAGCAGCCCGAACAACTGATGTCCATCGACCACCTGCTCGCGGCGCGCCAGCAGGATGGCCGCGCCGTTGACCAGCGGCAGGAACAGCTCCGGCTTGCACATATCGAAGGCGTACGTGGTGCTGGCGAGCCAGACATCCTCGGCGCCGAGCGGCAGCAAGCGATCGAGGCCGGCCAGCAAGTTGCTCAGGTTGCCGCGGCTGACCTGCACGCCTTTCGGTGTGCCGGTCGAGCCCGAGGTGTAGATCACGTAGGCGCGCTGCTGCTCATCGATCGGCAACGCAAGGTTGGCGTCGCTGCGGGTGTCCAGCGGCAACCGGTCGAGCAGGATGTGATCGACGTCGCCCAAGGCCTCGGCGCACAGGCTTTCGCTGAGCACCAGGGCCGGACGCGCATGCCCGATGATGAAGCCCAGGCGCTCGCTCGGGTGCTGCGGATCCAGCGGCAGGTACGCCGCACCGGCCTTGTGTATCGCCAGCAAGGTTGGCAGCAGCCATGGGCCACGACTCAGGCAAACGGCAACCAGGTCATCGGTGCCGACACCTTGCGCACGCAGCCAATGGGCCAGGCGATTGCTGATGGCGTTGAGTTGCGCGTAGCTCAGTTGCTGGTCCTGGCAATCCACCGCCAGCGCCTCGGGCGACAGGACGACCTGCTGTTCAAAACGGGCGATGACGTCCATCACCGGCGCCAAGGATTGCGCAGGTCGATTCCATGGGCGCTGGGCCAAGGCATGATCGGCGTTGGCCAGGTCGATGTCCCAGAGACGCGCATCCGGTTGTTGCAACATGCCTTCGAGCAGGCAGCGGAACTCATCGGCATAACGTTGTGCGGTGTGTGCCAGGAACAGGTCGGTGTTGTATTCCAGCACGCATTGCCAGTCCTCGCCCTGCTGCTCGATGTGCAGGCCGATGTCCACCAGGGCACTGTCGCTTTCAACGTTGAGCCGCTGTGCCGGCAAGCCGGCGAAATGCTGCTCGAGCGTTGCGTTGGCGTCGCGCTGGATCAGGTTGAACAACGCCTGGAACAGCGGCGTGTGGCTGAGATCGCGGCGCACTTGCAGAGCTTCCACCAAGCGTTCGAACGGCACGTCGGCATGCTGTTGCGCCGCCAGGTGCGTGGCTTGCAATTGCTGCCAGAACTGCTCGACCGATTGCTGGGGATCGAGGTGGCTGCGCAGGACCTGGGTGGTGGCGAAATAGCCGATCAGGTTGTCGGTGTGGGCCTGATGTCGATGGGCGACCGGCAGGCCGATCCAGATGTCCCGTTGGCCCGAGTGTCTGGCCAACAAGGTTTTCCAGGCGGCCAGCAACGGTGCGAAAGCGGTCAGGCCGTGGCGCTGCGCCGTCTCGCGCAGGCGCTTGACCAGCGTAGCCGGCAGGTGGAAGCGCAGGCGCTGGCCCTTGTAGCCCTGCTCCGCGGGCCGTGGCATGTCGGTCGGCAGGTTCAGCACCGGCGGTTCGCCCGCCAGGGTGCGTCGCCAGTAATCAAGCTGCGACTCGATCCGCGCCTGCCCCGCCGGGCTTTGCCAACTGGCCGCGACGTCGGAAAACTGCAGCGGCAAGGCTGGCAGGCAAGCGTCGCGTCCTTCCAGCAAGGCTTGGTAGATGTGTTGCAGTTCGGCGAAGAGGATTTCCAATGAGCGCGCATCGGCAATGATGTGGTGCAAGGTCACTTGCAGCACGCTTCGGCCCGGGCCTTGGTACACCCGCACCCGCCACAGCGGCGGCGCGGTGAGGTCGAACGGACGCTGCGCCTCCTGGCTGAGCTTCTGGGCGAAGCCGCTGGAATATTCGTCGTTTTCCAGCGGTTCGAAGCTCAGCGGCATCGCGCCGAGGTCTTCGACATGCTGGCGTGCGCCCTCGGCGGTGTCGCTGAACACCGTCCGCAGGCTGTGTTGGCGAACCACCAGGTGCACCAGCGCCTGTTCCAGCAATGCCGGTTGCAGGAAGCCGTCCAGGCGCAAGGCCAGGGACAGGTGATAGGCCTGGGTATCGCCCTGCAAACGGTCGAGGAACCACAAGCGTTGCTGAGTGAAATGCAACGGCGCGAGGGGTTCTTCGAACGGACGCAGGATGCCGTCGGCCTCGGTGCTGGCCTCGGCCAATGTCGCGGCGAGGTCGCGCAGCACCGGTTGTTCGAACACGCTGCGCAACGGCAGGCGCCGACCATGCTGTTCGGCGATTCGTGCCACCAGCCGCGCCGCCAACAGCGAGTGCCCGCCCAGGGCAAAGAAGTTATCGTCCGCGCCAACGTCGGTGCATCCCAGCAGCTCTTGCCAGAGGCCAGCCAGGGTCTGCTCCCACTCGCTCGACAATCCTCCCTGCTGGCCGTCACGCTGCTGCGGTGCTGGCAGGGCCTTGCGGTCGACCTTGCCGCTGGGGCTCAACGGCAGGGTGTCGAGGCGAACGAATTGGCTGGGCAGCATGTAGTCCGGCAACTGTGCGCCGAGGCAGGCGCGCAGCGTCGTTTCGTCCAGCGCATCGCCAGCGTAGTAACCCACCAACCGCGCCGAATCCCCACTGCCCAGCAGCACCACGGCCGCCTCGCGAACCCCGGGGACCCGGGACAACAGCGCTTCGATTTCGCCCAGTTCGATACGGAAACCCCGCAGCTTGACCTGGAAATCCAGGCGTCCGAGGTAATCCAGGCTGCCATCGCTATTGCGGCGCACCCGGTCACCGGTACGGTACATGCGCGCGCCGGCCACGAAAGGATCCGGCAGGAACGCCGCGGCGGTCAGGCGCGCGGCAGCGAAATAGCCGCGACCCAGGTTGGCCCCGGCCAGGTACAGCTCGCCGGGCACGCCGGCGGCGACCGGTTGCAGGTCGGCGTCGAGCACGTACGCAGCGGTATTGGCCACCGGTTGCCCGATCGGTACCTCGATGGCGCTTTCGTTGCCGCTGCGCACTTCGAAGGTGCTGTAGACGGTCGCTTCCGTCGGTCCGTAGCCGTTGATGACCTTGGCGCCCCTGCCCTCGATGGCTTCGGCCAGCGCGCACGGCAGGGCTTCGCCACCGGAGACGGCTCGCACGCCCTGCCAACTGCGCGAGGTGTGCGCCACCAACATCCGCCAAGTGGCCGGCGTGGCCTGCATGACGGTGGGTTGTCCGGTCAGCAACAATTGATCGATCGCTTGCGGATCCCGCGCCTGCTCCCGATCGGCCAGGAGGATGCTGGCGCCATGGGCCAAGGGCAGGAGCAACTCGACGATGGCAATGTCGAACGTCGCGGTGGTCAGGGCCAGGACCCGGTCGCGGGGCGTCATCAGCAAGACCTGATCGACGGCCAGCATCAGGTTCATCAGGTTGCCACGGCTGATCGCCACGCCTTTGGGCTGGCCGGTGGAACCCGAGGTGTACAGCACGTAGGCGAGTTGACCGGCGATGCAGGCCACAGGCTTGCACGGGACGGCCGAGCCGCTGGCGTCGATGTCCAGCAACGGCAGCCCGGTGTTCCACTGCGCCAACACGCCGAGGCTCTCGGTGGTGCCCAGGCATAACGTGGGCTGCGCCGCTTCGAGAATGTAGCGGCCACGCTCCGGCGGCGTGTCCTCGGCCAGCGGCACATACGCCGCACCGGCCTTGAGCACCGCCAGCATGGCCATGGGCAGGCGTGCGTCGCGGGGCAGGCTCAACGCCACGCGGTCTTCGACACCGACGCCATGGGCTTGCAACGTCGCCGCGAGCGCCTCGGCGGCCTGGTCCAGCTCGGCGTAAGTCAGTTGTTGATTGCCGGCCACGACGGCAATCGCCTCCGGCTGGTGGGCAACCTGAAGCGCGAACGCTTCGAGGATGTCCCGTTGACCGGCCACCGCGCGGCCATCGATCCGCGCCAGCGCCCGTTCGGCGGGCTGCCATGCCAGTTCACCCAGCGGCTCGGCAGCTTGCTCGATCAGCGCATCGAGCAAGGCCAGGTATTGCTCGGCCATGCCTTGCACGGTCTGCTCGCGGAACAGATCGCTGCTGTATTGCAAGCTGAGGCTGATGCCATGCTCGCTGTCGCGCACGTCCAGGTGCAGGTCGCACAAGGCGCTGTCGGGGCGGTTGTCCAGCGGTTCGGCGATGACGTCGGTGAGTTCGAAACGCTCCAGGGCGTTGCCCGGGAAGTAGTTGAACATCACTTGGAACAGCGGGTTGTAGCTCACCTGCCGGACCACGCCCAGTTGTTCGATCAAGTAGTCGAACGGCAAATCCTGGTGGGACTGGACCGACACGGACAAGGCCTGCAATTCGTTCATCAGTTGCAGCGGGCTGCGTTCGCCGGAAAGCTTCTTGCGATACACCAAGGTGTTGACGAAACACCCCACCAGCGGCTGCAACACCGCATGGTGCCGGTTGGCCGCCGGTACACCGACGAGGATGTCGTCTTCGCCGCTGCGACTGCGCAACATCAGTTGGAATGCCGTCAGCATCGGGATGAAGTTGCTCCAACCATGACGCGCGCTGAAGGCCCTGAGCCGTGCCGCCAGGTCCTCGGATAAGCGACACTCGACGCGTCCACCAGCCTGGCTGGCCTGGGCGGGACGAGGAAAATCGGCCGCCAGGTCGAGCACCGGCAGCTCGCCGGCCAGTTGCTCGCGCCAGTAGGCCAGCTCTTGCTCACACGCCTTGCTGCCCATCCATTGGCGCTGCCACACGGCGTAGTCGGCGTATTGCATTGCCGGGACGGGCCGTGGGGTCGCCACGCCCTGGCGACGATTGCGGTACTGCTCGCAGAGGCCGTCGATGATCAGTTGCAGGGACCAGCCATCGGCAACGATGTGGTGGCAATTCAACGACAAGACGAACGCCTCCGGCGCCAGGCGATACAGCCTGGCGCGCAGCAGCGGCGCCGCGTCGAGGGCGAACGGCGTCATGGCGTCGCGGCGCAGTCGTTCGTGCAGCGCGTCTTCGCTCGCCACATCGATGACCGGCAACTCAAGTTCGCTGTGCGCAAGGACAACCTGGCTCGGCCCTTGAGCCGCGCCGATGAACCCGGTGCGCAGCACCTCGTGCTGGTCGAGGACCGCTTGCAAGGCCGCGTGCAGGTCAGCGACGTGCAGCTCGCCGGTCAGGCGCACGGCGCCGGCCAGGTTGTACGCCGGGCTGTCGGGGTCGAGTTGTTGCAGGAACCACAACCGTTGCTGGGCAAACGAGAGCGGCAGCGTTTCCGGGCGCGGCAGCAACGTCGGCGACGGCTTTACCGCGCCGGCCTGGTTCTCCAGCCAATCGGCCATGGCGGTGATGGTGGGACGCTCGAAGACCACGCGCAACGGCAAATCCTTGCCGCTGAGCTTGCCGATCAGGCCGATCAACTGGGTCGCCAGCAGCGAATGGCCGCCCAGCTCGAAGAAGTTGTCCTCGACACCCACCTGGCCCAGGCCGAGCACGCTTTGCCAGGCTTCGACCAACTGGCCTTGCAGCTCGCTGCTCGGCGCCACATAGCGGGCCTGGCTTTGCGCGGCAAAATCCGGCGCGGGCAACGACTTGCGGTCGATCTTGCCGTTGCCGTTGAGCGGGAAACGCTCCAGGAACACGAATGCGCTCGGGATCATGTAGGCCGGGAGATTGCCCAGTACATGCTCGCGCAACGCCTCGATGCTGCAGGCGCCATCGGCCACGACGTAAGCCACCAGCACCTTGGCGCGCTGCTGGTCGTCACGGGCCACGACCACGGCTTCGCGCACGCCGGGGTAACGGGTCAGGCAAGCCTCGATCTCGTCCAGCTCGATGCGATGGCCGCGAATCTTGACTTGGTGGTCGGTGCGTCCGACGTACTCCAGATCGCCGTTGGGCAGGAAGCGCGCCAGGTCGCCGGTGCGGTACAGGCGAGAACCGTCGTTGGCGATCGGATCCGGCAGGAAGACTGCCGCCGTACGCGCCGGGTCGGCCATGTAGCCGCGCCCGACGCCGACGCCGGCGACGAAGATCTCCCCGACCGCGCCCACCGGTATCGGCTGCAAATCAGCATTGAGCAGGTACAAGCGATTGTTCAGCGTGGCACGGCCGATCGGCACGTTGATGCGTTGTTCCGGCAAGCGCTCGAGCAGCGGATGAAACGCTACGTCATCGGAGCATTCCGCCGGCCCGTAGGCGTTCATCAGCGGGATCGCCGGGTAGCGCTCGAACCAACGACGCGCCAAGGCTGGCGGCAAGGCCTCGCCCGTGGCAAGAACCCAGCGCAGGGGCGAGGTTTCCAGTCCTGCGTCCAGCAGGCTTTGCATCAAGGACGGCACCGCTTCGAGGATGCTGATGCCGTGGCGTCCGATGGCCGAGGCCAGTGCTTCGGGGTCCTGCACCACGCAATCGCCAAGGATCACCGTGCGAGCCCCGAGCACCAGGCCGGCGAGGGTTTGCCAGACTGAAATGTCGAAGCACTGCGGCGCGGTCTGGGCGATCACGTCGTTCGCATCGAGCCCCAGCCCCGGCAGTTTGCCGAGGATGTTATTGAGCATGCCCGCCTGCGCCACCATCGCGCCCTTCGGCGTGCCGGTGGAGCCGGAGGTGAAGATGCAATAGGCCAACGATGTGTCGTGCACGGCGATGTTCAGGTCATCGTCGCTGTAGCTGCCCAGTACCGAGGGGTCGTAGCGCACGGCCTTGGGCCGCTGGTCGAGCAGGTCGAGGGCCTGCATCGCCAGTTCGCCCTGCCCTGCGCTATGAATCAGCAACGGCGTGCGGCTCTGGCGCAGCACCTGGGCCAGGCGCTGGGCCGGGTTGCGCGGATCGAGCGGCAGCCAACCGGCACCGGCCTTGAGCGTGGCGACAATCATCACCACCAGGTCCAGGCCCCGCTCGTCGAACACCGCGATCAAGTCGTCACTGCCCACACCTTGGGCGCGCAAGTGCCGGGCCAATCGGTTGGCGGCGCGGTTCAACTGATCGAACGTCAGGCTTTGCTCACCATGGACCATGGCGACGCGCTCTGGGGTCTGGCGAACCTGTTGCTGGAAACGCTCGACATACAACGGCTGCAGCAGTTGCTCGTCGGGTTCCAGCCCTCCACCGGCCCAAACCTTGTGCTGGTGGGTGATTTCACTTTCATCCAGCATCGCCAATTGATGCAACGGCGTGCCGGCGTTTACGTCGAGGGCTTCGCCCATGTTCAACAACAAGGTGCGGAAATGCCGCAGCATCTGCTGGACTTCTTTGCGCAGGAACCAGTCGGTTTGGTAGGTCAACTGCAGGTGCAGGCGCTCGCCCGGCACGATCACCACCGTGATCGGGTAGTTGGTGTGGGTGCGGTTGGCCATGTCACTGATCAGGTAGTCCAACTGCCCCTGGCGCAGGTCGGCGGCAATGGGCGCGTTCTCGAACACGAACAGGCTCTGGAACAGGTCCTGGCGCTGCACGTCGCTCCAGCGCTGGATGTCCGCCAGGGAAACACTCTCGTGCTCGCGCAGGCTCAGGTTCTCGGTCTGCAGGGCTTTCAGCCACGGACCAAGCCCATCCTCCGGGCCACAACTCCAGCGCAGCGGCAAGCTGTTGATGAACAGGCCGACGATGCTTTCCATGCCTTGCAGGTGCACCGGGCGGCCGGCGACGGTGATACCGAACACCAAGTCGCGATCGCCGCTGTAGCGCGCCAGCAACAAAGCCCAGGCGCCTTGCACCAGGGTGTTGAGGGTCAGGCCATGCCGGGCCGCGACGTTCTGCAATGCCTGGGTCTGCCCGGGCTCCAGGAATTCGACACAGTCCTCGACCGGTTCGGCAGCGCCTTGGACCCGGCCGATGTGACCGAAGCCAAACTCGTTGGGCGTGTCGAAGCCCGCCAAGCGCTGTTGCCAGAAAGCTTGGTGATCTTCCGGTTTCTGGGTTTCCAGCCAGCGAATGAAGTCGCGATACGGGCGCGGTGTCGGCAGGTTCAATCGACGACCTTCCCGGGCGGCGCGGTAGCCGTTGAGGAAGTCCATCATGATGATCGAGAAGCACCACGCATCCATGAGGATGTGGTGGTAGCTGCGCACGAACTGGTAGGTGTCGGGCGCCAGCTTGTACAACCGGACGCGCATCAGTGGCGCCTTGGTGAAATCCAGCCCTTCGGCGCGTTCTTCGCCGAGCAATTGCTCGAGGCGGTCCTGCTGCTCGCCTTCGCTCAGGAGCGACCAATCCTCGTAGGTGATCGGCAGTTCGACCTGCTTGTGCACCACCTGCATCGGGCGCTTCTGCTGCTTCCAGACGAATGATGTGCGCAGCAGTTCATGGCGCTCCACCACCTGCGCCCAGGCCTGGCGGAAGGCCGCGAGGTCGAGGTCCGGCATGACCATGACATGGCGATATTGCAGCAGATACATGCCCTTGCCAGGGTGCATCAAGCTGTGGAACAGCAATCCTTGCTGCATGGGAGCCAGCGGGTAGATCGCTTCGATGTTGCGCGAAAGAGCCTTGACCTTGTCGTTCATGCTGACGGTATCCGAACCTGTAATGTTTGGGACGCGAGGGCTCATTGCTCGAGTTGTTCGAGCAGCCCCAGGAATTCATCGTCGGACAGGCCGGAGTCGGCGAAATCCGAAGCCGTGGCGCGGCCCACCGAGGGGGCCTGGCAGTGCTCTAGCAAGGCGCTGATCCGCTGCTGGAACTGTCGCGCCAGTTCGTTCACCAACACCGGGTCGTGGACCTGCGGTGCGTAACGCCACTCGACATGTAGCTGGCCTTCGTTGACCAGCGCCGTCACATCCAGCCAGTGCGTGCGGCGGGTGCTCTCGGCGCGCATCCCGGGGCACATCGGCCGCGCGAGACGCCAGAGGCTCGATGCGCCGATCCATTGGTCGACCCGCCCCAGGTAGTTGAAGGTCAGCAGCGAGGCGGCACCCAGGCCGTGGGCCGGATCCTGGCGCAACAGGCCGTAGCCGATGCCTTGTTCGGGGACGCGGCGCAGGGCTTCCTTGGCCGCGATGATCGACGACTCCAGGTCCCACGAAGTTTCGACCGCCAGCGGGTAGCGGCTGGTGTGCCAACCGATCGAGCGCGACAGCTCGGGGCCTTGCTCCCAGCCGCTGCGGCCGTGGCTTTCCAGCTCAAGGGTGACGCGCTCGCGGCCCTGCCATTGGCCGATGACACCGGCCAATGCGGCCACCAGCAGATCCTGGACCTGGGTGCCGTAGGCCGCGTGGCAATCGCCCAGCAATAACTGCGTTTGCTCCACCGACAGTTGCATGTCCAGTGTCCGGCTTTCGCCGTATGCATTGGGCTGTTGAAGAACGTTATGTTCGGCGGCCAACTGCTCATGCCAATAGCCGACCTGGGCCAGGACGGCGGGCTCCAGGCGATGTTGCTGCAAGGCCTCGCTCCACACATGAAAACCCGCCGAAACGCCAGGCAACGCCACGCTTGGTTGCAGGTAGAGGCTTTCCAGTTCTTCCAGCAGCACCTGCCAGGACACGGCATCGACAAGCAAGTGATGCGCCGTGCACAACAATGCCTGGCTCTGGGAGAAATACACCCAGCGAATCAATGGCGCCTTGCCCAGCTCGAAGCCTTGTTGCCAACGCTGCAACAGCGCGTCGTCCAGCGGTTGGTCCTCGACCTGGAATAACCCGTCGAGCAGGCTCGGGGAAAAGGCCTGGTAGCGTTGCTGCCAGCCTTGCGGCGAGGTTTCGAAGACCAGGCGCAAGCTCGCGTGACGCTGCAGCAACGCGCCCACGGCCTGGATAAATCGCGGCTTTTCCAATGGCGCGTTCAACGCCAGCAGCAAGGATTGGTTCCAGTGCCCGGATTCGGTTTGCTCCTGGGCGAAGAACCATTGCTGGATCGGCGTCAGGGCAAATGCGGTGGCAGGTTCAAGCACGGCTGGCGTAGCGCCCGCCTTCACCGCGCCAAGATCAACCACCTGCTCGGCCCAACCGCGCACGGTGGGGAACTCGAAAATCTGCTTGGGCTTGAGTTGCAGCCCCTGCTGCTTGGCCCGGGCGATGATCTGCAAACTCAGGATCGAGTCGCCACCGATACTGAAGAAGTTGTCATCGACCCGCAGCTCGGGGTTATTGAGGATCTCGCGAGCGATGTCGAGCAGACGCTGTTCAAGGCTGCGCCGTGGCGTTTGCACCACTCGGGCCAAGGCGCGTACGGTCTGTTCGGCGAACAGTTGCTTGGGCGTCATCAGGATATGTTGCTGGCGCGCCAACGCGATGATCTGCAGGCCGAGGATCGAGTCGCCGCCCAAGGCAAAGAAGTTGTCATCGGGCCCCAGGTCGGGATTGCCGAGCAGCCCGCGCCAGATGCCGAGCAACGCGCTTTCGACCGCGTCCAGAGGCTCCTCGCTTGGAGACACTTGCTGCGCGGTGGCCGGCGCTTGCTCGGCCAACTGCAGCAATGCCTTGCGATCCACCTTGCCGTTGGGCAACAAGGCAAACCCATCGAGGCAATGCCACTGGGCCGGCTGCATGTAGTCCGGCAGTTGCGCTTGCAGGGCGGCTTGAATATCCGGCAACGCACTCGAAGGTGCGAGCAGGAACGCCACCAGGCGGTTGCCCGTCAACGGCGACGGGCTGTTCAGCACCTGTACATCGCTGACGTGCGGCATCGCCCGCAGCCGTGCCGCGACTTCCGCCGGCTCTACCCGGTAGCCACGAATCTTGACCTGCTCATCGAGCCGGCCGAGAAACTCTACCTGCCCCAGATGATTGAGCCGCACCCGGTCGCCGGTGCGATAGCCATGGGCTCCGAAGCGGGTGCGGTCGGCGTCGCTGGCGCTGAGATAACCCAGCGCAACGGTCTTGCCCTGCACGCAGAGCTCGCCGCTGACACCGATCGGCAACAGACGGCCGTCGGGCGAACGCACGCTGACCTGGACATTGGGCAGCGGTCGACCCAGCGGTGCCGCGCCATCGATATCGACCTCATGGGTCAACACCCCGACGGTGGTTTCACTGGGTCCGTAGTGGTTGACGATACGCAGGTCCGGCTTCAATGCCCGCAAGCGCGAGACCAGTTCATGGCCCAAGGCTTCGCCACCGGTTACCAGGCATTGGCGCGGCAGCAAGCGTTGCGGATCGTTGGCGACCAGCAAGGCGTTGAGGTGTGAAGGCACGATTTTCAGCAGGTCCACGGGCTCGCGCTCAAGCACGGCCGCCAGCTCCTCGGCGTCGAACGCCAGTTCCTCGGCCAACAGTCGCAGGCGACGGCCGCTGAGCAATGCACCGAACAAGGCCGTGTGCCCCAAGTCGGTGGCGCAACTGGCCAGGCTCGCCAGGCTGGCATCGGCTGGCAGGGCGAGGCGTTCGAGGCAGCCCGTCACGTAATGGATCAGATTGCCCTGGCTGACCGCCACGCCTTTCGGCCTGCCGGTGGAGCCGGAGGTGTAGACGACGTAGGCTGGAAGGTCCGCAGCCAGGGATGCGCGCAACGGCGATCCATTCGACAACCCGGCACTGGGCAACGACAGCCAGCGCACCGCTTCCGGCAGCCATTCCGGTCGCAGGCCCTCGCCGACCCAGACCTTGGGCGCAGCGTCCTGGCAGATGTCCTGCAAACGCGACTGCGGCCATTGCGGATCGAGGGCCAGGTAGGTGGCGCCGCACTGCCAGGCCGCGAGCATGTGCATCACCAGCTCGCGGCTGCGGGGCAGGCACAGGGCGATGCGCGCGCCCTCCAGGTTCGCGCTTGCCTGCAAGCGCTCGCCACGGGCCGCCACCGCCTGGCCGAGTTCGGCATAGCTGAGCGTACCTTGCTCGTCTTGCAGGGCAATCGACGCCGGCTTGTGGGCGCACTGCTGGGTAAATGCCTGCCAGGCGTTGCTGACCGGGACCGACATGTCCTCGCCGCTGAGGAGCGACTGCTGCGCCGGTGCCAACCAGTCGAGCTGGGCAAACGGTACGCCCGGCTGTTCGATGACCGCGTGGACCAGGGCAACGAATTGATCGCAATAGCGCTCGACCGTTTCACGGCGATACAGCGCCTTGCTGTAGCGCCACCGGCAAAGGAAGCCCTCCTCCTCGTCGATCACCACCATGTTCAGCTCATGGGCCGCGCCGCGCTGCTCCGACAGCAGGCGGTCGACATACTGCTCGAACGGCGCGATGCGTTCCTTGTTAAGGGTGAACATGTGCTGGAACAGCGGCGCCCTGCCCATCTGCCGTGGCAGATCCAGCTGTTTGACCAGGCGCGAGAACGGATAGTGGCGGTGCTGCAAGGCCTGCTTGACGGTGGCGTCCACCTGCCTGGCCCAATCACCGCTGGACAGCTCGCGTTGCAAGCGGCAACGGATCGGCAACGGGTTGACCAGATACCCCGGCAGGTTGACGTGCTCGCGCCGCAAGCGCCAGCCGCTGGGCGTGCCCAGGACAAAATCATCCTGCCCGGACAGCACGCCGAGGAACTGCTGGAATAACGAGAACCAGCAGATATAAGGCGTCACACCCCATTGGCGGGCCACGGCACGAATCCGCGCCGCAGTGGCCGGATCGAAACGAACCGACAACTCTCCGCCCTGGAACGCCTGGTTGCTGCCGTAGTGAAAATCGGTCGGCAATTCCAGTGCCGGGGCATCGGCCAATTGTGCTTGCCACCACGCCAACTCCACCGGTTCGGCGGCTTCGCTGCGCACATGCAGGTCGCTGCAATAGTCGCGATACGCGTCCGGATTCACAGCGGGCAGCGCTTGCTCATTGATCAACGCGAACAGTTCGTTGAGCACGATGTAGAACGTGGCCAGGTCGGCGGCAATGTGATGAATCACCAGCAGCACGGTGTGCTCGACATGACCGGCCTGGGCATTGCTCAACAGGACGACCCGACTGACGTCGCCGGCCTCCAGGTTGAACGGTTTATCGGCCCACTCGGTGATGCTCTGCTGCAATGCCTGGGCATCGGCCGCCTGCAACGCCACGCGCTCCAGCGGCCGGACGTGCTCACGATGGCTCCACTGCAACAGGTCGCCATTGCGCTCGGCATAGGCGGTGCACAGCATCGGGTAGCGTCGCTGCACCGTTTCCCAGGCGTCTTGCAGGCGCTGGGGCAAATCCTCGGTGACGAACTGCGCCTTGATGCGTCCGGCGTAAGCGATGTTATAGGCGCAGCTGTCCGGCTCCAGGCGCTGGAGAAACCAGAGCGCCTGCTCGTTATCCGTCAACGGGCGCGCCGCAAAATAATCGGGGTGCAAGGCCAGCCATTGCAGCACCTCGGCGCTGCGCGCCGTCAGTTCGCGAGCCAATTCATCATCCAGCGCCTTGGTTGATCCGGGCGTGACAACCAGTTGGCCTTCGGCTTCCGACAGGCGAATTCCACGCAGCCAGCAGCGATGCATCAGGCGATCGAGCATTTGATGTCCTTCATTTTGCTTGTTTGGAATAAGCCGCCCAATGCGGCGGCTTAATGCAAGAGCGTCGGGCTCAACCCGCGGAAGCAGGCTCGGCCATGGCGACCACGACCTTGCGCGCGCCCTGGAATGTCGAGCGGCCGTGGGCCACCAGCATGTTGTCGAGCATCAGCACGTCACCCGCCTGCCAGGGGAAGCTCACCTGGCAGCGCTGCAATACCGCACGGACATGCTCCAGGGCTTCGAGCTCGATAGGCGAGCCATCGCCGTAGAACACGTTACGCGGCACGCCCTCCTCGCCGACAATGGAAATCAGCGTCTCGCGCACGGGCGCGGCGAGATTGGAGATATGGAACAGATGCGCCTGGTTGAACCACACCCACTCCCCGGTCACCGGGTGCTGGGCCACGGCCTGGCAGACTTGGCGTGTGGACAGCTCACCGTCATCCTTCCATTGGAACTGGATCTGGTTGGCGCGGCAGAAATGCTCGACTTGGGCGCGATCTTCAGTACTGAACGCCTGTTGCCAGGGCAAGTCGAGGCCATTGCCATAGTTGCGCACGTACATCAGGCGCTTCTCGGCAAAGCGCTGGCGGATTACGGGGTCGAGTTGCTGGTAGACCTTGCGGCTGTCGGCGATAGGGGTTTCGCCGCCCACCGGAGACGCCTGCACGCAATGGAACCAGATTTTCATTGGCCAGTTGAGCGAGTAGGACTGCTCGTTGTGCAGCGGGATGACCTGGTGGGCGGGGTATTCGGTGGAGGTGTAGACCCGGTTGTTGAGTTTGGTGCGCGGCGTCGAGGCGTAGTCGTAGGTCAGCAGTTCGTGACCGAAACTGCGGGCGAACTCTTCAAAATCCGCTTCGCCCTTGAACGCAAAACCACGAAACAGAATGCCGCCCGCAAGCGGCAACTCGGCCTCAACCGCGTGCAGGATCTGCGCCCGGCTATCCTGCCAGACAGCCCCCGCGCCTGGCGCCTGGAAAATGAACGGCAAGGTCAGTTCGTCACCCGGTACGCCTTCCATGGATTGAACCTGTGCACGCGCCAAACCCGTTTCCATCTGTGATCCCTCGCCATTCCGATGAGCGTGTTTTTTTCGAGAGCACAAACTAATACAAACGAGTAACAACCGCAATAGAGAATCATTGTCATTAATGACTTTTGTATGACAATCGATACAAAGTCACTTCGCCTGAAGCACGCGTTCTCGCTCGGCAATATGGGACATCAGCAGGTAGGCGGAACCCAGCAAGCCCTGCATCGTATCGGCATAGCGGCTGCGGTTCAGGTAGAGAAACTGGCGGTTCTTCACCGCAAACAGATTCTGCCATTGAGGCGACTGGCGAAACGCAGCCGTGCTGGCTTCCGAATCGAGCAGTTCCTCATAGGTATCGATAATGAAATCACTGTCGAAGTCGCCGATTCGCTCCAGGCTGTAAGGCACGTTCTGGCGCGCCTCGCGATACGCGGCGACACGGCCCAGGCCGAAGTCCTTGATAACGTCATCCATACCGCCACGACCGATCAGCTGGAAACCATCGGTATAGACTTCGAGCGTCGTGACCGTGATGCGCGAAGGGTCCTTGACGCGCTTCTTGAACTCGCTGACGACCCATTCGTATTCGTGGAGCATTTCTTCGTAGCGCTGCTGCTTGCCGACCAGTTCGGCGAGCTGCCTGGCGTAGGTCTTGATGTCGCTTTCCCGCGAGGGCAACAGCACGACCGGTGCGATTTTGCTGAGCTTTTCCTTGAGGTCCGCGTGGTACGACAGGCCGATGATCAGGTCCGGCTTCAACGCAGCGATGGCTTCCAGGTCGGGGGCCTGGTGCGAGCCGATGTACTGGATGCCCGTCACGTCGAAGCGCTCCTGCGCACCCCGGAACACCACGTCCGAGAACAGCTTCTTGCGGCCGGTCGAGCCGCAGGGCTTGATACCCAGCTCCAGCAACTGATCGGTCAAGCTGAAATCGTGCAGGGAGACGATGCAGTGAGGTGAAACAGGTACTTCGACCCGCCCGAAACTGTTCTCGAACACCTTGGTTTCAGCCGCGCCGGCGTGCATCGACATCAATGCCAACGGCACGCACAGCATGCCGAGCAATCCCTGGAACATTCCCTTCACTCTTTCCCGCACGCGTTTTTCTCCAATGTTTTCAAGATATGCATCGCTGTGTCTTCAGCGACTGCGTTGACGCGCCAACAATAGGATCAGATAAGGCGCGCCGATGATGGCGACCACCAGCCCCGCCGGCAACTGCAACGGCGGGAAAAGCCCCCGCCCCAGCGTATCGCCCGCCAATACCAGCAACGCCCCCACCAACGCCGACAACGGCATCAGCGCACCGTGACGATCACCCGCCAGTTGGCGCGCCAGGTGCGGAGCCACCAGCCCGACGAAGGTCATGGTGCCGACATTCGCCACGGCGGCCGCCGTCAGCATGACGCTGCACAGCAACAGGAAAATCATCACGCCGGTGACGTTCAGGCCACGGCTGAGCGCGACTTTTTCGCCCAATTGCAACAGGTTCAACTGACGGTGGAAAAACAGCAACGGAGCCCCCGCCAGCAGCAGCCAGATACCGAGGCTGCGGACCTGAGGCCAACCGGCCCGGTGCAAGCTGCCGCCCAGCCACATCAGCGCCGATTCCACCTGATCGATGTTGCCGTAGGTGATCAACAGGTCGGCCACCGCACTGAGCATGGCAGTCAGCCCGACGCCGACAAGAATCAACCGCAGCGGTGAAATGCCCTGGCGCCACGACAGCAATGCGACGAACAATGCCACGGCCAACCCGCCCGCCAGTGCCGCCAACGGATAGAGTTCCAGCGGCAGCAGCGTGGGCCAGAGCACGATGATCAGCAGCATCGTGACACTGGCGCCCGATTCCACGCCCACGAGGCCCGGCGCCGCCAGCGGATTGCGCGTCAACGACTGCATCAACAGGCCGGCCAGCGACATGGCCATGCCGGCGAGGATCGCCAGCGCGACACGCGGCAAACGCAACTCCCAAAGCAGGTTGCGCATCGCCGAGTCGACCCGCCCAGGGGACCACAAGGCTTGCCAGGCCTGGGCGACACCCAACGAATAGCTACCGACGGTCAAGGCGTACAACGACACGGCCACCAATGTAAACATCAACACCAGCACCCAGATCACATCGATCGGCCGGGCCACCCAAGGCAACAAGGGCAGCGTCCTGGGCAAGGTCAGTCCCAGGCGCGTCATTTGACTTTCCTCAACACCAGCGCAACGAAAATCGGCCCGCCAATCAGTGCCGTGACAATCCCGGTGTTGAGCTCGAAGGGACGCACCACCGTTCGTGCGGCGATGTCCGCCAGGATCAGCAGCAGCGCGCCGAGCAAGGGCGCGGCCAGCAACAGCCGTCGATAATCGTCGCCGAACAACAGGCGCGCAGCGTGAGGCACCACCAGCCCGACAAAGCCGATCGGCCCCGCCAGAGCGACCGCGCACCCCGACAGCAGGACCACGGAGGCCAGGCCGAACAGGCGCATTTTCAACAGGTTGACGCCCATGCCGGCGGCAGCCTGTGGACCCAGTCGATGGGCATTCAATGCCCGGACATTGACCAGGCACAGAAGCATGCCCAACACCACATACGGCCAGACCCACGCCTGCATCGAGCCGCCGGTCACGCCAATCGACCCGGTGAGCCAACGGCGCAGGCTGTCGAGCCCCTGCTGGTCGAGCAACAGCAGGATCGAAGTGATGGCGCTGAACAATGCCGCAATCATCGCCCCGGACAAGGTCAGCCGGATCGGGTTATGCCCGCGGCCCGCCAGCAGCAGGACGCCGACGGCTGCCACCAGCGCGCCACTGAACGCGAACAGCGGGATCATCGACAGGTCGTGCCCCGGCAACACCAACAAGCCGAACACCACGAACAATGCCGCGCCGCTGTTGATGCCGAGGATGCCCGGATCGGCCAATGGGTTGTCGCCCACGGCCTGCATGATCACCCCGGCCAGGCCAAGGCTGGCACCCACCAGCATGGCCACCAACAGGCGCGGCAAGCGGCTGCCGCGAATGACGCTCTGGTCGGCGTTGTCCGGCGCATAAGCCACCAGCGCCTGCCACGCTTCGCTCCAAGGGATGCTCTTGGCGCCAACCGCGAGGTGCAGCAGCGCGGCCAAGCCGATGGCGACCAGCAGGCCCAGCCACACCGGCAATCGCAAACCGTGACTCACATCGCCTCCCGCACAGCCGAGGGCTGGCTACGGGTGGTTTGCGGCACACACAGCGGATCGCCCGAATAAGGGTCGGTGATGATGTGCGCGTCCAGGTCGAAGACTGCCTTGAGATTCTCGCGGGTGAAGACGTCGGCGGGCGTGCCCTGGGCCAGCAAACGGCCTTCGCGCATCATCACCAGGTGATCGGCATAACGCGCGGCCTGGTTCAGGTCATGGAGCACCGCAACGACGGTCTTGCCTTGCTCGCGCAGGTCCACCAGCAGTTCGAGCAAGGTGATCTGATGGGCGATATCGAGAAACGTCGTGGGCTCGTCCAACAGGATCACTGGGGTGTCCTGGGCCAAGGTCATGGCAATCCAGCATCGCTGCAATTGGCCGCCCGACAGCGTGGCCAGCGAACGATCGAGCAAAGGCGCGATGCCCGCCAGGTCGATGGCACGGTCAATGGCCTGCTGATCCTGCTCGGACCACTGGCGCCACCAGCTCTGCCAGGGAAAACGCCCCTGCATCACCAATTCCCGGACGCTCATGCCGGCCGGCGAGGTGGTGCGCTGGGGTAACAACGCCATGCGTTGCGCCAGCGCCCGGCGCGAATACTGGCCCAGGGCCTTGCCGGACAGCTGCACCTCGCCCGCGCTGGGCCGCAGCATGTGCGCCAACACATTAAGCAGCGTGGTCTTGCCGCAGCCGTTCGCCCCGATCAACGCCGTGAAGCAGCCTTCGGGAATATCCAGGCTGACACCGTTGAGAATCTGTTGCTCGCCATAGCTCAGCCGCACGTTGCTGGCTTTCAGCATGACCGTCCCTCCACCGCCCTAGAGGGCCTGATCGAATCGTCCATCGTACCGAACCCTCGCAATCGTTTCCCGGTGACAGCACCGCGAAACCCATCGAGGGCCAAAAAGTGGGGCACAGAATATGTCGAAACTAAAATAATTTCCCTACAAGACTGACAATATTAATGCAAACCCTTATCATTCACAGCCAGATTATGGCCAGTAGACACTAACCTCGCTTGCCTGCCTGACGCCGCTGGACCGGGACAGCAGGCTCGCGAAGATGAAAAACAACCCCAAGGACTTCCTCGATGCTCGAAAGAAAAACAACAGTTGGCACCGATAAACATTACGTCTCGCGTCACCCAGCTTTTCACCTGAGCACTCTGGCCCTGGCCTTGGGGAGCATCTTTTCAGCCCAGGCGATCGCCGCACAGGAAGAGGCCACCGCCAACGCCCCTCTTCAGCTGGGCGAAATCAACATCAATGCCGCCGCGGTGGAAAACCCCACGGCGCCGCTGGCCGGCAAGGTCGCCCTGCGCAACGGCAGCGCCACCAAGTCCAACGCGGCCATTACCGAAACGCCGCAGTCGGTGTCAGTGGTCACGGCCGATGAAATGCGCGATCGCAAATCGGACACCTTGGCGGACGCCCTGAGCTATACCCCGGGCTTCACCAGCCAGCCAAGCAGCTTCAACCGTACCTCCGACCGGTTCCGCATGCGCGGCTTCGACGTCGAGTCCGCCACGGGCGGCTCGCTGCGCGACGGCATGCGCCTGCAATACAACTCTTATGACGGCGTCCAGGAGCCCTATGGCCTGGAACGCGTGGAAGTCGTCCGTGGCGCGGCTTCGGTGCTCTACGGCCAGCTGTCGCCTGGCGGCTTCGTCAACGGTGTCAGCAAACGACCGACCGAAACCCCGCTCCATGAATTGGGGCTGCAATACGGCAACCACGATCGCAAGCAACTGACCGCCGATTTCAGCGGCCCGCTCGGTGACAGCGATGTCCTCAGCTACCGCCTGACCATGCTCAAGCGTGACAGCGACACCCAGCAGGACTACATCAACGACGACAAGCTCTACATCGCCCCGGCCCTGACCTGGCGCCCCGATGAAGACACCTCGCTGACCCTGCTCTCGTTCTACCAGAAGAGCGACACGCGCTTTTCCGCCCCGCTGCCCTATCAATTGGTCAAGGGCGTGGGCAAAGGGCCATTCACCATTGGCCGCCACGATTTCATCGGCGAACCCGACTACGACGACATGAATGGCGAGATGTCCGCCATCGGTTATGAGTTCGAGCACCGATTTGACGAACACACCCGAATCAGCAACAAGCTGCGTTACTACGAAGCGGATGTGAAGTGGAAGTACATGCAGGTTCGGACAGGGAATCCAGTCAATACAGCAGCAGCCACGGGCGTCCTCGCTCGCCAGTACAGTGACCGCCGTGAACGTTCCCGGGCGTTGGCCAGCGACACCAACATCGAAACACGCTGGAACATCGGCGGCGTGGAAAACACCTTCCTGATGGGCGCTGATACCTACGACGCGTCGTACGACTCGCATAACTTCCGGGCCAACTCCACGTCCATCAACATCGGCGACTACAACTACGGGCAGCCAGTGGTAGTGGACAAAAGCCGGAACCGCGATCGCGGTTCGCAGATCGACACCTTCCAGACAGGTATCTACCTGCAGGACCAGATCAAGTTCGACGATCATTGGCTGTTGCTGCTCGGCGGTCGCCATGACTGGGCCGACCAGGACCAGGAAGGCTTCGCAACTGGTCAAAAGCTGAGCCAGGACGACGAATCCACAACCTGGCGCGCCGGCCTGGTGTATCAGGCAGATAACGGCCTGGCCCCTTACATCAGCTACAGCGAATCGTTCTTCCCGGTCGCGGTGGCTGAAGCAACGGGCCGGACCTTCGATCCGACCGAAGGCAAGCAGTACGAAATCGGCATCCGCTACCAGCCTCCTGGCAGCAACACACTGCTCAGTGCAGCCGTCTATGAGTTGACACAGGAAAACGTCGTGAAGCGCGACTTGGCTGGCCTCAATCCCCAGCAGATTGGCGAGCAGCGCTCCCGTGGCCTGGAACTGGAAGCCAAGTCCGACATCACGCCTCAACTGACGGTCATCGCGACGTACGCCTACACCGATGCGCGCATCACCAAAAGCGTAATCCAGAGCGAAGTGGGTCAGCGCAGCGAAGATACGCCTTACCACCAAGCCGCGCTGTGGGCTGACTACAACTTCGCCCTGTTCGGCGTGCCACAGCTGAAAATCGGCGGCGGCGCGCGCTACAAGGGAACCACCCAGGCGTCCGGCATCGATTCGCAAATGCCGGCCTACACGCTGTTCGATGCCATGGCGAGCTACCAGATCGACAAGAATTGGGACATCGCCCTCAACGCCAACAACGTGACGAATAAAAAATACGTCTATTGTGAGGCTGCCATCTGCCGCTACGGCGACGAGCGTGAATTGGTGACCTCCGTCAACTTCCGCTGGTAAAACCTCTGGTTCGGTCGGCGCCGACAGGCGTCGACCGGAGTCATTTCACACCGTACAAACACCTCTCTGCGCCCGTTCGAATTCCCTTCATCGCCCCTGTCCTGCTGAATCCTCTTTTGACCTTGACGCACCGGATTACGATCGTCATATTACGACCATCATAAGCCAGACAAAAACCGGCCAAGGGGATTGATCCATGGAAACTGGAACTGCATCAGCGATTGCAGACGCGCAGCCACACGCATCGAGTCCAGCCCTGACCGGCCGAATCGTCGCGTTGCTCGCCGGCCTCGCGGCCATCGGCATGCTCTCCACCAATATCATCCTCCCGGCGTTCCCGGTCATCGGCGATGACCTCGGCGTGACTGCCCGCGAACTGGGCCTGACACTCTCCAGCTACTTCGTCACGTTTGCCCTGGGCCAGTTGGTGGTCGGGCCGCTGGCTGATCGTTATGGGCGGCGGAAACTGGTGCTGGGCGGACTCTTGGTATTTATCGTCGGCACCGTCATCGCAGGACTCGCCACCACGCTCGATGTCATGATCGCCGGACGCATCGTCCAGGCATTGGGCGTGTGCGCGGCCTCGGTGCTGTCGCGCGCCATCGCTCGGGACCTGTTCGAAGGCGAGACCTTGGCCCGCGCCCTGTCGTTGACGATGGTCGCCACCGCGGCCGCACCCGGTTTTTCGCCGCTGGCCGGCAGCGTCCTGTCCGTCACGCTCGGATGGCGCGCCATCTTCATCCTGGTGGGATTGGCCGCCGTGGTGCTGGCGTTCTTCTATGTACGCGATCTTGGCGAAACCCATCCCGCCGACCGCCGCGCGCCCCACTCCACCGCCAGCGTCGTGCGCGCTTACGCAAGGCTGATGGCGGACAAGCGCTTCATCCTCCCAGCCCTGTCGATGAGCCTGTTGCTTAGCGGCCTGTTCGCCTCTTTCGCCGCCGCCCCGGCCATTCTCATGAAAGGCATCGGCCTGACCTCGGTACAGGCCGGCCTGTATTTCGCTTCGACGGTGTTCGTCGTATTCGCCGCCGGCATGGCCGCACCGCGCCTGGCCCACCGCTACGGCCCGCAAAACATTGCCTTGCTGGGGATTACCTGCGCCATGGTCGGCGGTGGGCTGCTCATCATCGGGCCGGCCCATCCGGGTCTGGGCTGGTATGCCGTTTCGATGGTGACGTTCCTGTGGGGGATGGGGCTGGCGAATCCGTTGGGTACGGCGATCACCATGGGGCCTTTCGGCAAAGAGGCCGGGATGGCCTCGGCGCTGCTGGGTTTTCTCTCCATGGGCGCAGCCGCGTTGACCACCTGGCTCGCCTCCGTGTTGAGCTTTTCGCCCATCACCACCCTGGGCGCGATCCAGGCGTTGACCTGCCTGGTCGCGCTGGTCCTGTTCTTCCTGCGCCGCTGACGCGGCGTCAGTCTTCCCAACGACGGAACAGCACGCTGGCGTTGACACCGCCGAAGCCGAACCCGTTCGACAACGCATGGGTGATCGGCATCTGCCGCGCCTTCAGGCCGACCAGATCGAGCCCGTTGGCCGCCTCATCGGGATGGTGAAGGTTCAGCGTCGGCGGCACGACCTGATCGCGTAGCGCCAAGACCGTGAAAATCGCTTCGATGCCGCCCGCCGCGCCTAACAAATGGCCGGTGGCGGATTTCGTCGACGTAATAGCCACGCCCGCGCCTGCCCCGAACACCGCACGAATCGCCGCCAGCTCACCGGCATCGCCGACCTGGGTGGATGTCGCATGGGCGTTGATGTGCTGTACCTCGGCGGGACTGATATTCGCCTGGCGCAGCGCCTGCTCCATGGCGCGGCGGGCGCCGTTGCCATCTTCCGGACCTGCGGTGAGGTGATAGGCATCGGCGCTGGTCCCGTAACCCACCAATTCTGCCAATGGCTTGGCGCCACGGGCCAGGGCGTGTTCCAGCGACTCGATCACCAGCAACCCGGCACCTTCGGCCATGACGAAGCCGTCTCGATCCCGGTCGAACGGCCGCGAGGCCTCTTGCGGACGCTCGGCGAATCCCGTGGACAGCGCCCGGGCCGCCGCGAAACAACCCAGGGTCACACGATCGATCGCGGCCTCGGTGCCGCCGCAGATGGCAATGTCCGCCTCGTCATTCCTGATCAGCCGGGCGGCGTCGCCAATGGCTTGTACGCCGGCAGCGCAAGCGGTAACGGGCGCACCGAGCGGCCCTTTGAAACCATGCCGGATGGAGACCTGCCCCGCCGCCATGTTGGCCAGGAAAGCCGGCGCGGTGAACGGCGACAACCGCCGCGGACCGCGCGCATCCGTGGTGCGCACCGCATCGGCAATCGTGGCGAAACCACCGACGCCCGAGGAGATGATCGTGGCGGTCCGCTCCTGATCGACGGCTTCGACCGGATGCCAGCCCGCCTGCTCCAGGGCTTCGTGAGCCGCCACCAGGGCGAACTCGATAAAACGGTCCATCTTCTTGCGATCCTTGGGCGCGATAAGGCGCTCCGGGTCGTAACCGGCGACGCCATCCTCTTCCAACGTCGGCACCTGCCCGCCCACGGCGACACCCGTGCCTTCGGTGACATCCGCGGACAGGTTGCGAATGCCGGAATGCCCGGCCAGCAACCGCTTCCAGACCTCTTCGACAACGCAGCCCAGCGGTCCGACCATGCCAACGCCGGTGACGACGATGCGTTTTTGACCTTCGCGATTTTTCATGAAGCCCTCTTCGTCTCAGGACGGATCTTGAACCAGATGGAATACATCGCTGGCAGGAACACCAGCGTCATGATGGTACCGACGAACGTGCCACCGATCAGGGTGTAGGCCAGCGTTCCCCAGAACACCGAATGGGTCAGGGGAATGAACGCCAGGATCGCCGCCAGCGCCGTGAGCAGCACCGGTCGCGCCCGCTGCACCGTGGCTTCGATCACCGCGTGGAACGGATCGAGACCTTCGCTGGCATTGTGATGGATTTGCCCGATCAGGATCAGCGTATTGCGCATCAGGATCCCCGACAAAGCGATCAGGCCGACCAGCGCGTTGATACCGAAGGGCTGGTTGAAGATCAGCAACGTCGGCACCACGCCGATCAGCCCCAGCGGCGCGGTCATGAACACCATGATCATGGCCGAGATCGAACGGACCTGCAGGATGATGATCAGCAACGTCATCGCGACCATGATCGGCACCAGCGGCACGATGGCCTTGCCGGCCTTGCCCGACTCCTCAATGGCACCCGCCTGCTCGATCCGGTAACCGGCGGGCAGGCTGTCGATGACCGGCTGCAATTGCTTGATGATCGCGCTGGAGACGTCCGGTGGCTGCAAGCCCTCGGCGATGTCGCCGCGCACGGTCATGGTCGGGGTGCGATCACGACGGCGCAGGATCGGGTCCTCCATGCGCACATCGACTTCGCCGACCTGGGACAGCGGAACACGCTGGCCCGTCGCGCCCACCAGGGTGAAGCCTTCGATCTTGGCCGGATCGAGGCGGATCTCCCCCGCTGCGCGGCCGACCACCTGCACCGAACGGATGTCCTCGCGAACCGCCGTGATCGGCACGCCAGTAAGCAGGAATTGCAGCTGCTGGGCGACCGCGTTGGAGGTCAGCCCTACGGCCTGCAAACGGTCCTGGTCCAGGTTGAAATGCAGGGTCGGCACCAAGGGTCCCCAGTCGGTGTTGACGGTCCTCATCAGCGGGCTCGCCTGCATGATGCCCTGGACCTGGCTGGCGATCTCGCGCAGCTTCGAAGGGTCGGGCCCCATCACCCGATACGCCACCGGGAACGGTGAGTACGGGCCAAACACCAGTTGCGTCACCCGCACCCGCGCCTCGGGCGCGAGCCCATCGGCGACCGCTTGGCGGAGGCGGAACTTGAGGGCTTCGCGCGCCTCCTGGCTGTCCGTCAGCACGACAATCTTCGCAAACGACGGATCGGGGAGTTCCGGCGCCATCGCCAGGTAGAAACGCGGCGCGCCTTGGCCGATATAAGCAGTGACGATCCGAGCCTCTTCCTGCTGATGCAGCCAGGCCTCGACCTTGGCGGTGGTGGCACTCGTCTGCTCGATGGAGGTGCCGTACGGCATCTGCACTTCCACCAGCACCTCCGGCCGGTCCGAAGTCGGGAAGAACTGTTTCTTGACCAGGCCCATGCCGAGGATCGCCACCACGAATGTCGCGATCACCGTACCGGCTACCCACCATTTGCGCGCGATGACCCGCGTCAGCACCAGGCGGAAGCGGTTGTAATGGCGAGTGTTGTAGATGGCCGCGTGGCCGCCTTCGACCCGCTTGATGTCGGGCAACAGTTTCACGCCCAGGTACGGCGTGAAGGCTACCGCGACCACCCAGGAAGCGATCAGGGCGATGCCGACGATCCAGAACATGTTGCTGGTGTACTCGCCGGCGGTCGATTGGGCGAAACCGTTGGGCATGAAGCCGATGGCGGTCACCAGCGTGCCGGACAGCATCGGCGCGGCCGTGTGGCTCCAGGCGTATGCCGAAGCCTTGATCCGGTCGTAGCCCTCCTCCATTTTCACCACCATCATTTCGATGGCGATGATCGCGTCGTCCACCAGCAACCCGAGCGCGAGGATCAATGAACCAAGGGTGATGCGGTCGAAATTCTTGCCGGTGGCGGCCATGACCACGAACACCACGGCCAACGTCAACGGCACAGCCGCTGCGACCACGACACCGACGCGCCAGCCCATGCTGAGGAAGCAGACGATCATCACCACCAGCAGCGCGACGAAGAACTTGACCATGAACTCGCCGACCGCCGAGTCGATATTCACCGACTGGTCGGTGACTTTGCTCAGGGTCATGCCCAGCGGCATGCCCTCGTTGATCTTGCCCGTCTCGGCGTCCAGCGCCTTGCCCAGGTCCAGGCCATTCCAGCCCTCGCGCATGATGACGCCCAGCAGCAGCGCCTCTTCGCCGCCGCTGCGCACCAGGAATGAGGCCGGGTCTTCATAACCGCGCTCGACGGTGGCCACGTCCGACAGTTTCAGCGAGCGCCCCTGGACCGTGACCGGCGTGTCGCGAATCTTCTGCAGCCTGTCGAAGGCACCGTCCAGGCGCAGGAAAACCTGCGGCCCGGCGGTTTCGATGGAGCCGGCGGGTGTGAGCATGTTCTGGCTGTTGAGGGCGGCGAAAATATCCTGGGGCGAAACACCGAGGGTCGCCAGGCGATCATGGGAAAACGACACGAAGATCCGTTCGGCCTGTTCGCCAATGATGTTGACCTTCTTCACGCCCGGTACGTGCAGCAACCGTTGGCGCAACGCCTCGGCATCGCGCACCAGCAGGCGCTGCGGCTCGCCCTTGGCTTTCAACGCGAACAACGCGAAGGTCACGTCGGCAAACTCGTCGTTGACCATCGGCCCGATGACACCCGCCGGCAGCTTGATCGCCTCGTCGGCCAGTTTCTTGCGCGCCTGGTAGAACTCTTCCTGCACCTGCGACGGTGGCGTGCGGTCGACCAGCGACACCATGGTGAAGGCAAGTCCGGGGCGGGTGTAGGTTTCCGTGCGGTCGTACCACTTCAATTCTTGCAGGCGTTTTTCCAGCGGTTCGGCGACTTGGTCCTGCATCTCCTGGGCCGTCGCGCCCGGCCAGGCCGTGATGACCGTCAGTTGCTTGACCGTGAACGGTGGATCCTCGGCGCGGCCCAACTGGAAGAACGCGAGGACACCCGCGACGGCGATCAGGAACAACAGGAAAACGGTGATGGAGCGCTCGCGAACGGCGAGCGCGGACAGGTTGAAGCTCATGGGTGATTCCCCGCAACCTTGACGTCGCCCGGAGGAGCCACATTCACCGCCTCGCCTTCGTGCAACAGATGCGTGCCCAGCGCGACGATCCGTTCACCCATTCTCAAGTCGCCGGAGACCTGCGCGGCATCGTCGCTCAAGCCGAGGACCTGGACGGGGCGCCAGGCGACTTTCGCCGGCTCACCCGTGATAACCCAGACGCCGGTGCCCTTGCCCGCATCATGCACGGCGGCAATCGGTACTTGCAGCACCTGCCCTTGCCGAGCGCCCGTGGCGATCCGAAGCGTGACGGTCGAACCCAGCGGCGCATTGCCCAGCGCGCCCTCCAATACATACCGCGCCTCGAAGGTACGCGTCACGCGGTCGGCGGAATCCGACAGCAACCGCAACTTCGCGCTGACCACTTGCGAAGCGTTGCCATACAGCGTTGCCTGCGCAGTGGCCCCCGGGGCGGGCCGCAGCGTTTCGGGCAATTGCACAACGGCTTCGCGTTGACCGGCCCGCGCCAGTCGAACCACGATTTGTCCTGGGGCAACGACTTGCCCGGGCTCGGCCAATGTCTCCATCACCACGCCATCGGCGTCGGCGAGCAGCACGGCGTAGCCGGAAGCGTTGCGGGCCACATCGGCCTGGGCCTGGGCCGCGCTGAGCTGTGCCTTTGCAGTATCGGCGGCGGCCTTGATCTGGTCGTAGCCCGAGGCAGAGATGGCGCCGGCGGCGACCAGTTCCCGATAACGAGCCTCATCGTCGGCGGTCTGCTTGGCCCTGGCCCGGGCGGCGGCGACAGCCTCTTCCTGGGCCCGCGCCTGCAGGCCGAGATCGATGGGGTCCAGACGCATCAGCGGTTGCCCGCGCTTGACGGTCTGGCCGGTATCGACCAGGCGCTCCAGCACCTTGCCCGACACGCGGAAGCCCAGGTCGCTCTGGACCCTGGCCGTGACTACGCCGGTGAAGGAACGTGAGATCTCGGGTGAGCCCAATACTTCGGCCACCCTCACCAAGGGCGCCGCCGTGCGTGGATCTTTCGCGGTGGATGACTCGCCACACGCCGTCAGGACGAGAGGCAACAGGCAAGCGGCAAGGGTGACAGGTCGACGCCGAAGCATAGGATCCCTTTCTTGAACGGACAGGATGGAGAGCGCATTCTCATTCTCGTGACCATTTCTGTCAATCGTCACAAACCAGTCAATTTGCCTCCCCCCAAGGATCCCTTGTTACCGGACCACCATCCTCATGAATCCCGTCGACCACCCTAACGAGCACGATTGACAGGATGTGACCATACCGTAATATGGTCACAATCTACGTCCCCCAAGGAAACGCCATGCCTCCCCTCCGCCCACTTGCTCTTCTACTGGGCACCTGCTTGATGGCAGGGTGCGCAGTCGGCCCGGATTACCATCGTCCGGTCGCCCCGCTTTCGAGTCGGTACCTGGGCCAACCTTCGGTCGAACAGCGGTCCTCGACCAGCCAGGCCGATTTGATTGCCTGGTGGGAAAGCTTTGGCGACCCCATGCTTGCCGGCTTCGTCGTCCAGGCGTTGGAACAGAACCTGGACCTGGCGCAGGCATCTGCGCGGGTGATGCAGGCTCGGGCGGGACTGGGTGCGGCGAACGCCGCTTTACTGCCCTCGGGCAACATCAACGGCCAGGCCGCGCGCGCCTACCAATCGGTCGAGACGCCGCTCGGCCAGGTGCTGGATTTCACGCCTGGCTATGATCGATACGGAAGTTCCTACGAGCTCAACCTCGGCGCCAGTTGGGAGATAGATGCCTTTGGTGGCCTGCGGCGCGGACGCGAAGCGGCGCTGGCCGATTACCAGGCATCCGAGGCAGGCGCTGTCGCCACACGACTGGCCATCGCCGCGCAAGTCGCCGATACCTACATCACGGTTCGTGGATTGCAGGCCCGGCTGGACATTGCCAACCGACAGGTCAGGACGCAGCAAGACCTGCTGGAAAAAGTCCAGTTGCTCTATGAAAAGGGCCTTGCTGCCAGTTATCAGGTTCGCCAGGCCGAGGGGCAATTGGCACAAGTCCAGGCAACGGTACCGGTCCTGCAGACCGGGTTGGATGCAGCGACGAACGCCCTGGATGTCATGCTCGGCACGCCGCCCGGCACTCATCGACCACAACTGGCCGAGCGCCGCGAGATTCCCCTTGCGCCGCAAATAACTGCCATGGGAACCCCTGCGGACCTGCTGCGCCGCCGGCCAGACCTCATCGTCGCCGAGCGCCGCCTGGCGGCGTCCAATGCTCGCATCGGCGAAGCCGTCGCCGAGTACTATCCGAAGTTTTCCCTGAGCGCCCTGCTCGGCAGCGCCACGGCAATATCGAGCAGTAACCTGTTCAGCGGCGGCGCCAGCCAGTCGGCGGGCGTGCTGGGCCTGCGTTGGAGGCTGTTCGATTTTGGCCGCATCAACGCCCGGATCGACCAGGCCAAGGGACAGGAAGCCGAAGCGCTGGCCGCTTATCGCCAATCCGTGCTGCGCGCCACCGAAGACGTCGAAAATGCCTTCAGCGCCCTGGTCAATCGCGAAGCCCAGGCAACCACCCTCACCCAAGGCGAAACGTCTTTGAGCCAGGCCCGCCAATCCTCCTTTGTCGCCTATCAGAAAGGCACCGCGAGCCTGATCGATGTGCTCAATGCCGACGAGACGCTGTTGCGCACCTCCGATACCCGAGCGCAAGCGCGAACGGAATCGGCACGGGCAGCGGTCGCGGCATTCAGGGCGCTTGGCGGTGGCTGGCAGTCGCCAGGGGAAGGCTCGCTGGCGACTCGGTGAGCGTGGAGCGTCCTGACTGCAAAACAGACTTGAGAACGAATCCGTAGCCACAAGCGTGACCATCACACAAAATGGTCACGCTTCTGTTCAATCTGCTTTAGGACCGCATGGACGCGCCGTCAGTCGAAGCCTCAGGGCATCAGGCTGCGCAAAATAAGATTGGCGGTCAGCGCTGGGCCCTCTTCGACGAAGTCCAGGCTGTGCTGCAGCAATAACGGATTGACGAAAGGCCGCAGGGTCAAGTGGATGGCATCCACGGTTTCGTCCAGTGGCGTGCGACGTTCAAACTCACCGAGTTCGCGGCCCTCGCGAATGATCTGCAACACGAATTCCTTGATCCTGGCGTCGTAGACGCGGGAGCTGGGCCAGCGTTCCGAAGCAGAGAAGGCCGCGATGTCGTAGAGCTTCCGGTCGTTGAAGAACAGGCTCACCCCGGTAACCACCAAGGTCTTGACCAGCCGACGAAAACGCTCGGTCGCAGAAATTCCTTCTTCATTGATGGCCTTGTCCACGGCGTCGACGATCGTCGACAGACAATTGGAGCAGATGGCTTCGCCAATTGCCTGCTTGGAGTCGAAGAACTTGTAGATGTACGCCTTGGAAAATCCGATGGCCTTGGCCAGGTCGGAAACCGTGGTCTTGCCGAAGCCGTACTGGCTGAAATGTTCGTGGGCAGCCGCGATGATCTGGTCACGAATTTCGTGATCGGCTGGGCCGCGGGCGCTGGGCGGTGCTATCGATGGCTGGTTCATGGGGGCAGCTTACGCATCCCAAGGAGGGTTGACAACTTATGACCAAATTAAGATTCAGTCACAAACTGACCGCCAGTTGCTTCGATAAACCGCCATACCGCAACTACCCGATCACCCGCGCATACACCGACCTGTCGACATTGCCACCGGACAGAATCACTCCGACCTTTTTCCCCTCCATCTCCGCGCGCTCCTGGACAAGCGCCGCCAACGCCGCGGCCCCGGCACCTTCGGCCAGATTGTGGGTGTCGGTGTAATAGACGCGCATGGCCTCGGCAATCTCCTCATCGTTGACCGCTACGATCCGCGCCGCCCCGGCGCTATAGATGGCGAAGGCTTCTGGAATCGGCTTGCGCACAGCGAGACCGTCGGCGAAGGTATTGGCCGAGGGGGTTTCGTGGATTTCAGCCGCTTCAAACGATAGTTTCGCCGCCATCGCCTCGGTGGAGACCACGCCCACGATTTGGGTCTGCAAGCCGAGGGCATCGCGGGCGGCGATGACCGCGCAGATTCCCGAGCCACAGCCAATCGGCACGTAGACGGTGTGCAGGTCAGGCGTAGCCTTGAACAACTCCAGCGCATAGGTGGCGACGCCCTTGACCAGCTCGGAGTGAAACGGTGGTACGAGATAGAGTCCATGGGTTTGCGCCAGGCGCGCCGCCTCTTCCCGGGCCTCGTCAAAATCGCGGCCATATTCGACCACCTCGCCGCCGAAACCGCGCATGGCGTTATTCTTCTCGATCGAGTTGCCCTCCGGCACCACGATCAACGCCCGCAGTCCCGCCGCGCTGGCCGCCAGCGCCAGGCTCTGGCCGTGGTTGCCCCGGGTCGCGGTGACGATCCCGTTCACGTGCGGATGCTCGCGCTTGAGCCACTGCATGAAGGTGATGCCGCCGCGCACCTTGAACGCGCCCGTCGGGGTATGGTTTTCATGCTTGATCCACACCGTGCAACCCAACCGCTCCGCCAGCAAGGGCCAGGCATACTGCGCGGTGGCGGGCATGACCTGATAGACCTGGCGAGCCGCTTGTTCGATATCGTCGTACGTCAATGTGTGCATGGTCGGTCTCCTGTGGTTTTGCCCAGTCTAGGCAGGGTCATCGAACCCAGGCTTTCAAAAAACCGACCTGACTTTTATGCCGCCCCTTCACTACTATGGACACCATGAGCCATCGAAACCGCCCCCAGCCACCAAGCCCGACTGAATCGACCCGTCGCATCGAGGCCGGCCCGTGGTTGATCGAATTGCTCCCCGGCAGCGCCTACGCGGCCCGATACGTCGCGACCCAGGCGGCGATCGGCTTTGCCTTCGACAGCCAGCGCGGCCAGCACGCCATCGGCAGTGATCGGGTACTGCCTTTCAATGCGATGCCCAACGGCCTGGCGTTCGTCCCGGCCCAGTGTGATGTGTATTCCGAGTCGCCCCACGGCGGTGAATACCTGCGGGTGATGCGCACCGACGGCGTCGTGTTGGCGGGCGATCGAGCCTTCAACAACCGCATCGACCCGCGCGCCATCGCCCTCGCGCAACGCATGCGTCGTGCGCTGCTGCTCGGCTCGTTCGACGACGATTGGGAAGCCTGGGCCCACGCGCTGGCTGAACGCGCAGCATCGGAAAAAGCCCTGTCGGCACGGCCCCAAGGCTCTATCACCGACAGCCGCATGCGTCTGCTGGATGAGTTCATCGATGCTGGCCTCGACCAACCGTTGGGCGTGCGAGCCATGGCGCAACTGCTGGGATTATCCGAGGGGTATTTCATGCGGGCCTTCAAGATCGCGACCGGTAAAAGCCCCCACGGCTACCTGATCGACCGACGCCTGGCCAAGGCCCGGGCGCTGATACGAGACTCCTCGGCGACCCTCGCAGAAATCGCCCACGCCTGCGGCTTCAGCTCACAGGCACACATGGCAACGACGTTCAAGCAGCGTCTTGGGGTGAGCCCGACACGATTGCGTTAAATGACGAAGTGCATTTGACGCCTTTGACTTAATGGTCCAGTTTTTAAAAGAAGCTACAAATTGCATTCCATTCGTTAATCAGAGGGCCACTGCCGCCTATGAGTGATGTACGAAGGACCTTCCCCACAGTTGAACGTCGTTGGGCATGCCAGTGCCGTTGATTCCCCTGGTTGTGTGTGACGACTCCACCATGGCGCGCAAGCAAGTGCTGCGTGCGCTGCCGCAAGACTGGCCGGTTTCAGTCACCGAGGCGGTCAATGGCCGCCAGGCCATGGATGCCATACGCCAGGGCCTGGGCCACGTAGTACTGCTCGACCTGACCATGCCGGAGATGGACGGCTACCAGGTTTTGAGCGCCTTGCGCGCCGAGGGCCTCACGGCGCAAGTCATCGTGATTTCAGGGGACGTCCAGGACGAGGCCGTGCGCCGCGTCCATGAACTGGGCGCCTTGGCCTTCCTGAAAAAACCGTTCGACGAAAACGAACTGCGCCAGACCCTCAACCGGTTGGGACTGCTGACCCAACCCGGCAAGACGCCGCTGCAGAACCGGCCGGCGTCGAACGCGACCATCAGCTTCCAGGACGCGTTTCGCGAAACGGTCAACGTTGCCATCGGCCAGGCGGCGGCGCTGATTGCCAAGGTGCTGGGGGTCTTCGTGCAACTGCCAGTGCCGAACGTCAACGTTCTCGAGGTGGGCGAATTGCACATGGCCTTGAACGACGTCGGCAACTCCCAGCAACTCACGGCCATCTGCCAGGGATTCATCGGCAGCGGCATCGCTGGCGAAGCCCTGCTGATCTTCCATGACTCGGAGATTGCCGACATCGCGCAACTGATGCAGCGCCAGAGCGCCGATTACTCTGACCTGGAAATGTTGGTGGACCTGTCGAGCATCCTGATCGGCGCGTGCCTGAGCAGCATTGCCGAGCAGATCGATGTGATTTTTTCCCAGGGCCATCCGCAGGTTCTTGGCCAGCATGCGGCTATCGAAGAACTGATCCAGGCGAACCGCGTCCGTTGGAAAAAGACCTTGGCGGTGGAAATCAGCTACAGCCTGGAAGGGCAGAACATCCGGTTCGATCTGTTGCTGCTGTTCACGGAAGACTCCATCGAGCGGCTGACCCACAAACTCGCCTACCTGATGAACTGAGCCATGAACGAATCCATCGATCTGAACGAATTCCACTGGTTGCTGGCCATCGTTCAAAGCATCGACGTCGGCGTGGTGGTGCTCGACCGCGAGTACCGCGTGCAAGTCTGGAACACCTTCATGGAGAACCGCTCCGGGGTCCAGCCCAAGGACGCCCAGAACCGGAATTTCTTCAGCCTGTTCCCGGAAATCGACCACCAGTGGTTCAGCCGCAAGGTGGAAAGCGTCGCGACCCTGGGCACGCCCGCGTTCACCGTCTGGGAGCAGCGCCCGTACTTGATGCGCTTCAAGAGCTACCAGCCGATCACCGGCCAGGAAGAGTTCATGTACCAGAACACCACGCTGCTGCCGCTGCGCTCGCCGGACAACCGCATCAACCACATCTGCCTGGTGATCTACGACGTCACCGATGTCGCCACCAATCGCCATCAGATCCAGGCTGCCAATGCTCAGCTGCAGCTGCTTTCCAGTACCGATCGCCTGACGGGCCTGTACAACCGCGGCCATTGGGAAGGCAGCCTGAAGGCCGCCTACGCCCGGCACCAGCGCTACGGCAATGCGTTGAGCCTGGTGATGCTGGACATCGACCACTTCAAGCACGTCAACGACACCTACGGCCACCAGGCCGGCGACAAAGTCATCGAGCAGCTCGCCCAACTGCTGCGCGAGCATGCTCGCGAGTCCGACGTGGCCGGGCGTTACGGCGGCGAGGAGTTCGGCGTGGTGCTGTCGGACACCGACCGGGCCGGCGCACGGATTTTCGCCGAACGCTTGCGACAGGCCGTCGAGCACTTGTTGGTGCAGTACAACGGCCAGGACATCCGTTTCACCATCAGCCTGGGCGTGGCCGACCTTAGTGCGCCGGCGAACGACCATGCCGAACTGATCGCTCGGGCCGACCAGGCGTTGTACACGTCGAAGAAAACCGGACGCAATCGCGTGACAGTCCACGGTCACTGACCCACCAAGACTTTGTGGGAGCGAGCTTGCTCGCGAAGACGTCGGCATATCCAACATCACTGCAAGCTGATCCACCGCTTTCGCGAGCAAGCTCGCTCCCACAGGGATCTTGGGTGTCCAGGAGCTTTGCATTCAGCGCAGGACTATTGTGGGAGCCAGCCTGCTCGCGAAGACGTCGGCATATCCAACATCACTGCAAGCTGATCCACCGCTTTCGCGAGCAGGCTCGCTCCCACAGGGATCTTGGGTGTCCATGAGCTTTGCATTCAGCGCAGGACTATTGTGGGAGCGAGCTTGCTCGCGAAGACGTCGGCACATCCAACATCACTGCAAGCTGATCCACCGCTTTCGCGAGCAAGCTCGCTCCCACAGGGATCTTGGGTTCCCAGGAGCTTTGCATTCAGCGCAGGACTATTGTGGGAGCGAGCTTGCTCGCGAAGACGTCGGCACATCCAACATCACTGCAAGCTGATCCACCGCTTTCGCGAGCAGGCTCGCTCCCACAGGGATCTTGGGTGTCCATGAGCTTTGCATTCAGCGCGGGACTATTGTGGGAGCGAGCTTGCTCGCGAAGACGTCGGAATATCCAACATCACTGCAAGCTGATCCACCGCTTTCGCGAGCAAGCTCGCTCCCACAGGGAATTTCGCGACATCCGGAACCTGATTCCACCGTATTAACGTGTGGAGGCGAGTTGGCTCGCGCTTACGACTATTGGTCAGTCCAATCTATTTTTTTAACAATTGGTCTTGCCAATATTTTTTTGGGCGCGTAGTTTCGGACCGGCATCAACGGCACATCGCTGCCGCCCATTATAAAAAACAGCGCCTCGGTTCCAGCAGCCGTGCGCCCAAACCCTCCTCCCGCCTGCGCTCAAGCATTGCCCGCAGGCACGTCAAGGAGCCTCACCATGCTGACTGTCATCTGCAACGAACCCGGTTCATTAACCGCCCTCGAACGTGAAAAACCGTTCAGGAAACCGGGCGAGATTCTCATCCGAATCAAGCGCGTCGGCGTCTGCGGCACCGATTTGCACATCTTCACCGGCAATCAACCGTACCTTGAATACCCACGCGTGATGGGCCACGAATTCTCTGGAATCGTGGACGCCACTGACGATGCCAGCGAGTTGGCGGTGGGTGACGTCGTCTATGTGATGCCCTATTTGTCTTGCGGATCCTGCATTGCCTGCCGCCAAGGCAAGACCAACTGTTGCACGCGGATCCAGGTGCTGGGGGTTCACTGCGACGGTGCCTTCACCCAATACCTGAGTGTTCCCCAGCAATTCGTGCACAAGGCGGATGGGATTTCCCTTGATCAGGCCGCGATGATCGAATTCCTTTCGATCGGCGCTCACGCCGTGCGTCGCTCCAACGTCCAGACAGGGCAAAACGCCCTGGTGGTAGGCACCGGCCCGATCGGCATGGCCGCGGCGATCTTCGCCAGCCTGCGCGGAGCGAAAGTCACCGTGCTGGATACCCGCGAGGACCGCTTGTCGTTCTGCAAGGAACACCTGGATATCCATGCGGCTGTGCAAATCGGCGAAGGCGACAAGCAAACCCTGGCCGAACTGACCGGAGATGATTTTTTCGACGTGGTCTTCGACGCCACCGGCAATGCCCGGGCGATGGAGCGTGGGTTCGAGTTCATCGCCCACGGCGGCACCTATGTGATGATCTCCGTGGTGCGGGATTCCATCACCTTCTCCGACCCTGAATTCCACAAACGTGAAGCCACGTTGATGGGCAGCCGCAACGCCACCCGGGAAGACTTCCTGCATGTCGAGCAATGCTTGCGCGACGGGTTGATTCCCGATGCCGCCCTGAACACCCACCGACTCACGCTGGCCGATGTGCCCGACTCGTTCGCCACCTTGCTCGACCCCATGCAAGGCGTCGTCAAGGCAATCATCGAGTGCTAGAAATCGGAGGACGCAGCATGAACCCAGTTTCTTCCTTGCTTGTCTTGGCACCCGGCGATGACGTCGCGGTGGCCCGGGGCGATATCGTCGAAGGCCAGACGGTGAGCGCCGACGGCATTACACTCACCGCCCGGCAAACGATCTCATCTGGCCACAAGATTGCCCTGCGCAAAGTGTTGGCCGGCCAGCGCGTGCTCAAGTACGGGCAGGTCATCGGCCAGGCGACCCAAGGCATCGAACCCGGTGAGCACGTCCACGTGCATAACCTGGACATGCCCGCCGCCACCGCTGAGCAAAGCGTACGGAACGTCTATGTGCCCACCTCGCTCAGCCCGAACCCTGCTACGTTCGAAGGCTACGTCCGCGATGACGGACGCATCGCCACCCGCAACTACATCGGCGTCGTCTCCAGCGTCAATTGCTCGGCCACCGTCTGCAAGCAGATCGCCAACGCCTTCTCTGCCGAGCGCTTGAAGGACTTCCCCAACGTCGATGGCGTCGTTGCAATCACCCATGGCAGCGGCTGTGGCATGGGCGCCAAGGGCGAAGGCATCGACATTCTCAAGCGCACCTTGCGCGGTTACGCCGACCACGCCAATTTTGCCGGTGTGCTGTTGATCGGACTCGGTTGCGAGGTCAACCAGCTCACGCCGTTGATGAATGAACTGGCGAATCGCCCCGCTGCGCTCAAGACCAGCCTGGTCATCCAGGAGGAAGGCGGTACCCGCGAAACCGTGCAACGCGGCATCGCCCATATCGAAGCTATGCTGCCCCTCATCAACCAATGCCGGCGAACGACCGTTGCCGCCAGCCACTTATGCGTCGGCTTGCAGTGCGGCGGCTCGGATGGTTACTCGGGCATCACGGCCAACCCGGCGCTTGGTGCCGCCGTGGATCTGCTGGTGCAACAGGGCGGCACCGCGATTCTTTCGGAAACACCAGAAATCTACGGAGCCGAACACTTGCTGACGGCCCGCGCCGCTTCCGTCGAAATCGCGGAAAAACTGATGGAACGGATCCGTTGGTGGGAAGCCTACGTTCGCCACAACGACGGCGACATGAACAACAATCCGTCTCCGGGCAACAAGGCCGGGGGCATCACTACCATCCTGGAAAAATCCCTGGGCGCGGTGGCGAAAGCCGGTGCGAGCGGGCTGATGGGTGTCTACCAGTACGCCGAAGCGGTCGATACCCGAGGCCTGGTGTTCATGGATACACCTGGCTACGACCCGGTGTCGGCAACCGGCCAGGTGGCGGGCGGCGCGAATCTCATTTGCTTCACTACGGGTCGCGGTTCGACCTATGGGTGCAAACCCACGCCATCCTTGAAGATTGCCACCAACACCCGCCTGTTTCAGCGCATGGAGTTGGACATGGACTTTAATGCCGGCGGCATCGTCGATGGCGTGGAGTCGGTGGCGCAGGCCGGTGAACGGTTGTTTCGACTGATGCTGGAGACCGCTTCCGGACGTCGCACATGCAGTGAAGAGAACGGCTTGGGCGATAACGAATTCCTGCCCTGGCAGATCGGCGCGGTGATGTGAAACGGAGTCATTGCTACCCTTTTCCTGTGGGAGCAAGCTCGCTCCCACAATCAGGCGCCTATGGTAGCCTTTGCGCATTCTCCGATGGACGCCACCCATGGTTTCACCGATCAACGCCACCGAACGCAAGCCGTATCAGAAAATCGCCGATCAACTGCGCAGCTACATTGCCCAAGGAGATTTCAAGGCGGGCTCCAGGCTTCCTCCCGAGCGCGACCTGACCCAACTGCTGGGGGTTTCCAGGCCATCGCTGCGCGAAGCGCTGATCGCCTTGGAAATAGACGGTGACATCGAGATCAAGATGGGTTCCGGTGTGTACGTGCGGGCCAGGTCCACGGACGGAAAAAGCCAGGCCATGCCCTTGGGCGAGAGCCCTTCCGAGCTGATGCAAGCCCGTGCGCTGATCGAAGGTGAGTCGGTGATCCTGGCATGTCTGCATGGCAAGAAAAGCGATTACCGCTACCTGCAGGAATGCATCGACGCCATGCGCGCAAGCATTGCCAATGGCCTGCCGCCGCTGGAGGACGACCGCAAGTTCCATCAGCGCCTGGCAAAAATGACCGGCAACTCTGCCCTGGTCCGAATCATCACCGCCCTCTTTGATGAACGACACACCCCCATCTCGGCTCACCTGAGCAAGCACTCGGAAAACGCCCTGACCTGGGAAGCTGCCGTCGTCGAGCATGAGGCGATCCTGCGCGCCGTCGTCAACAAGGATGTGCTCGGCGCCCAGACCTCGATGCGCCAGCACCTGAGCCGCTCCGAGAACCGCTGGCTGCAGGCGCTGGAGCCGGAAGACAACAGCGACTGAGCCCGAGGATTGGCTTTTGTGGCGAGGAAGCTTGCTCCCTCGCCACAAGGTTAATGCGCCGTCTGGTTCAGGTGTTGGCGCACCGCCAGTTCCACGCCACGGATTTCCGCCAGGCCCTTGAGACGGCCGATCAGCGAGTAGCCCGGGTTGCTCTTGCGCTGCTGGTCGTCGAGCAGTTGGTGCCCGTGATCCGGACGCAGCGGCAGGCGCGGGCCGCCTTCGCGTTCGCGCCGGCGTTCTTCAGCCACCAAGGCGCTGATGACCCCGACCATGTCCACGTCGCCGTCCAGATGATGAGCCTCATGGAAGCTGCGCGGGTCGGCTTCCCGGCGGGTCGAGCGCAGGTGGGTGAAATAGATGAACGGCGCAAACTGCTTGGCCATCGCCACCAGGTCGTTGTCTTCGCGCACGCCATAGGAGCCGGTACAGAACGTCAGGCCATTGGCCGGGCTCGGCGCGGCGTCGAGCAGCCATTGGGCGTCACTCGCGGTAGACAGGATGCGCGGCAAGCCGAGCAGTGCCCGGGGCGGGTCGTCCGGGTGAATCGCCATGCGCACGCCCACCTCCTCCGCCACCGGGATCACCGCGCGCAGGAAATATCCCAGGTGTTCACGCAGTTTGGCCTCGTCTATGTCAGCGTAGGTCCCCAGCAAGTCGCGGAAATTATCCAGGCTGTAATGTTCTTCGGCGCCGGGCAAACCCGCGATCAACGTATTGACCAGGGTTTCGCGCGCGACCGGCGTCAGTTGCTCGACATAGGCCTTGGCCTGCTGGATATCCTCGGCGCTGTATTCGGCCTGGGCACCGGGGCGCTGGAGAATGAACAGGTCGAAGGCGGCAAACGCGGTCTGATCGAAACGCAACGCCCAGCCGCCGTCCTCCAGCTCATGAAACAAGTCAGTGCGGGTCCAATCCAGCACCGGCATGAAGTTGTAGCAGACGATATCGATGCCGCAGCTTGCCAGGTTGCGCACGCTTTGCTGGTAGTTGGCGATGTACTCGTCGCGCCGCCCGCAACCGCGCTTGATGTCTTCATGCACCGGGATGCTTTCCACCACCGACCAGCTCAGGCCGGCCGCTTCGATCATCGCTTTGCGTGCCGTGATGGCCTCCACCGGCCACACCTCGCCATTGGGAATCTCATGCAGCGCGGTGACGATGCCGGTCGCACCGGTCTGGCGAACGTCCGCCAGGGAAATCGGGTCTTTGGGGCCAAACCAACGCCATGTCTGTTCCATGTTGTTCTCCTTGTCTGTCAGTTGGGTGTGGCAACGGTCTGCAAAAGGTTGCCCACGCCGTCGCGGGCCAGGGCGCTGTAGGCGCGGTGCACGGCATCGCGAAAGGCCGGGTGTGCCGACAATGCCGGCGGGAATATCTCGTCCAGGTCGAGAAACGCGTCCACCCGCGATGCGCCGTCGAAGCGTCCGGCAAGATCGGCGAAGGTGGCGCTCAACGGGTCATCGACCACATGCGCCGGACGTCCGGGCAACGGCTGCGTGCAGTAATGAATCCAGGCGGCGATGCCCAGCGCGGTGCAGTCGATGCCGCGTCCCTGGTCAAGCAATTGCTGGGCGCCGAGCAACCAGCGTTGCGGCAGTTTCTGCGAGCCGTCCATGGCGATCTGGCGCAAGCGGTGTTGCAGGCTGTCGTTGGCAAAACGCGCCTGAAGATCTACTGCATATTTCATGAGATCAATCCCGGCCGGCATGTGCAAAGTGGGCACCGCTTCCTCGGCCATGTAGCGCTCGATGAGGCGCGCCAGCCGCCCATCGTTGACCGCTTCGAAGACTAATTCATGACCCGCCAGCAAACCCACGTAGGCCAGCAGCGAATGGCTGCCATTGAGCATGCGCAGCTTCATCGTCTCAAACGGACGCACGTCGTCGACCATCTGCACGCCTTCCATTTCCCAGTCCGGTCGGCCTAGGGGAAAGTGATCCTCTATCACCCACTGGCTGAAACTTTCGCTGACCACTGCCGCGCGGTCGTGGCAATCCAGCTGCTCCAACCGGCGGAACGACTCCTCGTCCATGGCCGGCACGATGCGGTCGACCATGCAGCTGGGAAACGCCACCTGCTGCTCGACCCACTGCGCCAACGCTGGATCCTGCAACGCCGCCAGGGCACCCACGGCCTGGCGGGTGCGCTGGCCGTTGTCGGGCATGTTGTCACAGCACAACACCGTGAACGCCGCGATGCCTGCGGCGCGACGTCGGCGCAGGGCTTCCAGGACGATTCCCGGCGCCGAGCGTGGCGTGTGTGGATGAGCGATGTCATGGGCAATCGTCGGATCATCGCGGCGCAACTGCCCGGAAGAAGGGCTCAGGCAATAGCCTTTTTCGGTGACGGTGAGCGTGACGATCCGGGTTTGCGGCGCGGCCATGCGCTCAAGCAATTGCTCCAGTTCATGACCGCCCTCGCCCGCATACAAGGCCTCGCGCAGCACACCGATTTCCCGGAGCGTCACTTGCTCGCGATCGCGGTACTCGGCCACGTGGTAGCGGCCATCCTGCTCGCGCAATTGCTCGACCAAGGTGTGATTGGAGCGCAGGTTGGCGCTGCACAAACCCCAGTCGCTTGTGCCATGGCGATTGAGATGGCGTTGCAGATAGACCGCCTGGTGGGCGCGATGAAACGCGCCCAGGCCCAGGTGCACGATACCGATCTGCGTTGCGCTACCGGTGCAAGGTACGCGGTTCACTACGGGCATCGATTCACTCCTTCTGTTCAGGGATGGCCCAGGGCCGACGCGGGTTGCGGGCTTTGTGCCGCCGACTGGCCGGTGTCCGCCACGGACAGCGGTTTCACGTAGCGCGCCACGCACACGGCACCGATCACGGTCAGCAGCCCAGCGAGCAGGAACGCACTGGTGAACGAGCCGGTGAACTGCACCAGGAAACCCGTCAAGGTCGGGCCAACAATGCCCGAGGTGTTAGCCAGGAAATGCATGAAGCCACTGACGCCACCCACCCGCGCCGCCGGGACGGTGTCCTGGATGATCGCCCAGTAGATCGCACCGGTGAGGTAGAGGAAGAACACCGCCAGCGCGACGAGAATCACCGCCGGATATAAGGTCGTGACCATCCCCGCACAGGCGATGCAGGCGGCGCAGGCCAGCAGGCAGGTCACGAGCACGACTTTGCGGGAGAACATCATCCGCCCGGTCTTCTTGAACACGAAGTCAGAGATGAAGCCACCGAGGGCCAGGCCAATGAACCCCAAGACCCAGGGAATGACCGTGGCGATGCTCATGTCCTTGACGTTCAGGCCGTGGGCCATGGTCAGGTAGCTGGGGAACCAGGTCAGGAAGAAGAACAGCGTGTAGTTATAGGAAAAGAACGCCAGGGAGGTGAACAGCACCGTCGGCTGCTTGAGGTAGAAACGCAGCGGGAATACCGGTTGCGCCGCCATTTCGCTTTGCCCCTCGGCCCGCAGGATGTCCTCGGCGCCCTCGCCTTCAGGCCGTTCCTTGACGAACTTGAACCACACGGCCGCCCAGATCAGGCCGACCAGCATGATGATAATGAACGACACCTTCCAGCCGTAGGTGACGGCGATAAAACCCACCACCGGACCGGAAATCGCCCCACCCAACGGCGTACCGGACATCGACGCACCAATGGCCCGCGCCCTGCGCTTGGGGGTGTACCAGTTGTTCACCATTTTGCTGGTGGTGACGCTCAACGGCCCTTCGCCCATGCCGAACAGGATGCGGATGAGCACCAGCGAAGCGAAGCCCACCGTCAGCACGGTGAGGCCGCTGAACAACGACCACAAGACCATCGCCAGCAACAACGTAGTCTTGGCGCCATAACGGTCGGCGGCCCAGCCACCGATGAAGTTGAAGGCGGCATAGCCGACGAAGAAACTGCTGAAGATCATGCCCATCTCACCCGTACTCAGACCGTAGTCCTTCTGGATGAAAGGCGCCGCCACAGACAATGCCGACCGGTCGAGGTAATTGATGACCCCGGCCAGGAACAACATGATGATGATTAAGCTACGTCCTTGACCAAACATGGTGGAACCTCCCGCTTGTTGTGTTTATTCGGTGAGGGTGCCCGTGACGGGCACGATGGAACGGTGGTACAGACGGCTCAGTGATGGGCGTTCGTCAGCTCCACCAGCACTTTTCGGGTTTGCTCGGGGTGTTTTTCGATCAGGTCGATGGCGCCGGGCATGTCATCGAAGGTGACGCGATGACTGATCAGGTCCTGGACCTGCAACTTGCCGCTGGCAATCAACTCGATCACCCGGGGGAACTTGCGGTTGTTGAGCCGCGAGCCCACCAAGGTCAGTTCCTTCTTGATCATTTCCAATTGCACCAGGTCACTGGGCGTGGCATTGAAGCCCAGCAACCCGATGCGCCCGGCCGGCGAGGCCAGGCGCACCATCTGCGGCATCAGTGCCGGTATGCAGGCGGCATCGACGATCAACGGCACACCTTCGCCGTCAGTCAGTTCGCCCATGACTGCTTCGACATCGACTTCCTGGCCGTTGAGGGTCCGGCTGGCGCCCAACGCCCGGGCAGTCTCCAGGCGACTGTCGATGACATCGGTGACGGTGATGTCAGTCATTCCCAGCGCCTTGGCCATCTGCACCAAGGTCAGGCCGATCACCCCGGCGCCGTAGATCAGCACGCTGTCGCCCGGCTGTGGCTGCATGCGATCGAGCACATTGAGGGCAATGGAATAAGGTTCGACGAGAGCGCCATGGCTTAGGGACATCGAGTCGGGCAAACGGTGGGTGTTCTCGGCCGGTACGCAAACCTGCTCGCTGAAACCACCGTCGCGGTGCACGCCGATCACTTGCAGCCGCGTGCAGACGTTGGGCCGGCCAATGCGGCAGGGGTAACAGGTGCCGCAACTGATCACCGGATCGATGCACACCCGGTCGCCCACCTGCAGGTGCTCGACGCCTTCCCCCACTTGCCGGATCACCCCGGAAAACTCATGGCCGGTGACACGGGGGAAACGCACGAACGCGTTCTGCCCATGAATGATGTGCATGTCCGAGCCACAGATGCCGGCGTAAGCCACATCGACCTGGACCTCACCCGGGGCAACCTCGGGTCGGTCGACCTGGGCCAGCCCGAACTCGAACGGTGCTCTTACCTGGAACGCTTTCATCGGATCACTCCTGGCGGGACGTTCGCCCCGCTTCCTCAAAGGGTTAAAACCGTTTCACCAATGCCAGAGCGTGCCGTCTTCAAGACGGTTGACCGGCAGGCTGGCGCGCTTGTAGGGGTACTGGCGGGCGAGATCTTCATCAATGTCGACGCCGTGCCCCGGTGTTTCGCCCGGCGTGAAGTGGCCGTCCTCGAAGCGATAGGCATGGGGGAAGACTTCATCGATGCGGTCTTCGTGAGGCATGTGTTCCTGGATGCCGAAGTTGGGCACCCAGGTATCGAAATGCAGCGCCGCGCCCATGCACACCGGGGACAGGTCGGTGGCGCCGTGAAAGCCCGTGCGCACCTGGAACAACGCGGCGAAATCGGCAATACGGCGCACGTGGGTAATCCCGCCGGCATGCACCAGCGTCGTGCGGACGTAGTCGATCAACTGTTCCTGGATCAATTCGCGGCAGTCATGGATCGAGTTGAACACCTCGCCAACGGCCAGCGGTGTGGTGGTGTGCTGGCGGATCAGGCGAAAGCTCTGCTGGTTTTCCGCCGGCGTGCAGTCTTCCAGCCAGAACAGGTTGTACGGTTCCACGGCCTTGCCCAGGCGCCCGGCTTCGATCGGCGTCAGGCGATGGTGCACGTCGTGGAGGATGTGCAAGTCGTCGCCAAAGCGTTCGCGCACGGCGGCGAAGAGCTTGGGCACGTAGTTGAGGTATTTGGCGGTGTCCCACACGTGTTCGGCGGGCAGGTCGCTGTCGGCCGGCTCATAACGCTCACCGCTGCGCTTGGCGACCCCGTAGGTGGTGGCAATGCCAGGCACGCCGCATTGCACGCGCACGGCTTTGTAGCCGAGCTCAACGTGGCGGGCGACTTCGTCCAGGCAGCCTTCGATGTCCTTGCCGGTGGCATGCCCATAGACCATCACCCGCTCACGGCTCCTGCCGCCGAGCAACTGGTACAACGGCATGTTCGCGGCCTTGGCCTTGATATCCCACAGCGCCACGTCGACGGCGGCGATGGCGGTCATGGTCACCGGCCCCCGGCGCCAGTACGCACCGCGATACAGGTACTGCCAGATGTCCTCGATGCGGTGGGCATCACGGCCGATCAGCGCGGGCAGGACGTGCTCCTCCAGGTAAGCGACAACCGCCAGCTCACGGCCATTCAAGGTTGCATCGCCGATACCATAGAGGCCTTCATCGGTGACGATTTTCAAGGTGACCAGGTTGCGGCCAGGACAGGTAACGATGACGCGAGCTTCAACGATTTTCATAAAGTCAGGCCTGTACGACAGAAGGAAGTGAGGACGCGCCCATGTTCGGCATGGCCGCCTTGGGAATCAGCGCGCCCCGGTACTGGACGACCTGGGCCGCCAGGCGATGCCCCCAGCGGGCGGCCTGCTCGGGATCGCCGCCGCGTAGGCGGCAGGCCAGGTAAGCGGCGCTGAACGAATCGCCGGCAGCGGTGGTGTCGACGACATGGGCGACGGTTTGCGCGGGTACTTCAAGACGCCCCGTCGGGCACTGGATCAGGCAACTGGCGGCGCCACGCTTGAGGGCAACTTCGCGAATGCCTGCCTCGGCGTAGGCGCTGAACAAAGCCTCCGCGTCGCGGTAGCCGAACAGCAGCGCATCGTCTTCCCAGGTCACCAGCGCCAGGTCAGTCAGGTGCAGGACGTCGCGGTAGGCCTGCCGGGCCGTTTCAGGATTGGACCAAAGGTGGGGACGGTAATTGTTGTCGAAGACGACGCGCGTGCCCGTTCGACGAGCGTGATGCAGGGCCTGGACCAAACGTTGACGCCCTTGCGGCAAGAGGATCGCCAGGCTGATGCCGCTCAAGTAGACGTAGTCGTAATCGGCCAGCGCATCGAGCATGGCTTCGGCTTCGGGCCCCTCGAACATGCGCCGCGCAGCTGCTTCCCCGCGCCAATAGAGGAAACGTCGTTCGCCATGAAGATCGGTCTGGATGAAGTACAGCCCAGGCAACGCATCTTCGAGCACACGCACATGGGCGTCGCCGATGCCCTCTTCCAGCCAGGAACGGCGCATGGCAACGCTGAACGCATCGCTGCCCACCGCCGTCATGTAGTCCACGGCCACTGCGCCACGCGGGTTCAATCGCGCCAGGTAGACCGCGGTGTTGAGCGTATCGCCACCGAACGTCTGGGCGATCGCGGTACCTGGCTCGCCGCGCATCTCGATCATGCATTCCCCTACTAAAGCAACCTTCAGCGGGCATGCATCTGGGCAATGGTTAAGCGTCAAATCCATCATTACGCGCCTTTTCTTTATTTTTAAAACGGCGTTTCATTTTTATCTCAAGGCCCGAGTCTAGTCAGATTTCAATTCGCGTCAAGCAAAAATGAAACAGCGTTTTGTTCTGCTAGCGTATATCCTTGGGTTTTACTTTCACGTTGGAGCCTTCATGGACAACAGCGTCATTCCCAATAACGATCTGGTGTCGGCGGTGGGCCGGACCATGGCCGTGCTCGAGGCACTGGCCGAGCATCCGGAAGAAAGCGGCGTGTCGGAAATCGCCACCAAACTGGACATGTCGAAGGCCACGGTTTATCGCTTCTTGCAGTCGCTCAAGGCCCGTGGATACGTGGTGCAGGATGCCGAGGATCGCTATCGCCTTAGCGTCCGCCTGTTCGAATTGGGCGCCCAGGCCCTGCCCCACCTGGACATCGTCCGGGAAGCGGAACCGGGCATGCGGCGGATCAACGAGCTGACCGGCGAGACCGTGCACCTGGGGATTCTCGACGAGGGCAGCATCGTCTACGTGCACAAGATCGACTCCAAGTACAACCTGCGCATGTACTCGCGAATCGGCCGGCGGGCGCCGTTGTACTGCACCGGCATCGGCAAGGTGCTGATGGCCTGGCTCGAAGAAGATGAGCTGTTGGCGCACCTGGCGCAGGAAAGCTTCGAGCGTCGCACGGCGAACACCTTGACCAGCGTCGAGGCGTACCTACAGGAATTGGAAATCGTCCGCCGGCAAGGCTATGCCGAGGACCACGAAGAGTTCGAAGACAACATGCGCTGCCTGGCGGCACCCATCCGCGACCGTTTCGGCCATGTGATCGGCGGGATGAGCGTTTCATTCCCGTGTTTTCGCTTCAGGGAAGAATTGAAGCAGGACTACGTCAGGCAACTGATGCATGCCACCCAGCAGATCTCAAGCCAGTTGGGTTGGCATGCGCGGTAATACCCATCAGTCAAGCAAAGCCCCTGTGGGAGCGAGCTTGCTCGCGAAGGCGTCGGCACATCCAGCATCATTGCAAGCTGATCCAATGCTTTCGCGAGCAAGCCCGCTCCCACAAGGGGTGTGGCGTACGCAAGGTCTGTGAGCAACTCGGTAAAACTGTGGGAGCGAGCTTGCTCGCGAAGGCGTCGGCACATCCAGCATCATTGCAAGCTGATCCAATGCTTTCGCGAGCAGGCTCGCTCCCACAAGGGGTGTGGCGTACGCAAGGTCTGTGAGCAACTCGGTAAAACTGTGGGAGCGAGCTTGCTCGCGAAGGCGTCGGCACATCCAGCATCATTGCAAGCTGATCCAATGCTTTCGCGAGCAAGCCCGCTCCCACAGGTTTCAACTGGCGGGCATCAGAACCAGGTTTCCATCTGGATACCGTACTGCCACACACCGCCAGCGTTGAAGTCAGTCTTGCCAAAGGAATCCGTGGTGCTGTACCTGTCCAGGTCCGACGACCAGTTCATGACGCTGGCGAACAGACGCAGCTCGGGACGCGTGAGCAGATCGCCCAGGTCTGGCTTGAAGGTTGGGGCGACGGTGAATTTCCAGAAGTTGCCGTCGACCGCATTGCGTTGCAGGTAGCCCTTGGGGTCGAGCTGCATGGTCTGCCAGCTCATCTCGTAGGCCATTTCGAAATTGCTGTTGATTTCGTTTGCCAACCGCACGTTCAGGGTCATCCAGCGGTAATCGTCACCCTTGATGTAGCGGTCCTTGCTTTGCTCGGCCAGCAGGCTCGGGCCGATGCGCCAGTTGGGCGCCAGGGGCGTTTCGCCGTACAGCGCCAAACGCAGGGCACGGGCATCGTCGATCAGTTCGCCATCGGCGCCGACGTTCTTGACCTCCGCCCCCAGGCCCTGGCCATAAAGCAGCGCCGTCTTGAAGAAACCTTCGCGGCCGAAAAAGGTTTTCTGGTGATTGGCGACCATGCTGTGCAAGCCGGAATCGGCTGGCGCCAGCCCGGCTTCGTTGACGCGGGTGCCGAAGTCGTTTTTCTTCGAGCCGATGGCATTGAACATCCACTGCCACTGCCCACCGTCGAAAAATTGGTTGGAGGTCAGGATGTAGCTTTCCACATCGGCATTGACGCCGCCCTCGCTGAAGTCCCCGTAGTTACGACCGATCAATGAGTAGTTCGAGCGCCAGTCCTTGGTCATCTGTATGTCATAGATGCCGCCGCCAGTGCCGGCCAGATAGACAACATCGGAGTCCAGCCAGTGGATGTCGAAATTGTCCCTGTCGAAGCGCTTGCCTGCCCACAGGGTCGAATTTTCGAACATCGCGTTGCCCTTGAATGCCGCGAGGTGATCGAGTTCGGTGAACACCTGGCGCACGTTCAGGTTGCTTTCCTCGGCAGTCCAGTCATTGGAGCTTTCCACGCCGTCGGCAATGGACACGGTGAATTTGGAGCGGGTGCCGTTCTGCGCGTACAGCTCTTTCGACAGGTCGATGCGCATGTAGGTGTCGTCCTCGTTTCCGAGTCGCCCGACAGCGCCACCGACAGAACCGGCCGGCGTGGTGTACGGACCGCCACGACCACCGCCCAAGCCATCGTTGATCAGCAAGCCGGAGCGGGCGTAGCCCTTGAAGCTGAAGCCGTCCGTGAGGTGTGCGCCACTGCCCTGCTTTTCCGTGCTTTGCTGGCGGGCTTCGAGTTTTGCCAGGCGCGCATCAACGGTCGGCGTCGCAACCGGGGCTGCAACGGCAACAGCCACCGCTGGCGTGGCGAGTTTGATTTGCTGCAGTTCCCTGGCGAGGGCCTGGGTTTGCTGTTCGGCGGCTGCGGCGCGTTTTTCCGCTGCGCTGGCACGGGCTTCAAACGCCGCCATTCGCTCTTCCAGAGTAGCGGCCTGAGAGGTGACTGCCGAGGCGCCGAGCGCGCTTGCGAGTAGCCAGCTTGATGCTTTCTGCATGTGGATTTCCCTGTCTTGTTTTTATTGTTCTGTTGCCGCAGCCGGTCTTTCCCCCAAGGTCCGGAGTTATCGATCCTGAGGAAAAAAAGGATGCCTCGTTGCTAATACACTGCTACATTTGGCGATGTTAACGTTAACTTTTCCAAAAACAAAAATAAAGAGGGCTTTATGAAACAGTTCAAATCGCTCGTCCCGACGGCGCTGCTCAGCCTTTGCATCGGGTTTCCAACCCTGTCGATGGCTGCCAACCTGACGATTTCCTGCGGTGCCGTGGGTGCGGAATTACAACTGTGCAAGGAGGCTGTCGAGGCGTGGTCGAAACAGACCGGCAACAGCGTCGAAGTGGTTTCCACGCCTAACTCGGCGACCGAGCGGTTGTCGTTCTATCAACAGATCCTCAGTGCGCAATCCAGCGACATCGACATCATCCAAATCGATATGGTGTGGCCGGGCATGTTGGCCAAGCACTTGATGGACCTGCGCGAAGTGCTGCCGGCCAACGCCACCCAAGGTTATTTCCAGGCCCAGGTGGACAACGCCACGGTGAACGGACGCCTGGTGACGATGCCGTGGTTCACCGACTCGGGGCTGCTGTATTACCGCAAGGACTTGCTCGAGAAGTACAACAAGCCCGTGCCCCAGACCTGGGAAGAAATGACGATCACCGCCAGGGCCGTCCAGCAGGCCGAGCGTGATGCCGGGAACGCTAACGCATGGGGTTACGTTTTCCAGGGGCGCGCCTATGAAGGCCTGACGTGCAATGCGCTGGAATGGATCAGCAGCCAACCTCAAGGCGGGCTGGTCAATGCCCAAGGCGACATCGTGGTGAACAATCAGGCCTCGAGGGCGGCGTTGACCCTGGCGAAAAGCTGGGTGGGCGACATCGCCCCGCGTGGCGTGCTCAATTACACCGAGGAAGAAGGACGCGGCGTCTTCCAGTCCGGCAATGCACTGTTCATGCGCAATTGGCCGTATGTCTGGGCCCTGGTGCAAAGCCCGGACAGTGCCGTCAAGGACAAGGTCGGCGTCGCTCCCCTGCCCCGCGGCGGCGCCACGGGCAGCCACGCGTCCACCCTCGGCGGCTGGGGCCTGGCGGTGTCGCGCTACAGCGCCAATCCCAAGCTCGCCGCCGAACTGGTGAGCTACCTGAGCAGCGCCCAACAGCAGAAACATCGCGCCCTGGTGGGTGCCTACAACCCGGTGATCGAGTCGCTCTATCAGGATCCCGAGTTGCTCGCGGCCATGCCTTACTACAGCCAACTGCACAGCATTCTCAACGACGGGGTCATGCGCCCCGCCTCGATCACGGCCGACCGCTATCCACGGGTGTCCAATGCATTCTTCGATCAAGTGCATGGCGTGCTCGCGGGCGAGCGGCCGGTGGACCAGGCGCTGGCCGAGTTGGAAAGCGAACTCACACGGATCAAACGCCGGAGCTGGTAAGCCCCAAGGAAGGAAATCACCATGTCTGTCTCCACGACTCTCGCCCACGACGATGGCGAGCAACTGCTCACCCGGGAAACACCGGTACAACGCCGCCGCGTTCGCGCCGCCTGGCTGTTCCTGACCCCGATGTTGCTGTGCCTGGCGCTGGTGGCGGCCTGGCCGTTGCTGCGCACGTTCTGGTTCAGCCTGACCGACGCCAGCCTGGCCGCCACCGGCGACGCCACCTTCATCGGCTTTAGCAACTACCTCTTCTATAGCGGTTCCGCCTGGTCAGGCCTGCTCGTCGATCCACAGTGGTGGAATGCGGTGCGCAACACGTTGCATTTCACCGTGGTGTCGGTGGGGCTGGAAATCGTCCTCGGGCTGCTGGTGGCGCTGCTGCTGAACGTCAAGTTCACCGGTCGCGCCTTGGTGCGGGCGTTGATCCTGATTCCCTGGGCGATCCCGACCATTGTCTCGGCGAAAATCTGGTCATGGATGCTCAACGACCAGTTCGGCATCATCAATCACCTCATGCTCGGCCTCGGCCTGATTGACGTGCCCCTAGCCTGGACAGCCGACGCGGACCTGTCGATGTGGGCGGTGATCATCGTCGACGTCTGGAAGACCGTGCCCTTCGTCACGCTGCTGATGCTCGCCGCCTTGCAGATGCTGCCCAGCGATTGCTACGAAGCCGCGAGGGTCGATGGCATTCACCCGGTCAAGGTGTTCTGGTGGGTCACCCTGCCGCTGCTGATGCCGGCATTGTTAGTGGCAGCGATCTTCCGCATCCTCGATTCCTTGCGGGTGTTCGACGTCATCTATGTATTGACCTCGAACTCATCGAGCACCATGAGCATGTCGGTCTATGCCCGCCAACACCTGGTGGAATTCCAGGACGTCGGCTACGGCAGCGCCGCCTCGACCTTGCTGTTCCTCGTCGTGGCGGTGATCGCCATGGCATATCTGTACCTCGGACGTCGTCAGTTGGAGGTGCGCTCATGAGCCCGCGCCTGCTGAAAAAAGCCCTGTTGCGCGCCGGCTTCTGGTGCCTGATCGGGATCCTGCTGGTGTATGCGGTCTTTCCGTTCTACTACGCCATCGTGACGTCGCTGAAGCCGTCCAGTGCCCTGTTCCAGGTGAGCTACTGGATCGATAACCCGGACTTCTCCAACTATGTCGCCGTGCTCAACCAGGCCTCGTTCCTGCGGGCCATCGGCAACTCGCTGGTGGTTTCGCTGTGCGTGGTCGCCCTGGCCTTGTTCCTCAGCCTGACCGCCGCCTATGCCTTGGGCCGGGTGAAGTTTCGCGGGCGCGGCCCGGTGTTGATGATGGTCCTCGGTGTCTCGATGTTTCCCCAAGTCGCGGTGCTGTCGGGATTGTTCGAAGTGATCCGTGCCCTGGGCCTGTACAACACGTCCTGGGCATTGATCCTGAGCTATACGATTTTCACCCTGCCCTTCACCGTCTGGGTGCTGACCACCTTCATGGGGCAACTGCCCCATGAGTTAGAAGAGGCCGCGATCATGGACGGTGCGTCACCCTGGGTCACGCTGACCCGCGTGCTGCTGCCGCTGCTCTGGCCGGCACTGGTCACCACGGGGCTCTTGGCCTTCATCGCCGCATGGAACGAGTTCCTCTTCGCCCTGACCTTCACCCTCACCGACTCGCAACGCACGGTCCCGGTCGCCATCGCGCTGATTTCCGGCGGCAGTCCCCATGAGCTGCCTTGGGGCTTGTTGATGGCGGCGTCGGTGCTGGTCACGGTGCCCTTGGTGATTCTGGTGCTGATCTTCCAGCGCCGCATCGTTTCCGGCCTCACTGCCGGTGCGTTAAAGGGTTGAGGCCCAACACAGACAACAAAGGAACAGCATCGTGATCAAGTTGAAGCTGGATAACGTGAACAAACAATTGGGCGGCGCACACATTCTTCGTGACGTCAGCCTGGAAATCTCGGCAGGCGAATTCGTCGTCTTCGTCGGCCCGTCGGGTTGCGGAAAGTCCACCCTGCTGCGGCTGATCGCCGGGCTGGACTCGATCTGTGGCGGCGACCTGCTGATCGACGGACGCCGGGTCAACGACCTGGAGCCGCGCGAGCGTGGCGTCGGCATGGTGTTCCAATCGTATGCGCTGTACCCGCACATGAGCGTCTACGACAACATCAGTTTTGGCCTCAAGCTGGCCAAGACCGAGAAGACCAGCCTGCGCGAGCGCGTGCTGAAAACCGCGCAGATCCTGCAATTGGACAAACTGCTGCAACGCAAGCCAAGGGAACTGTCGGGCGGCCAGCGTCAGCGCGTGGCGATGGGCCGGGCCATGGCGCGGGAGCCGGACATCCTGCTGTTCGACGAGCCGTTGTCCAACCTCGATGCCTCGTTGCGCGTGCAGATGCGCAACGAAATCGCCCGCCTGCATGGGCGACTGGGTTCGACCATGATCTACGTGACCCACGACCAGGTCGAAGCGATGACCCTGGCCGACAAGATTGTCGTGCTCAACGGTGGACGCATCGAGCAGGTCGGCTCGCCGCGGGAACTCTACGAGCGTCCGGCCAGCCGTTTTGTCGCCGGTTTCCTCGGCTCGCCCAAGATGAATTTCCTGCCGGCAAGCCTGCATCACCCAGGCGAAACCAGCCTGATCGACAGCCCCTTGTTGGGGATGACGCGCCTCCCCATCGACAGCACCCACCTGGCGACGAACAGCCCGCTGAGCCTGGGGATTCGTCCGGAGCACGTGTCACTCAACGTGGCCCAGGGAAACACCGGAATCGTCGTGGCCGGGGTCGAATACCTGGGCAGTGAAACCTACGTCCACCTGGAAACAGGCGGCGATGAACCGCTGATCTGTCGCTGCGAAGTCAACGCTGGATGGCGGGTGGGTGACCGGGTCGAGCTGCAACTGGATATCGACCACCTGCACGTCTTCGACGCGCACGGCACGGCGTTGAAGCGCCGCGCCATCGAAAACCTGCCCGACGGCCTCGCTCCGCGCTCGGCCCATGCGGGCGCCCTATGACCTTGTCCTTGAATACCATGAGCAATCCAACACCCGCTTCTCTCGAAATGGCCCAGCAGGCTCTGGAAGATGGTCTGCCGCGCCTGATCCACGACTATCGACCCGACTATCACCTGGCCCCGCCAACCGGTTGGATGAACGACCCGAACGGGGTGGTGTTCTTTCGTGGCGAGTACCACGTGTTCTACCAGCACCATCCCTTCGACGCCCAATGGGGCCCGATGTATTGGGGCCACGCCAAGAGCGCCGACCTGGTTCATTGGCAGCACCTGCCCATTGCCCTGGCGCCGGGCGATGACTTTGACCGCGACGGTTGTTTTTCCGGTAGCGCGGTGGTGTGTGGCGACACGCTGGCGCTGATCTACACCGGGCATACCTGGTTGGGCGACGTGGGTGACGAACGCTTCATCCGCCAAGTCCAGTGCCTGGCCACCAGTGTCGACGGCGAGCGGTTCGTCAAGCATGGCGCCGTCATCGAGCACGCGCCGCAAGCGGGAATCATGCACTTTCGCGACCCCAAGGCCTGGCACGCGGATGGCTACTGGTACCTGATCGTCGGGGCGCGCCTGGCCGATACACCACTGCTGCCGCTGTACCGCTCCACCGACCTGCGCGCCTGGGAATTCCTCGACTACGCGTCCAGGGGCACTGACGGCGATGGCTACATGTGGGAATGCCCGGACCTGTTTCGCCTGGACGGACGCGACGTATTGTTGTACTCGCCGCAAGGCATGCAACCGGCGGGTTACGAACGGCTCAACAAGTACCAGACCGGTTATCGCATTGGCCGCCTCGACAGCGACTGGCACTTCACCGGCGGGCCGTTCATCGAACTGGATAACGGTCACGATTTCTATGCTGCGCAAACATTGGAAACCGTCGATGGCCGGCGCCTGGTGTGGGCCTGGCTGGACATGTGGGAAAGCCCGATGCCGAGCCAGGCCCATCACTGGTGCGGCATGCTCGGCTTGCCGCGCGAGCTGGAACTGCAAGGCGATCGCCTTGGCACGTTCCCGGCACGGGAACTGGTCGCGCTGCGCCAGGCGCCATTGCCGAGCGTCGCGCCGTGGGGCGAATCTGGCTACTGTTCGGTGCCGCAAGTGACGGGCGACAGGCTCGAAATCCATGTGCACCTGGACCTGCTCGGCTGCACCGAAGGCCAATTGGGCGTCGCCTTGCGCTGCAGTGCCGATGGGCAGGAACAGACCTTGCTCTATTACGATGCGGCACTGCGACGCCTGGTGCTAGACCGCGGCCGCTCGGGTGCGCAAGTGAGTGGCCAGCGCAGCGTCTCGATAGCGCCCGAGGAAACGCAACTGCACCTGCGGGTGTTCCTCGATCGTTCGTCCATCGAGGTGTTTGAGGACAACGGCCGCTTCAGCCTCAGCAGCCGCATCTACCCACGGCCCGACAGCCTCGGGGTGACGCTATTGGCAAACGGGACGGGTGGGCGTGTCGCCATTCCCAAGGCGTGGCCGCTGGGGTCGGGATGGCTGTGAGTCGGGTCATTCGAGTCGCGAGAAACCAGGGGCCTGTGTCATGATTCCACGTCAACCTGACTGGCCACACTTCGCATGACTTCCGTGAAAGACGTTGCACAGCTGGCCGGCGTATCCCTGATGACGGTTTCGCGCGCGCTCAACACGCCGGAAAAACTGAGCCCCGAAACCCTTCAACGGGTACGTCGCGCCATCGATGAATTGCAGTTCGTACCGAGCCTGTCGGCGCGCCGGATGCGCGGCGACAACTTGCAGGCGCGCACCATCGGTGTGTTCGCACTGGACACCGCGACTACGCCGTTCGCCGTCGAGTTGCTGCTGTCCATCGAACAGACCGCGCAGCAGGCTGGCTGGAATGTCTTCATCCTCAACCTGCTGAGCAGCCCGCCCACCGACCAGAACATCGACTTGATGCTGTCGCACCGCCCCGACGGCTTGATCTTCAGCGCCATGGGGTTGCGCCAGGTGAGCATTCCCGAGCGACTCAAGAGCAAGCCCCTGGTGCTCGCCAATTGCCTGGCCGATGACAGCCAACTGGTCAGCTATGTGCCGGACGATGAAGCTGGACAGTATCGCGCCGTGCATCACGCGCTGAGCCAAGGCTACCGGCGTCCGCTGTGCATCAATCTGCCCAGGAAGAGCGTCGCCTGGAGCCTGCGTCAACAGGGCTTGCAACGCGCCTGCCAGGCATTCGGGCTGGCGCCTGGCGCACTGTTGCAATACGACCTTTCCGACCACGATGCCTATGGTGAAACCGCCGCCATTCTCGAACGGCATATCGTGGATGGTCGTCCGCAATTTGACATCCTGGTCTGCGGCAACGACCGCATTGCCTTTTGCGCCTATCAATGGTTGTTGGGCCGTGGCCTGAAAATTCCCGATGATGTGGCTGTGCTCGGCTATGACAACATGATCGGCATCGCCGAATTGTTCATGCCGCCACTGACCACAGTCCAACTGCCGTACTACGAGATTGGTCGCCAGGCGGCCACGCACCTGATCGAGACCCTCGACGTCTCGGGCACCCGGCCCGTGGATTGTCCACTGGTGCTCAGGGCATCGTTGTAGTCCCACAGGGATAGTGAGTGTTCATGAGCTTGGCATTCAGCCTGCTCCCACAGTCTTGAACGCCCAATCGTTATTTCGCGAATAACTGGCTCATGTCCTTGAACGCCTTGAACTCCAGCGCATTGCCGCACGGATCGAACAGGAACATCGTCGCCTGCTCGCCGACCTGGCCCTTGAAGCGCACGTAGGGTTCGATCACGAATTGCGTGCCGAAGGACTTCAACCGCTCGGCCAGCGCTTCCCATTCAGCCCACGCCAACACCACGCCAAAATGCGGCACCGGCACATCGTGGCCATCCACCGCGTTGCTGTGCACGCTTTCCTGGGACGCGGTCTTGGGATGTTCATGAATCACCAGTTGATGCCCGTAGAAGTTGAAGTCGACCCACTGCTCGCTGGAGCGGCCCTCCTCCAGTCCAAAGACTTGGCCATAAAAAGTGCGGGCTGCCGCCAGGTCATAAACCGGAATCGCAAGGTGGAAAGGTGAGAGGCTCATCGGGACTCCAGGAACGTTTTTTGTTTATCGGGTACGCAACGGCGCGTGCATTCCATCGTAGGCGAGCAGGCACAACAAAAAAATCAATATAAATTTCTTAGAAACACAACTAATGTTGATCAATGATCAAAGAACTCAAGACCCTCATCGCCGTGGCGCGCGAAGGCACCTTCGCCGCCGCCGGGCACAAGATCGGCCTCACCCAGGCGGCGGTCAGTGCGCAGATCCAGCGCCTGGAAACCGAGCTGGGCTTCGACCTGTTCGACCGCAAGGGACGCTCGGCCCACCTCAACAAGCGGGGCCAGCAGATACTCCTGCAAGCCCAGGAGCTGCTTCGCCTTTACGAGAATCTCGGTTCCACGACGCCCGGGCTTCCACCCAGCGTATTGGTGAATATCGGTGCGATCGCCTCAGTCCAGCGCGCCTACCTGCCGGACGCCCTCGCCAGGTTTCACCAGCAATGTCCCCAATGCCGCACGCGTGTCGTGCCCGGCCTCTCGGTCGAGTTGATCAACCTGGTGGACGCCGGCGAGATCGACATGGCGGTGATGATCCGTCCGCCGTTTTCGCTGCAAAGCGATCTGCGCTGGACGACGCTGGCGCTTGAGCCTTATCGGCTGATCGTTCCCCGTGGGATGCCGGGCGAGGATTGGTCGGCGCTGCTGTCCAGCCAACCCTTCATCCGCTACGACCGCTCTTCCTTCGGCGGCAGGCAAGTCGATCGCTTCCTGCGGCAGATGCATTTCACACTGCGTGAGGTGTGCGAGCTGGATGAACTGGACGCGATCATCAAGCTCGTCGAGAAAGGCGTCGGTGTCGCCCTGGCGCCGCAGACCTCAGCCCATCAACCATGGCCCAAGGGCGTGCGGGCACTCGACCTCGGGGCGCACACGTTTCATCGTGATATCGGCCTGATCCACCGGTCGCGACAGAGCCTGGCAGACCCCGTCGCGATCCTGGCCGAACTGGTCATCGAGCAGGCCGGCGGCGGGATCTAATAACCCACGGCGAAGCTGACCAACCCCTTGCCCGGCAAATCCGCCACCGCCACACGCAGATGCCGGGGCCAACGGGAGGGTTCGTAACACCGCGCCCCATCAAGCTGGTGCCCGAGGCGTATCGGACGGCGACTCACCAAACAGTGCCCGGTAATGGGCGGCGAAGTGACTCAGGTGGAAAAAACCCATCGCCACGGCGATCTCGCTGACATTCAGTGCGGCCGCACGGGTGCTGATCAACCGTCGACGCACGGCGTTGAGCCGCAGGTTGCGCAGGTACTCCACCGGACGCATACCGGTGACGGCCTGGAAGCTGTTCTGCAGGGTCCGGCGGCTCACGCGCAGTTGCTCGCACAGGTCCAGGATGCTCAACGGTACTTCGGTGCTGGCCATGACCATTTCCTGGCAGCGCTTGACCAGGTAGGCATTGACGGCAACGTTGCCGCGACGTCCACGCGCCTCGTCCGAGGCGTGGCAGAACAGATCGAGGAACGCATTGAGCAGCACGTCTTCGAGGATTTTTTCCATGACCGGATTGACCGCGTCCGCTTGTTCCAAAAGGTGACGAAACAGCGGTTGGATCTGCTGCTGGACCCTCGACAGCACCGCTTCATCCACGCTGATTTGCGAAACGCTCTTCAAGCGCTTGAGCTGCTGGTCCGGCAATTCATACGCCGCCAGCTTGGCGAAACGCACCGTGTCGACGTTGGCCGCGAAGAAGTGCGTGCCTTCCGGGGCGTGCAAGACAAAATCCTCGCCATCGCGCAACAGCACGACACTATGGGCGCCGACCTGGTGCCCCTGGACCACCGGCGCGTTGCCCAGCGACAGGGCAATGCACAAGCGCCCTTTCGGCGCGCTGCCGCGTTGCACCACGCGCTTGTCCAGCACCTCCTGGAAGATCTGGAAGCGCTCGGCGCACACCTGCCGCAATTCGCTGGACAGGCAGCCACGGCCCAGTTGGTCGTAGACCTGCTGCCAGCCCAGGATCGAACCGGCGTGCTGCTGGGGATCATGGAAAGTACGGACTTCGGCAAACATGATCGTTGTTCCTCGGTGGAGCTGTGCTTATTGTCCGATGCTGATATCCAAAGAAATCGATTAACCCGTGGCGAGGGAGCTTGCTCCCGCTGGGCTGCGAAACAGACCCCTTTCTGTGAGCGCTTCGCACTCAAGCGGGAGCGAGCTCCCTCGCCACGGGCTCATCGCGTCCTTGAGAGAATTGTTCTTATCGCTGGAAAAACAAAGCCAGTTCCATGCCAAGCATGTGCAAGCGGTATTCAGCGGTCTTGATGTCCAACGGTGCCAATAACGACCCGGAAAGCACCACCTGCCCCGCCTCAACGCATTGCCCGTCCGCCAGCAATCGCCGGACCAACCAACACAGGTTCGCCACCGGCGTGTCCTCGCGCGCCAGGACGTTTCCTTCGCCGCACGCCGCCCCGTCGCATTCCAACCGATAATTCACCTGGGACAATTGATCAGGAGTGAACCTCACCCGTAGCCCCAGGCAATAAAGCCCCGCGGCGGCATTGTCGGCGAGAAACGCCCCGACGCCGAAACGCCAGCCCTGCCACCGGCAATCGGCAATTTCGAATGCCGGCGCGATCTCGGAGATGGCGGCGAGAATATCCTCATCGCTATAGAAACCCGGCACCAGCGCGCGCCCCAGGACAAACGCCAGTTCGATTTCCAGCTTCGGCTGGATCAACCGTGCAAGCGGCACCGTACCGCCGGGCTGCAAGGCCATGGCGTCGGTCAACGCGCCCAACACTGGTTCGTCAATGCCAAAACGCTCCTGCGCCGCGCGGCCGGCAAAGGCGACTTTCCACCCCGTCAACCGGTCGCCAACGGCCTGGCGCCGGCGCAATGCCTCGCGCTGCAAGGCATAACCCGCCGACACGTCGTAAGCCTCTGGCGCCAACGACGGTAACGGGTGTGCGGTCCGCCCGGCGTCATGAAGCCGCACCAATAGATCGTCTTCGCGCCTCATGACAATTGCTCCGCCAACTTGCGCAAGACACCGTCGAGCCTCTCCGGCGTGGTGATCGCCGCGACAAACCGATCCGGCCGCACTACCACGATGCAATCACGCACCTTGGTAAACCACTCGCCCAGGCGATTGTCGACGTCTTCGATGCAGATGGCGCCGCTGGCCGACAAGGGTTGGTTGCGCCCCACACCGCTGCGCGAGCGATTGATCTGGATGAAGCGCGTACCCCAGCGCGCCCAGTAGGCGGCGGTGTCTTCACCCAGGTGCGCCGCGGGATTGACCCGATAACCGAGCACCGCGTACGAGTGTCCCAGCACTTCGTCCAGATGCCGGCGCTGTCCCTGGGCGTCTTCCACGGCCGGCTGGATGAACAGTTGCCCGACCAGATCATCCTCGTGCAGCTCGGCACGCTCGTGATAGACCAGACCCTTGGTGATGGTCGCCTTGGGTTTGAATTTGAATTCGAGCAAGTGCGAGCGAAGGTTGTCGACGCTGTTCACGGCCTGGAACAGCCAGTCCCGCACGCCGGCCATCAGCGGGTTGGTCAGCCCCAACACCGCGCCCATGTTGTCGGCCAGCGCAATGAGATCCGTGGCATGGCCGCGACGCTCCTGGTCGTAGCTGCCGAGGATCGACGGCGACGCCCGGCGCTGGAGAATCGCCGCCAGCTTCCACGCCACGTTGACCACGTCCCGCAGCCCCGAATTGAGCCCCTGCCCGGCCCACGGCGGGGAGATGTGCGCCGCGTCGCCCACCAAGGCCACGCGACCTTCGACGAAACGCGCCGCCACCCGGGAATTGTGGGTGTAGGCGCGGATCCGAATGATTTCCAATTGATCGACCGCATCGCCGATGTGGCCCCGGATCAACGTGCGGATCGTCGTCTCTTCGCACATGAGGACCTCGTCCTCGCCTTCCAGCAGCATGAACTCCCAGCGCCGCTGCTGGTACGGCAAATAGATGCAGACGAAAGGCCGCTGGGGATCGGCGTGCAAGGCCGTATAAGGCGCATCCAGGGTGTCGTTGGCGGTGTCGACCACCACCCATTTGCGCGGATGGGTCAGCCCCAGCAGCTCGATGCCGAGTTTCTTGCGCACGCTGGAACGCCCGCCGTCGGCGCCGATCACATACTGCGCCTGCAGCTGATACAGCTCACCCTGGGCATCGCGCACCTGCAAGGTCACGCCCTGCTCGTCCTGTTCCAGCTCAAGCATTTCATGGCCTTGGCGCAACTCGACACCCGAATGCCTGCCCAACTGCTCGCGCAAAGTCCCTTCAAGCAACTGCTGCATGAAGATGTTGCGCATCGGCCAGCCGTAGTGGGCCGTGCTCGGCTTGACCTCGGCAAAGCACACACCGCGTGCGTTGTAGTAACGCAGCGGCACGTTGCAGATCATGTCCCGCGCAGCCAGCTCCGCGATGCCGATGCCTTGCAGCACGCGCAGCGCTTCGTCGTCCATGCCCACCGCCCGGGGATACGGCAGGATGCCCTCGGCCAATTCGAGGACGATGCAGTCGATGCCGTACAGCCCCATGTAATGCGCCGCCGTGATCCCGTTCGGGCCGCCGCCCACGATGACGACCTGGGTTTTGTCCTGCTTCATCGCTATCCACCGCTTTATTGTTGTAATTGCAAGAGTTGGCCGCGCAGGTAATCCGCGACGACCTGGTTGAACACTTCGCTCTGGTCGTCATGAACATAATGGCTGGCGTCGGCGATTTCCGCTGTCTGCACCTGCGCATTGGCCTCCCGCATCGCCTCCAGGGTTGCCGATGGGAGAAAATCCGAACGCGTGCCACGAATGAACAGCGTCGGGCAATCCAGCGCCCGCACCGCTGGCCACAAGTCAGTCGGCGTAATGCTCAGGCGCGCCTCGGCGATGCCTTTCTGGTCGTGACGCCATACGATGCCTTCCGGCGTTTGCTTCATGGAATAGGTCAACCGCGACGCCAGGCCGTCGTCCGACAAGCCCGGTCGCGATTGCCGCCAGAATTGCGCGGCGCTGTCCCAGTCTGGAAAGACCAGCGGCGTCTGGCTCATCTCCCGGCGGATGCGCTCGGCGCCCTCGCCGCGGATCGACGAGCCGGGGCCGATGTCCTCGATCACCAACGCATGCAGCCGTCCGGGATTGAGCCGGGCGTATTCCAGGGCGTTGGTGCCGCCGAGGGAATGCCCCACCAGGACAAAACGCTCCAGCCCCAGGTGCGCGACCCAGTCTTCCAGGTCGCTCACATAGGCGTCGGTGCGATAGCTGGAAGCCTCGGCCCAATCACTCTGGCCACGGCCGCGCTGGTCCAGGGCGAGGCAGCAATAACGCTCGCCCAGCGCATCGGCCAGGGGCGCCCAGGTCTGGGCATAGGAACGCAGCCCGTGCAGCAGCAAGACCGGAACGCCGGATGGGTTGCCCCAGCGCAGGTAATGCAGGCGCATCCCCGATCGGTTGGTGAAAAACTGGCTGTTTTCGGACATTGGTCATTCCCCTCGATCAGCGCGCCTCAGTACAGGCCGTCATTGCCCTTGACGTCCGCCGCCTGCAAGCCGCCCAGGCGCGCGTGCAACCGCCCACGCGTGGCGAAGGCCCAGATGATGACCAATTCGTCCGCCGCCGGACCGTCGCCGAACGACAACGAAATGCTGTCGTAGTGGGAACGGACATACAGCGCGTCCTTGTGGGCCAGCGGCACGTCGATGGTCACGCCAGGCCCGCCACGCTTGCCGGTGGACGGCACCCAGGACTTGCCGCCGCCCAGCGCAACCCGGATCGGATCCGCCGCCGGGTTGGTCAGCAACGCATTGCCATGCTCGTATTCGCCCTGGCTACCCACCAGGCACGCTTTGCCGTAGCTGACGATCTCGCGCTGCCCAGCCATTACCCGAATGCGTCGGCCAAACTCCTGGCCCAACAACGGCGAAGGCTCGACCAGCTCCGCCAGGCTTTCGCTGAAGCGTCCGGCATACGGGTTGGCGATCACCGCACCAATGGCGTACTTGAACAGCGGCTCGCCATCGGCCAACTGGCCGGTTTCGTTGGCCAGGGTTTCCTCGACGAAGCTGTACCATTTGCGGATGTGATAGCTGGCGAAATTCGCGGTTTTCATAACAGAAGCCTCATTCAAAGTGGATCGAGATCGAAATGCCGGCTGGGGGCGCCAGCGGCCTTGAAGCGAGCCTTGCCGCGCGCGTCGTCGTGTTCGGACTCGAGGAAGAATTCCATGCGGTTGCCATCGGGGTCGTTGAAATACACCCCGTTGCCGATCTCGTGATCGGTGATCTTCACCACCTCGACGCCCTTGCTCAGCAACATGCCGTAGAGCTTGCGCAAGGTGGTCATGTCCCCGGCGATCTCCAGCCCGTAGTGCTGCAACCCCAGGCCGCCCTGGTGGGCGCCGGGTTCTGCGCGGATCAAGGCGATGTCGTGGTGCTTGGCACCGAACGCCATCATGATCCAGCTTTCACCCCGGGCGCTTTCATGCATGCCCAGCACGTCGGCGTACCAACGTGCCGACACTTCAGGGTCGCTGACGAACAGCGACAGATGAGTACGAACGACTTCGACTTTCATCGCGCGGTACCTCAGTTCTTCTTGACAATGGATTGATGCCCGGACTTGATCTGCGCCACGGCGGGCGTCCAGAGCACATCAGCGATTTCGCTGAATTCACGCCACTGCTTCTGCCAGCCGTCGCCGCCGTTCTCGGAAGTGAACAGGTGGCCGTACTTGGTGCCGGCGACAATCTGCCGAGGATTGGCCGGGTTCAAGGCAATCGCCCAGACACACGAGTTGGGCTGCTGCGGCAGCGGCAGCACTTCCCAACTGATGGCAGCGTCCCTGGACACCAGGACTTTGCTGGTGGTGCCCGGGGTGCCGTCGGAGATGCTCAGGTAGAGGGTGTCTTCGCTGCCCAACGGCGCGTTCATGGCCCGTACGTAATACAGGCCGAAGGTTTCCCGGGCGATAATGCCGGTCCAGGTCTGGCCTTCGTCGAGGCTGCGGTAGACCGCGTTGACGCACACCACCACGATGACTTTTTGCCCGTGGTTGGGCAGCACCAGGATGTTGTGCACGTCCGAATTGAAGTCCCACAGCAAGCGGTCATCGACACGGGTCCAGCTATCGCCTCCGTCGCGACTGTGGAACAACCCACCCTCTTCCAGGCCGAACCAGAGCTGGTTGCGATCCGTCGGGTCGTAGGCGAAGGCCAGCAAGCGCGGCCGGCTGACGCCGTCGCAGAACTCCGGGATCTCCACCGGGGCACGATCCCAGCTTTCGCCGCCGTCGAGGGTGCGCCACAGCACGGCGCGGGAAGGCGCGCCGGTGCCGACAAAAATGCGCTGGGCATCCTGGGGATCCACCGCGACTTTCCAGACGGTCTGCCCGTTGAATGGCGAACCCACCTGCTGCCAATGGCCGCCGGTATCGCGGCTGACGCACAGGCCGATATCGGTGCCGGCATAGATCACTTCAGGCGTATCGGGATGGACACTCAGGGACCGGGTGATCGCATCGAATTCCAGGTCCTGGCCCAGACCCAGGCGATGCCAGGTGCGGCCATCGTCGGCACTGCGGATGATCGCCTGCCCCACGGTGGCGACCAAAAGGGTTCCGTTACTCATCACGGGTTGCTCCTCAAATGAAGATGCCGCGGGTCAAGCCGCCATCGATGCCAATGGACTCCCCGGTCACGGCGCCGGCCTTGGGGGATGCGAGGAAGCCGATCAGCCAACCCATTTCGATGGGCGCCAGGGTGCGCCGGATCGGCGTCGCGTCGATGTAGCCCTGCTCCACCTGCGCGGGCGTCTTGCCCTGCTTGACGCCTTCGCGTTCATACAACTCCTGGATGTGCGGGGTGTCGACCACGCCGGGGTGGATCAGGTTGACGGTGATGCCGGCGGGGCCGAGTTGATCGGAGAGGGTCTTGGTCATGTGGGCGATGGCCAGGTTGCGCATGCCCGAGAGGACCTTGCTGCCGCGCCCGGTCAGGCCACCGATGTTGATGATCCGTCCGAAGCCACCAGCCTTCATGTGCGGGGTCACGGCCTTGGCGCAGCGGAAATAGCCGATCACTTTGGTGTTGAGGTCCGAGAGCAATTCATCATCGCCGGCATGTTCGATGTCGTTGCGCACCACACCTGACGGGGCGGCGGCGCCGTTGACCAGAATGTCGATGCGACCGAAGTGCTGGTGAGCGGCCTCGACCATGTCGGACACCGCCGTCATCTGGTTGGTGTCACAGAACAGCGGCAATACCTCGTTGCCGGTTTGCGCAGTGATTTCCTCGGCGGCCTGCTGGAGGTATTCCATGCGCCGCGCGCAGATCACCACCTTGCAGCCTTCCTGGGACAGGAAGCGCGCGACTTCCTTGCCGATGCCCATGCCACCGCCGGTGACGATCGCGACGCGGCCCTTCAATTCCAGATCCATAGCAGTTCCTCTTGTGATTATTCGGTTCAGGCCAGATCGACGAAGACACTTTTGGTTTCGGTGTAGGCATCGATCACGTTCTTGCTCATTTCCCGCCCCCAGCCGGATTGCTTGTAGCCACCGAATGGCGAAGCCGGGTCGACGACGTTCCAGCAGTTGATCCACACCGAGCCGGCCTTCAACTGCGCGGCCACGCGGTGGGCGGAACGCAAGTCACGGGTCCACAGGCCGGCGGCCAGGCCGTAAGGCGAATCGTTGGCGCGCAGCACCAGTTCGTCGATGTCGGTCCAGCTCATGACGGTCAGCACCGGGCCGAAGATTTCTTCCCGGGCGACACAGGCGCGCTCGGCGCGGTCGAGAAATACGCTGGGGCGGATAAAGTGGCCGCGTTCAAGGTGGGCCGGTCGGTCGCCGCCGCAAATCAGCTCCGCGCCTTCCTCCTGGCCCCGCTGCAAGTAGCCGCGCACCGTGCCCAGTTGCCGGGCCGAGACCAGCGGGCCCATGCTGCTGGCTTGATCCAGGCCGGGCCCGAGCACATGGGCGGCCGCATGGCGCTGGAGTTCTTCAAGTACTTGGTCGAGAACGCTGGCATGCACATACAGGCGTGATCCGGCGGTGCAGACCTGGCCCTGGTTGTAGAAGATGCCATCGGCGGCACCCTTGGCGGCGCGGACGATGTCGGCGTCCGGCAGGATGATGTTGGGGGACTTGCCGCCCAACTCCAGCGAGACCTTCTTCATGTTGCCAGTGGCCGCCTGGGCGATCAGCCGGCCCACCTGGGTCGAACCGGTGAAGGCGATCTTGTCCACGTCCGGATGCTGGGCCAGCGGTGCGCCGGTCTGGGCGCCGAGGCCGGTGAGCAGGTTGACTACCCCGGCCGGGAAACCCGCAGCCTCGATCAATTGCACCAGGCGAATCGCGACCAGCGGCGTCTGTTCGGCGGGTTTGAGCACCGCGACACAACCGGTCGCCAGCGCCGGGCCGAGCTTCCACACGCACATGGTCAGCGGGAAATTCCACGGCACGATCAGCGCGCAGACGCCCACCGGCTCGCGCAAGGTGTAGTTGAGCATCGGTGCGCCGCTGGCGGGCGATACGGGCAACGTGCTGCCTTCGATCTTGGTCGGCCAGCCGGCGAAGTAGCGAATGATGTTGGCGGCGCTGGCCGCTTCGCCCCGGGCTGTCGCGATCGGCTTGCCGTTTTCCAGGGTGATCAGTTGCGCCAGTTCTTCGCGATGCTGGTCGAGCAGTTCCGCCAGGCGAAACAACAGCACCCCACGCTGGGCCGGCGAATGCTGCGCCCAGGCACCGGTGAAGGCCACACGGGCGGCGGCGACAGCGGCATCCACGTCACGCTCTCCGCCAGCGGCCACCTCGGTCAGGGTGTCTTCAGTGGCCGGGTTTTCCACGGCAAACCGGCGACCATCGGCCGCGTCCTGCCACGTGCCGCCGATAAACAGGCGCCCGGGTTGCGACAGGAACTGCTCGACCGCAGGTAACAGTTGAATCTGATTCATATCCCCTCCATCACAGCGCCATTTCAATCAGGCAAGGACCACCGTCGGCCTTGGCGTTGGCCAAGGCGCGCTGCAACTCGCCGTTGGTGTGCACGGTGCTGGCCGGCAAGCCGTAGCCTCTCGCCAGGGCTTTCCAATCAATGCGTGGGCGATCCAGCACCGTCAGGCTCAGGGCTTCGGGGCCCAACTCGGTCATGCCGAAGCGGCGCAGTTCGTTCTGCAAGATGGCGTAGCGGTGGTTGGCCGCGATCAGGATCACCACCGGCAATTGCTCCCGGGCGATGCTCCACAAAGTCTGGATGGTGTATTGCGCACTGCCGTCCGATTGCAGGCAGAACACCTTATTGCCACGCTCGGCCATCGCGGCGCCAAAGCCCACCGGGATGCCCTGGCCGATGGCCCCGCCGGTGTTGGTCAAGACCCGATGGCGCGCGGCTTGGGCCGAGGCGGTGAAGAACGGGTAGCCGCACGTCCCGCCTTCCACCGAAACGATGCTGTCGTCCGGCAACGAGGCGGCCAGTACCTGCCCTACCGACTGCGGCGTCAGTTCAGCCTCGGCGGCAGGCAATTCAATGCCCATCGACGTGGGCACATGGGCCGGCGCCTCAAGCGCATCGGCCAACGCGGTGAGCGCCCCGGCCACGTCGTCTCCCACCTCGGCCAAACACAGCAGGCGATCACGCTCGGCCAGCCGGGAGGCAATGCCTTCGTAGCCGAAATAGCTGATGGGTTCGGGGACGCCGGCGCACACCACCGCGTCGTATTGGTCGAGGATCTCGATGGCCACTTCGGGGAAGTACGGCAGGCGATCCAGGTCCGGCAGGCCGCCACCGCGATAACTCATGCGCGGGAAGGTCTCGGCGAACATCCGCACGCCCGCCAACTGGGCCAGGCGCCCCGCCGCTTCCAGGCCTGCGACGGACAAGCCTTGGTCGCCGACGATAAATACCAGGCGCCGGCCATCACGCAGGGCCTGGGCGACCGCCTCGATCCGGTCACCGGCAAAGCGCCGGATCGGCGCCTGCAACGCTGTGAACGCGCTTTCGTGTTGCACGGCATTGGCTTGCAGGTCCATGGGCAGGATCAGGCTGGCGATCTGGCCCTTGGCTTGCCAGGCCGCACGCACCGCCTCTTGCAAATCCTCCCCGACGGCAGAGGCCGTGCGCGAAGTACGTACCCAGCCGGAAACACTGCCCGCCAGCGCCTGGATATCACTGGCCAGCGGCGGATCGTAGTTGACGTGCCAGGACGCGTGATCGCCGATGACATTGACAATCGGGGTGTTGGCGCGACGGGCGTTGTGCAGGTTGGCAATGCCATTGGCGAAGCCTGGCCCCAGGTGCGTCAGGGTCATCGCCGGCTTGCCGGCAATGCGCCCGTAGCCGTCGGCGGCGCCGGTGCAGACCCCCTCGAACAACGACAACACCGGCTTGAGAGCTGGCGCGCTGGCCATGGCCGCCACCAGGGGAATTTCGGTCGTCCCGGGATTGGCGAAGCAGTATTCGATACCGCTCGCCACCGCCGCCTTCACTATCAGTTGCGCACCATTCATTTCCAGCCCTCTTCATCGAGCGTTTGCAATGGCTGAGATTTATCACATAGAGAAATCGACAAAACAAGCTATTTTTTACTATTAAACTCGTATTTTGAGATTTTTGTGGATTTATGATGTGTTTATCCCAAGCGATTAACTTGCATTTCTCAGATCTTCAGTTACCGTGACAGCGCGCTACAGACCGACCCTGCGGGCTTTTCATCATCGATGGGTCTACCTATAGTGCTCACCCAAACGGCCACCCACGCGCCACTCCACCCTTTAGGAGCGAAATGAGCAGCCTGAGCAAGATGCTGAGCGTCCTGGACCTCTTCGGCCCGGATCGACTGAAGATCGACCCCGACACCATTGCCGAGCGCATGGGCCTGTCCCGGGCGACCGTGTACCGCTACGTGAAGGACTTGTGTGACGCTGGCCTGCTGGTGCGAGTGGATGCCGGCAGCTACGGCCTGGGGCCGCGGATCATCGAGCTCGACTGGATGATGCGGCAGTACGATCCGATCCTCGTCGCCGGCCGCGAGCTGATGCACGAGCTGTCCGAACGAACCGGCCTGGCGGTGTTCGCCAGCGTTTTCTATGACGGCCACATCATCAACACCTACATCGCCGAGCCCGACGACACCTACCAGTTCTCGTTCGGCCGCGGCCATCCGTTGCCGTTCTTTCGCGGCGCGCAGTCCAAGGTGTTGATCGCATTCCAGAAAGGTCGCCGCTTGCAGCGCCTGTTCGAAGAACACCTGGCCAACGAGCCCGACAATCCCTATGACTGGCCGGGTTTTTCCAAGGCGACGAAAAAAATCCGCAAGGACGGCTATTGCCTGACCCACGACGAACTCAACCAAGGGCTGACCGGTATCGCGGCACCGATCATCAACCCCGGACTCGACGAAGTGGTGGGCAGCCTTTCCGCCGTGGGCAGCACTGACAGCTTCAAATTGCTGCGTCAGGAGACCGTGATTGAAATGGTCGTCGAGACCACACGGCGGATTGCCGAGCGGATGCAGCATCCGCCTACCATGAGCTAGAAAGCAGGGACGCAGCTCACTCAAGAGAAACAATGCCCCTGTGGCGAGGGGATTTATCCCCGTTGGGCTGCGCAGCAGCCCCATACAGGCAACTCAATCTACCTGACACACCGAGTTGTTTGGCTTTTAGGGCCGCTTCGCAGCCCAGCGGGGATAAATCCCCTCGCCACAGGAGTTTTGCCGTCCAGCCCTCTGCCTCAAAACGGCACGGCCACCGTTACCTGGCTGTACACGTTGGTGCCATTGCCCGCCACTTGATTACCCCCTGTCGTTGCATCCCGGTCCGGCTTGTAGAGGCCGATCAGCGGCGTGACGATCAAGTGCTGGTTCACGGCCCACTCGGCATAGAAATCCAGCTCACGGGCATCCAGGTTCAAGGCGTTGTCCTTGCGCACGGTGTTGTAGTCGAAGTACAACGCACCGAGGGTCAGGTTCTCCAATGGCGTGGCCTTCAAGCCGACATGGTGAATGCCGGTGTTGCTGTTGAAGGGCCCGGCATAGTTGCCCGCGACCTCGCCCTGGAACCAGGTGCCGTAACCGGTGCTCTGGCCGGTGAACAGCGAGTCCCACTTTTGCGAATAACGGGTATAGCGATAGGTCAGTTTCGGCGCCCAGGCTATATCCGCGAAGGTGTAGCCAGCCTCGGCGTACCAGGCGTTCTGCGGGCCGGCGTCCTTGTCCTGCCAGGCGTATTCGAAGGCCAGGCTGGCGTTCTCGATACCGGCGTCGCCTTCACCGCGAATGCTATAGACGTCCATGCCCTTGCGTTGCCGCTGGAAATCGCTGGCCCAGCGGTCGTTCACATCAAGGCCATGGATCCAGGTCAACCCCAGTGTCCCGGCCTTGGCGGTGTAATCCAGCGTGCCGGCAGCGAGTTCGGTTTCGGCCTGGGCGCGGTTGTCCGATTTAAGCCACACCACGCTGCCATGTAGGCCATCCTGCCCACCCAGGCGCAACACGGCGGTTTGATCGAACGCGTGCCGTGCAGCGAGGTAATAGGCGCCGCCACGATTCAAGCGCCCGTCGGCCGGGCCTTTGCCAAGGTTCGGCCCATCATCGTTGATCAAGAACCCCCTGCCCAACTTGACGATTTGGCGTCCGCCGGAAATATCGACACCATCCTGCCCCAGCAGCGGGAACAGATCGGCGGAGCGCCAGCCCAGGTAGGCGTCCTCGATTTTTGTCGTGCGCTCGCTGCCCAGCGTGTTGCCGGCCGCGTCGCCATCGCCCCAGGTGGCGGAGCTGACCAGGCTGAAGGCGCCATAGGCGGTGCCCTGGCCGGCGAGGCCCTGGTCGCCGCTCACACCATATTTGATGAAGCCTTCGCGCCAGGTCGAACCGCCCGACCTGCCGTCATAATTCCTGCGGCTGTTGAAGTGGCCGAACACCGCCAGCAGGTCGGCGTTGAGGTGAGTGTCGTCATCGGCATACAGCTCGTAAGCCTGGACCTGATTGGCGGCATAGAACGCCAACGTGCAGGCCAGGCCACTGCCGAAAAATCCCATACGCGATAGAGACCGCATGGCTTGAACTCCTTGAGGTGCGCCTTGACAGGCTGTTTTTATATTGGGAAGCCGGCACCGCAAACGGCGCCGGCTGGCCGGGCTAGCGGCAGTTGGCGAGCGCGTCGTCCAGCGCGCCGACCATCACGCCGGCCTCGTCGGATGTGAGGGTCAACGGTGGCGACAGGACGATCTTGTTGCCGATCGGGCGCACCAAGACGCCGGCCCGGCGCGCACGCTCGGCAATCCGCGACGCCAGGCCGTTGGCGGGATCCAGCGGTTCGCGGGTGACCTTGTTCGCCACCAGATCGAGGGCAATCATCAGGCCCTTGCCACGCGCTTCGCCGACCAGCGCATGGCGTTCGGCCAACGGCTGCAGTTGCTCCAGCAACTGGGCGCCAACCTTGCCGGCGTTGCCTGGCAAATCCTCGGCCTCGACGATGTCCAGCACCGCCAGCGCTGCGGCGCACGCCGTCGGGTGTCCGCTGTAGGTGTAGCCATGCATGATCACACTGGTGAAACCCGGGCCGTTCTCGATGGCATCGACCATGCGCTGGTTGAACACCGTGGCGCCCATGGGGATGTAACCGGCGGTGATGCCCTTGGCCAGGCACAACACGTCCGGCGCGACGCCCCAGCCGCGACTGCCGAGCATGCAACCGGTGCGGCCGAAGCCGGTGACGACTTCATCGGCGATCAGCAGGATGCCGTGGCGATCGCAGACTTCGCGCAATTTTTTCCAATAATCGGCGGGGGGTACGATCACGCCGCCGGCGCCCTGCACCGGCTCGGCGATCAGCGCCGCGATGGTCTGGGCGCCGAGCAAGGCGATCTGGTCTTCCAACTGGCGAATGCAGTGGGCGGTCAATTCCTGCGGGTCACGGCAGTCCCAGGGATTGCGGTACAGCCACGGCGTATCGAGCAGATGGCAACCGGCCAACAGCGGCCCATGGTTGTAGTGATAGACGCCGTTGCCGCCCACGGAGGTGCCGCCCATGTGCACGCCATGGTAGCCATTGCGCAACGACAGGAAGCGCGTGCGCCCTGGCTCACCACTGGCGATCCAGTATTGCCGAGCCATTTTCAGGGCCGTCTCGACCGCGTCCGAACCGCCGGAACTGAACAACACCCGCGCCATGTCTTCCTGGGCGAACATCGACGTGAGTCGTTCGGCCAGATCGAACACCCGAGGGTGGGCGATACCGTCGAAAGTCTGGTAATACGCCAACTCGTCCATTTGCGCGGCAATGGCCGCCTTCACTGAAGCGCGGTTGTGCCCCACGTTCACGTTCCACAAGCCGCCGACTCCATCGAGCATGCGGTGGCCGTCGATATCGGTGATGTAGTTACCGTCGCCACGGGCGATGACCAATGTCTTGGAGCGGTTGGCCGGCGCCGATGAGCTCATCGGGTGCCAGAATTTCTTTTGTGCCGTCTTGTAGTGCTCGTACATGGTTGCAGTCCTCACTGTGTTTCACGCTTGCGTACGTACAGCAGTTGCTGGCCGGTGAATTCCAGCAACCCTTCAAGGCCGAACTCGACGCCGAACCCGGACATCTTGCTGCCACCAAATGGCGTGTTCGGTTGGATCTGCGCATGGCAGTTGACCCAGGCCACGCCGCTTTCAAGGCGACTGGCCAAGGCCTGGGCCTGGTCCACATCGCTGCCCCAGACCGAACCGCCCAGGCCCATGTCGCCAGCGTTGGCGCGGCGCAGGACATCCTCGACGTCCTGGTAGGCAATCAGCGGCAACACCGGGCCGAACTGTTCTTCGTCCACCAGGCGCTGGCCGTCGCTGACATCGGCGACGAGGGTCGGCGGATAAAAGAAACCCGCTCGGTCCAGGCGCGCGCCGCCACACAGCACACGCGCGCCCTGGTTCCGGGCATCCGCCACCAGTGCTTCCACCAGCGCCAGTTGTTCAGCGTTTTGTACCGGACCGAAGGTGACCTCCGGCTCCAGGCCGTCGCCAACGACCTGGCGCGCGGCGATGAGTGTCAGTGCGTCGGCGAACGCCTCGTATTGGGATTGGTGCACGTACAGGCGCTTGAGGGCGGCGCAGGTCTGCCCCATGTTGAGAAAGGCCGCCTGGAAAATCTCTTCGGCCACCGCCTCGACCGACGTGCCGGGCAGGACGATGGCAGCATCGTTGCCGCCCAGCTCCAGCGTCAGGCGTTTGAGATTCGCCGCAGCACCGCGCATCACGCTCTGGCCGGTGGCTGTCGAACCGGTGAAGACAATTTTCTGGATACCGGCGTGGGCCGTGATCGCGCTGCCAAAGCCCTGTTCGCCGGTCACGACATTGATCACGCCCCGGGGCACATGACAGGCGATGATTTCCACCAGGCGCAGAGTGCTCAGGGGCGTCAGGCTCGACGGCTTGCTGATCACGCAATTGCCGGCTCGCAGCGCCGGCATGATGTGCCAGACGGCAATCATGAACGGCCAGTTCCAGGGCGTGATCGAGGCGACGACGCCCAAGGGCTTGCGGTGCAGCTCGATGCGCTGGGTCGGGGTTTCTTCCACCAGCTCCACCGGGATCTGTTGTTCGGCGGCATAACGCGTCCAGGCCGCCGCGCCCATGACTTCAGAAAACGCCAGCGCCAGCGGCTTGCCTTGTTCGAGGACGATGAGCCGGGCCAGCGCGTCGGCGTCCTGCTCGATGTCCGTCGCAATATCCAGCAGACGTTGGCGGCGATCTTCATGGGTGCTGTGCCGCCACTCGACAAAGGCCGATTGCGCCGCCTCGACCGCGCGGTCCAGTTGGCCCAGGGAACCGGCCGGGCATCGGGCGAACGCAGCGCCCGTCGCCGGGTTGACCACATCGAAATGGCCGTTTTCGCCGTCGACCCGCACCCCGTTGATGAGCATTTGATAATCGTGCATGGAATCTTCCTTTCACGCGCCGCCGAACCGTCCCGAACGACAGCGCAGTTGTTTTTTGTGTGGTGTGAAGCGCTCGCGTGGCGGCTAGAGCTTGTGGCTACCCAGCGCCGCGAATCGCTCCGGCGAGACCTTGCGCAGACGCACGGCGAGGAACACGCCGACCACCAGCGCGACAGGAATGACGGCGCAGAGACCGTAGGACAGGCGCTGGCTGGCGCCCGTGAGCACATCGAAATGAATCACCGCAAGGGCCAGCACCGCGAGCAAGGCCAGGCACGCAAAGCCTGGAAGAATCCGACCGCGCCAAAGCCCCAGCTTCAATTCCGGGTGGCGCCGGAAGTAGACGAACACCGCCGCCGACGTCAGCGCCATCAGCAGGATCACGCAGAGGGTGGCCAGGTTGGAAAACCAGGCGAACAATTGCAGGATCGGGTCGGCGTCCAGCGCGGCGAAGATCAGCACCACCACGGCGGCGATCAGGCTTTGCAGGACCGAGCCCATGTGCGGGCTCTGGTGCACGCGGTGGGTGGTACCCAAGCGGCTATGCAGCAAGCCGTCCCGGCCGATGGCATAGAAATAACGCGCCGCGGCATTGTGGAACGCCAGCAGTCCGGCGTAGATGCTGACCATGAACAGCAGCCGGATGATCTGGGTCAGGTGCGGGCCGACAAAGTGATCGGACAGGCCGTAGATGAACGTGGTCGGATCCTGCAGGGCTTGCAGCGTCGGTACGATCTTGTCGGCCCCGACACCCACGATCATCGACCAGACCGACAGCGCATAAAAACCACCGATCAACAGCACGGAGCTGTAGGTGGCGATGGGAATCGTGCGGTGCGGATTCCTCGCCTCTTCTCCATAGATCGTCGTGGCTTCGAAGCCGATGAACGCCGCGAAACAGAACAGCAGGCCGATGGATGGCGTGCCGCTGAAGACGTGGCTGCGGTCGAACGAATCGAGATTGATGCCGCTGTCGCCACCGGTCTTGAGGATGGCGAAATCCAGCGTCAGGATCGCCAGGTACTCGGCGATCACCACCACAGAGAGCACACGAGCCGATAAGTCGATCTTGCGATAACCGAGGATCGCAACGCTCGCCATCGCCAGCAGCGAGTACGTCCACCACGGCAATTCCAGGCCGAAGACACTGGCCATCGTGCCGCTGACCACGCCGCCGAACATGCCGTACAGGCCGACCTGGAGAATGTTGTAGGCAAACATCGCCAACACCCCTGCCGCGCCACCGGCCAAGCCACCCAGGCCGCGAGAGGTGAAGGCGTAGAAGCCACCGGCGTTGGTCATGTGCCGGGACATGGCGGTGTAACCCGCCGAAAAGGCCAGCAACACCAACAGCGCCAGCAGCAACAGCGCAGGTGTGCCGGCGCCATTGCCAAGCATGATGCCGATGGGAAAGCCGCCGGCGATGACACTCAAGGGACTCGCCGCCGATATCACGAAGAAGATGATGAAGCCGACACCCAGTGCGCCGCGCTTCAGCTCCGTCGAGCTGCTGATCGGGAAAGATACGCTCATTGTTCTTGACCTTATTGTATGAGGCAGTGGCTGCTGGACCGGAGTCGGCCAGCTTCGCCGGCTTCCAGAATCTTGTTGTTCTGCTTGCACGCTGGTTTCGATGCTATGCCCTTGCCAAAACCCTTCGCTATCCCAAAACGGCAGCATCAAAAACAGTGCCCCAAAACAGGCCAGCCCCATCAGGGAAGGACATTCCTGTGGCGAGGGGATTTATCCCCGCTGGGGCGCGAAGCGGCCCTAAATGCAGGCAACGCGGAGTATCAGAATACTGAGTTGACTGTTAGGGGGCTGCTGCGCAGCCCAGCGGGGATAAATCCCCTCGCCACAAGGACGTCGGCGCCTTAAGTGAACCGCATGCGCTCAATCTCGGCGCACAACCGCTGCCGATTCGGGATAACGGGGAGGCGCTTCCTGCCGCAAGATAACCTTGCCCACCGTTCAGACAGTGCTGGGCTCAAAACAATAAAAACCCCTAAGCCCAGGAAACCTCAGCATGTTTTTCGCTCGTCTCTCTATCCAATGGCGGATCACCCTTCTGAGCGGCCTGAGCCTGCTGGCGGTCGTCGGGGCACTGACCGGTGCCTCGCTGTATCAGAACCAGCAAGGCGCCACGCTGCTGAAACGGCAAAGCAGCCAGCTACTTGGACAATCGGCGTTGGAGGGCCTGCAAGCACAGGCCTTGGCCCACGGTCAGCGGGTTGAGCGCTTTTTCAGCGAAACGGCGATTTATGGCGAAGGTTTTGCCCAGCAGGTGCTGCAACTGCGCGCCCAGGCGCAGAACGGACGATTGACGGCCGCGCAACTGCGCCACGACCTGATTGGCCTGACTCGCGAGGCGCTGCTCAAGCGTGAGAAAGTCCTCGGTTTCTATGTCGTGCTGGTGCCCGACGCCCTGGCGACCGAGGATGCCAGCTTTGCCGGACAGCGCGACCTCGCCAGCAACGAAAAAGGCCGCTTTGCCCTGTACTGGTCGCAAAGCCAGCCCGGGCACCTGGTGCAGGAAGTGCTCAGCGAAGCCCAGATCAGCGCCAACACCGCGCCACCGGGCAGCGAGCCGGAAAACGCCTGGTACGTCTGCCCGCAAAACCAGGGGCATACCTGCGTGACGGAGCCCTACGCGATTGAAGTCGAAGGCAAGCAGACCTTGATGAGCAGCATCTCCATACCACTGCTGGACCAAGGCAAAGTCATCGGCGTGGTGGGCATGGACATCAGCCTCGATACCCTCCAGCAACTCGCTGCCAGCCTGGCGAACGACCTGTATCCCGGCCACAGCGAGATCAGCATTCTCTCCCCATCGGGGCAAGTGGCCGGCCATAGCGGCAGCGTGACGGACGCTTCTATCGACGTGCACCAAGCCGTGCAAACCGCCGTGGCGAACAGCCCCTGGCAACTGCAGATCCGCGTGCCGGAAGCGCTCGTGCAAGCGCCCGCCTTGCATATGCAGGCGCAGCTCGACGACAAGCATCGCCAGTCGAACTGGTTCAACCTCAGCCTGGGCCTGCTGGCTGCCGGCCTCGGGCTGCTGCTCATCTGGCTCACCGCCTACGGCGTGACACGGCCATTGTTGCGGGTGGCTCATATGCTCGACGCCATTGTCGAAGGTGACGGCGACCTCACCCAGCGCCTGCCCGACGAACGCCACGATGAACTCGGTCAGTTGGCGCACGGCTTCAACCGTTTCCTCGACAAGCTCCAGCCAATCATCCGGGATATCCAGCAAGCGTCCCGGGACACTCGGGACACCGCCGACACGTCTGCGCGGGTCGCCGGAGAAGTCAGCGCAGGCATGCAACAGCAGTACCGGGAAGTCGAATTGGCGGCGACCGCCTTGCACGAGATGAGCGCCAGCGCCCAGGAAGTGGCGCGCCACTCCCACCAGGCTGCCGATGCCGCAACGGTGGCGGAAAATGCCAGCCGATCGGGACAGGAAATGTTCGCCAACGCCGTCAGCAGCATCGACGCCCTCGACCGGCGCCTGGAGGCAACGCTTGGTCAGGTCAAGGCACTGGCGGACAACAGCCAGCAGATCAGCCAGGTGCTGGACGTGATTTGCGCCATTGCCCTGCAGACCAACCTCCTGGCCCTGAACGCCGCCATCGAAGCAGCCCGGGCCGGCGAACAGGGACGTGGCTTCGCGGTGGTGGCCGATGAAGTCCGGCATTTGGCGAGCAACACCCAGAATTCCGTCGAGCAGATCCGCACGGTGATCGAAGCCTTGCAGCAACTGAGCCAGGACGTGGTACTCAGCACCCAGTCGAGCCGGGAACTGGCCAGGGGCAGCGTCGTTCACGTCGAACACACCCATGGCGCGCTGCAGCACATCACCCAGGCCGTGGAAGTGATCGAACAGATGAACCAACAGATCGCCAGCGCGGCCCTGGAGCAAAGCTCAGTGGTGGAAGACATCAGCCACCGCGTCAGCGGCATTCGTGGCATCAGCGAAACCCTGGCCGGCCGGATGCAGGAAGCGTCCCAGGCGAGTCACACGCTGCACGCCATGGCCAACCACCAGCAGGCGTTGGTGGGGCATTTTCAGATTTGATTCCAGGGGCGTTACACAATTTCACAGAGCCGCTACAAAGCTTAACCCCTGTCATCGGCCCGGCTCCCTACCATGGGCGGTTCAATAGTGGGGAAGCACCATGTCCAAGAAACCTGCCGTCACGCTGGGCCTGTTGATCGGTGCGCTGTTGCTCAGCGGCTGTGATGACACCTCGACCTCGGAAGAATCCGCACCGCCGGCCAGCGTGCGTATCGAGACCGTCCAGGCTCGATCGCTGTCCATCAGCAACGAGCTGAGCGGCCGGATCGCCGCACCGCGAGTGGCCGAAGTCCGCGCCCGGGTCGCCGGCGTGGTCTTGCAGCGGGTCTACCGCGAAGGCAGCGACGTCAAGCAGGGGCAAGTACTGTTTCGCATCGATCCGGCGCCGTTCAAGGCCGACCTGGACAGTGCCGAGGCGGCGTTGCGCAAGGCCGAGGCCAATGCGTTCCAGGCCCGGTTGCAGGCGCAGCGCTATGCCCAACTGATCGATGACCAGGCCATCAGCGGCCAGGACTACGACAATGCCCGGGCCAACGTGCGCCAGACCGCAGCCGATGTCGCCGCCAACAAGGCCGCCGTGGAACGGGCCAAGCTGAACCTAGGCTACGCCACGGTGACCGCGCCGATTTCCGGGCGCATCGGTCGCGCCCTGGTGACCGAAGGCGCACTGGTGGGGCAGAACGAAACCACGCCATTGGCACTCATCCAGCAACTGGACCCGATCCACGCCGACCTTACCCAATCGACCCGTGAACTCAACGACCTGCGCCGCGCCTTTCGCGCCGGCCAGTTGCAAGCGGTCGGCCGGGACCAGGCCAAGGCCACCCTGATCCAGGACGACGGCAGCCCCTATCCGCTGCCCGGCAAGTTGCTCTTCACCGACCTCAGCGTCGACCCTGGCACTGGCCAGATCACCCTGCGCAGCGAGTTCCCCAACCCGGACCTGGACTTGCTGCCGGGCAGTTTCATCCGGGTGCGCCTGGAGCAGGCAGTGAACAGCCAAGGCATCACCGTGCCGCAACGGGCGATCCTGCGCGACAGCGCCGGCATCGCCCAGGTTTTGCTGCTGGACGCCGAGCAGAAGGTCAGCCAGCAACCGGTGCAATTGGGCGCCGCTCAGAATGATCGCTGGATCGTCACCGAAGGCTTGAAGCCGGGCGATCGCATCGTCGTCGAAGGTGTCCAGCACGCCCGCCCCGGTGAAAAAGTCCGGATCGATGATTCCCCTCTTCCTCTCGCCCAGGCTTCCGGGCCACAGGCAGGACACTAAGCCATGCCGCAATTCTTCATCGACCGCCCGGTGTTTGCCTGGGTCGTCGCGCTGTTCATCCTCCTGGCCGGGATCCTGGCCATTCCACAACTGCCGGTGGCGCAATACCCGGTCGTGGCGCCGCCGCAAATCGAGATCTACGCGGTGTACCCGGGCGCGTCGGCGCAGACCATCGACGAGAGCGTGGTCAGCCTGATCGAGGAAGAACTCAACGGCGCCGACAACCTGCTGTATTTCGAATCCCAGAGCAGCCTCGGCAGCGCCACAATCACCGCGACCTTCCAACCCGGGACCAACCCCGAACTGGCCCAGGTCGACGTGCAGAACCGCCTCAAGGCGGTGGAGTCGCGCCTGCCGCAAGCGGTAACCCAGCAGGGCTTGCAGGTGGACAAGGTTTCCGCCGGCTTCCTGTTGCTGATCACCCTCACCTCCAGCGACGGCAAGCTCGATGACGTGGCGCTCAGCGATTATCTGGCGCGCAACGTGATGAACGAGATCAAGCGCCTGGACGGCGTCGGCAAGGCCCAGTTGTACGGCGCCGAGCGGGCCATGCGGATCTGGATCGATCCGCGCAAGCTGGTGGGTTTCAACCTGACCCCGGCGGACGTCAATGCCGCCATCGTCGCGCAGAACGCCCAGGTCTCGGCCGGCAGCCTCGGCGACCTGCCGAGCCGCAGCACCCAGGAAATCACCGCGACCATCGTCGTCAAGGGCCAGCTCTCGACGCCGCAGGAATTCGCCGACATTGTGCTCAAGGCCAACCCCGACGGTTCGACGGTGCGCATCGCCGATGTCGCGCGGGTGGAAATCGGCAGCCAGGAATACCAGTTCTCCACGCGCCTGAACGGCAAGCCGTCGACTGCCGTGGCGGTGCAGTTGTCGCCGGGCGCCAACGCGTTGAACACCGCCACCCTCGTACGGGCGAAGATGGATGAGCTGGCGCGCTACTTCCCGGCCGGCGTGGAATACAAGATTCCCTACGACACGTCGCCGTTCGTCAAAGTCTCGATCACCAAGGTGGTCTATACCCTCGGCGAGGCGATGTTGCTGGTGTTCGCGGTGATGTACCTGTTCCTGCAGAACATCCGCTACACGCTGATCCCGACGCTGGTAGTGCCGGTGGCGCTGATGGGCACCTTCGCGACGATGCTCGCCCTGGGTTTCTCGATCAACGTATTGACCATGTTCGGCATGGTGCTGGCCATCGGCATCCTGGTGGACGATGCCATCGTGGTGGTGGAGAACGTCGAGCGGATCATGGCCCAGGAAGGCCTCTCTCCCAAGGACGCGACGCGCAAGGCCATGGGCCAGATCACCGGGGCGATCATCGGCATCACCCTGGTGCTGGTGGCGGTGTTCATTCCGATGGCGTTCATGCAGGGTTCTGTGGGGGTGATCTACCAGCAGTTCTCGCTATCGATGGCGACGTCGATCCTGTTTTCGGCGTTTCTCGCCCTGACCTTGACCCCAGCCCTGTGCGCGACCCTGCTCAAGCCGATCGCGCCAGGCGATCACCACGCCAAACGCGGGTTCTTCGGTGCGTTCAACCGCGGCTTCGATCGATTCGGCGACCGCTACCACGGTTGGGTGGCCTACGCAGTGAGACGCAGCGGCCGTTATCTGTTGATCTACGGCGTGCTGCTGGTGGGCATGGGCCTGCTGTTCAGTCGCCTGCCCTCCTCGTTCCTGCCGGTGGAAGACCAGGGCTACACCATCACCGACATCCAGTTGCCGCCGGGCGCGAGCAAGAACCGCACGGTACAGGTCGTCGAACAGATCGAGGCGCACAATGCCAGCGAGCCCGGCGTTGGCGACAGCACGGTGATCCTCGGCTTCAGCTTCTCCGGCAGCGGGCAGAACGCGGCCCTGGCGTTCACCACGCTGAAGGATTGGTCGCAGCGCGGCGGCGATGATTCGGCGGCGTCCATCGCCGATCGCGCCAACCAGGCCTTCGGCGCGATCAAGGACGCCATGGTCTTCTCGGTGCTGCCGCCGCCGGTGGACGGCCTCGGTACTTCCAGCGGTTTCGAGTTTCGCTTGCAGGACCGCGGCGGCCTCGGCCATGCCACGCTGATGCAGGCCCGTAGCGAACTGCTCGCCGCCGCCGAAAAAAGCCCGGTGCTGATGAACGTGCGCGAAAGTGCCCTGGCGGAAGCGCCGCAGGTGCAACTGGAGGTGGATCGCAAGCAGGCGAATGCCTTGGGGATTTCCTTTGCCGACGTCGGTGGCGTGCTGTCCACGGCGGTGGGCTCGGCCTACATCAACGACTTTCCGAACCAGGGGCGCATGCAGCGCGTGGTGGTCCAGGCCGAAGGCGACCAGCGCAGCCAGGTCGAGGACCTGCTGAAGATCCACGTGCGCAACAGCAATGGACAAATGGTGCCGCTGTCGGCGTTCGTCCAGGCCCGCTGGACCCAGGGGCCGGCGCAACTGACCCGCTACAACGGCTACCCGGCGGTGAGCATTTCCGGCGAACCGGCACCGGGCTACAGCACCGGGCAAGCCATGGCCGAAATCGAACGGTTGGTCGCCCAGGGTCCCAAGGGCATGGGCCAGGAATGGACCGGCCTGTCGTTGCAGGAACGCTTGTCCGGCAGCCAGGCGCCCATCCTGCTGGGCCTGTCGCTGCTGGTGGTGTTCCTGTGCCTGGCGGCGCTGTACGAGAGTTGGTCGATCCCGACCTCGGTGTTGCTGGTGGTTCCGCTGGGCGTGCTTGGTGCGGTATTGGCGGTGTCGTTGCGCGGCATGCCCAACGATGTGTTCTTCAAGATCGGGCTGATTACCATCATCGGCCTGTCGGCGAAAAACGCGATCCTGATCATCGAATTCGCCAAGAGCCTGTACGACGAAGGCCACGACCTGGTCGACGCCACGCTCCAGGCCGCGCGCCTGCGCTTGCGGCCGATCATCATGACCTCGTTGGCGTTCATCCTCGGCGTGGTCCCGCTGGCGATCGCCACGGGGGCCAGCTCGGCGAGCCAGCAAGCCATTGGCACAGGCGTGATCGGCGGCATGATCAGCGCCACCCTGGCGGTGGTGTTTGTCCCGGTGTTCTTCGTGGTGGTGATGAAGCGCGTCACGCGTCACAAATCCGATTGAGGGTTGGCGGCGCTACCTGCCCTTGAACGCTTCCCGACGGGCCGTGCGCTCGGCGAGGAAGCGTTCACTGATCGACGGTTGCAAGTCCTTGCGTTCCACCGGTACTCCGCAATTGGGGCAAACACTCGCCACCCCCACGTCGTGACCACAGGCGCGATGCACAAAGTGCATCGCCAACCCTTCATCCTCGCCCTTGCACCACGTTTCGCCCCAGGCGCGCAACGCGTAGATCACCGGATAGAAATCCCATCCCTTGGCGGTCAGCTGGTACTCGTAGCGCAGGGGTTTTTCGTTGTAGGGACGACGCTCCACCAGGCCGCCGGTTTCCAATGCCTTGAGGCGCGAGGTGAGCATTTGCGGCGTGGCGCCGGTCTGGATCTGGATCTCCTCGAAGCGTGTCGTGCCCATGTACAACTCACGCAACACCAGGATCGTCCACTTATCACCGACCACACCCACCGAACGCGCCACCGGGCACACCGTCTCGTTTGTCTCGTCGTGCTTGTTCATCACTTTTCCAGAATCCGCAAAGCCACTATTTTTTTCATAGTAACACGGCGATTGCGGATACGATTCGGCTGTAAAAAATGCGATGTACACCGCTAGATCATTGACTATATGATTTTCATAGTTAGTATTGATCGTGCCTTTCCCAACCGGAGCATCGAAGACATGACCCAGCCTGTGTACTCCCCGTCGCGAACCGGCCTGTTGCTGGTCGACCCCTATAACGACTTCCTGTCCGAGGGCGGCAAGCTCTTTCCCTTGCTGGAAAAGGTTGCCCAGGACGTTCACCTCCTCGACAACCTGCGCGCCGCTGTGGCGACCGCTCGGCAACAAGGCATCCAGGTGTTCTACGTGCCCCATCGCCGCTGGCAACCCGGCGACTACGACAACTGGAACCACCCCAATCCGACCCAACGCCTGATCCAGCAACGCCATACGTTCGCAAAAGGCACCTGGGGCGGCGAATGGCACCCGGACTTCGTGCCACAGGACGGCGACATCATCGTCCAGGAGCATTGGGGCCAGAGCGGTTTTGCCAATACCGACCTCGATTTCCAGCTCAAGCAACAAGGCATCACCCATGTGATTGTGATGGGTTTGCTGGCGAACACCTGCATCGAGTCCACCGCACGTTTCGCCATGGAGCTCGGTTACCACGTGACGCTGGTGCGCGACGCAACCGCCGCGTTCAACCCGGAAATGATGCACGCGGCGCACGAGTTGAACGGTCCGACATTCGCCCACAGCATCGTCGATACCGGCACGCTGATCTCGACCTTGCAACCGCGCTGAAGGACCGCGCCATGCCCGTGTCGAACGTGATCCCCGCTCGCCTGGTCGGCGTGATGGCCGTGTGTTGCGCCCTGGCCGTGTCGACCCTTTACTACCATCAACCGTTGCTGCCGATGATGGCCGCGTCGTTCGGCCTGACCTCGACCCAAGCCGGGCTGATCGCCACGCTGACGCAACTCGGTTATGGGACGGGCCTGCTGCTCATCGTGCCCCTCGCCGATTGCCGACAACCCCGCCGCGTGGCATTGCGGGCCATCGGGGCAAATGCCGTCGCGCTGCTCGCCTGCGCCGCGGCGCCGAGTTTCGCGCTGCTGTGCGTCGGCAGTTTCCTGGTTGGGGTCACGGCGATTACCGCACAGTTGATCATCCCCGCCCTGTCGGGTCTGGCCGCGCCCGCGGAACGCGGCCGGGTGGTCGGGACGTTGCTGAGCGGACTGTCCGCCGGATTACTGTTGGCGCGGACCTTCGGTGGCCTGCTCGGCGAGCACTGCGGTTGGCGATCGGTGTTCTGGGTGGCCTCCCTCATCGATGGAATGCTGTTGTTGATCGTTGCCGGAAATCTACCCGCTCTGACGAGCCTTTCTCCCATGCGCTATGGCGCGCTGATGCGTTCCCTCGGCAGCCTGTTGCGCGAGGAGCCGGTACTGCGCTTCTGTGCCGCGAGCGGCTTCCTGATTTTCGCCGCCTTCAGTGCCTTATGGGCCACGCTGGCCGCGCTGCTGACCCAGCCGCCGTACACGTTCGGCTCGACCACCATTGGCCTGTTCGGCCTGGTGACAGTGTTGGGCATCGTCGCATCGCCCCGCATCGGCACGTTAGTCGATCGCCTGGGCGCCCGGACGCTGACCGTCGCGGGTGCGACAGTGCTGGCCGTCGGTTTCGTCTTCATCGGGGCCGGCGGACAGCACCTGGGCTGGCTGATTGTCGGCATGGTGCTGTTGGACTTCGGCAACCGGGTCGGGCTGGTGGCCAATCAGGCACGCGTCCAGACCCTGCGCGCCGAGGCCCGCAGCCGATTGAACACGGTGTTCATGGGTTCGTATTTCCTGGGCGGTGCACTCGGCGCGGCCTTGGGTAACTACGGGGTCCACCGGAGCGGCTGGATCGGGCTCGCCACCGTCGGTGCGTTGCTCGCCCTGGCGGCAACCGTCACCAGCGCCCTCGCGCCCCGAGATACCCGCGTCACGTTGGCGGACGCTCAGCCGTGACAGCCGTTCGCTGGGGCTGTGGACCAGTGTTGCCGCGCGCCTTGTCCACCAGCGCCTTGTCCACCAGTCGCTGCACCCAACCGGCGTCCCGGTCGTTGACCACGGCGTAACGGTCCGGCGGGAAAAAGCCCCAGCGATGGGATGCTTCGGCGAGGCGGCTGAACTCATCGGCGGACAGCCAGTACGAGGATTCCGTCAGCGGCAAAGGCGCACCGTCAAAGCGCTGGCCCAGCATCAGCTGGGTCCCAGGGGCAAAGGCAATCGCCAATTGCTGCTGGGGCTTCATCCGCAGGTCGGGCGCAGGCATTCGCCTGGCCTGTCCATGGCGGAAGACGCCGGGAATTTCCTCCGTGAGCACCAGCCAGTGCCCGGCCGAGGTCATGGCCAGGATCCATTGCGACACGCCGCAGCTTTGCACGCGCACCAGCTTGTCGTCTTGCCAGAGCGTGAGGCTGAGGGCCTCGGGATTATCATCGCAGGACCACAGGCTGATGCCCGAGACCAGCGTATGACGCTCAAGCTCGACCACCCCTTCATCCGGCATCGAGCGCCAGTAGCGCTTGGTCGGGTCGCGTGAATCGCGCCGGTAATTGGACGAGGCCCAACCGGCGATGAAAAGCACAGTCGCCAGCACCTGCCAGCCCCAGGATCCATCGATGACCCGGTCGACATCCAGGCCGGGGACGAACCATTTCTCGACGAGGCCCAGGCCAATCACGAACGCCAGGCTTGGCAGCATCAGGCCAACGCTTACCGGTGCCGCCAGCACCATGACCCAGCTGAAGCGGTGCATGGACGCACGCTCGCGCGCCCTGGCCGCCTCCTCTGGGAGCATTGGTGATTGCTCGCGAGGGCCGATGGCTGGATCAGGCGTCTCGAAGCGGATCATTTGCTTGTAGAGTTCGTCACTCATGCTGAGGCCCGACACTGGCTTGTGCCCTGTCCACCAATCGTTGCACCCAGCGGGCGTCCTCGGTATTGACCACGGCGTAACGGTCCGGCGGGAAGAAAATCCAGTGATGGGCGGCTTCGGTGAGGCGCTTGATCTCATCGGCGGACATCCAGTAGGGCGTTTCCACCAAGGGCACAGGCGCACCCTCAAAGCGCTGGCCCAGCATCAGCTGGGTTCCGGGTGCGAAGGCAATCGCCAAGTGCTGGCGGGGTTGCAGCTGCTTGCCCTTCTCGGGCATCCGCCCTTCTCGCCCATAGCAGAAGTCACCGGGGAACTCGTCCTTGAGCACCAGCCAGTGGCCGGCCGCGGTCATGGCCAGGATCCACTGCGAAACGCCGGAGCTTTGCACGCTCACCAGCTTGTCGTTCTTCCACAGGGTAAGGCTGTTGCAGTCCGGGTCAAAGTCGTTGGCCCAAAGGCTGATGCCCGAGACCAATGTATGACGCTCAAGCTCGACCAATCCTTGGTCCGGCAACGATTGCCAGTAGCGCTTGGTAGGGTCCCGTGAGTCGCGCAGGTAATTGGACAATGCCCAGCCGGCGACGAAAAGCACGGTCACCAGCGCCAGCCAGCCCAGGGAATCACCGACGATCCGGTCGACATCCAGCTCCGGGGCGAATAATTTCTGGGTCAGGCCCAGGATCGTCAAGTACGCCAAGCCTGGCAGCACGAGGCCCATGCTCAACGGCGGAAGCAGCACCACGAACCAACTGAAGCGGTGCATGAAGGCACGCTCGCGCGCCCAGGCCAACTCCTGCGGGAGCATCGGTGATTGCTCGCGCGGAGGGATGCTGGGATCCGGGGTTTGAAAACGGGAAAACCGTGCGTGGGAGTCGTCGCTCATGGGTCGAATCGTTCTCTCGAATCAGGCGCGCATCTTCGAGGATTTTTCGTGGCGAGGACAGTGCCTATATCTTCGGCAACAGAACTACCGCCATCGCGAGCAAGCTCGCTCCCACACGGTTATCTGCACCCTAGAGATCTCCTGTGGGAGCGAGCTTGCTCGCGATAGCGGCAGCGAAACCAGCGATCAATCCGCCTGCACGGTCACCTGACGCTGCTCGCCCAAGCCCTCGATACCAAGGCGCATGGTCTGCCCCGGGCGCAGGAACACCGGGTTGGGCTTGATGCCCAGCCCAACGCCCGGTGGCGTGCCGGTGGAAATGACGTCGCCCGGTTGCAGGCTCATGCACCGGCTCAGGTAGGCGATCAGTTGCGGCACGCTGAAGATCAGCGTCCGGGTGTTGCCGTCCTGATAGCGATGCCCGTCGACTTCCAGCCACAGGTCCAGCGCATGCGGGTCGGGGATTTCATCCTTGGTCACCAGCCAGGGTCCAAGGGGGCCGAAGGTGTCGAAGCCCTTGCCTTTATCCCAAGTGCCGCCGCGTTCGAGCTGCCACTCGCGCTCCGACACATCGTTGATCACGCAATAACCGGCGACATGTTCCAGGGCGTTCGCTTCGTCGATGTAGCGCCCGCCCTTGCCGATGACCACGCCCAGCTCGACTTCCCAATCGGTCTTGAGCGAGCCGCGGGGAATCTGGATATCGTCATTCGGCCCGCAGATGGCACTGGTCCATTTATTGAAAATGATCGGTTCCTTCGGCACCTCCATGTTCGACTCGGCAGCATGGTCGGCGTAGTTCAGGCCGATGCAGATGAACTTGCCGACCTGGCCGACGCACGGGCCGATCCGCGGTTGGCCGGCCACGACCGGCAGGCTGCGCGGGTCGAGGGCGGCGAGTTTTGCCAGGCCTTCCGGCCCAATGACATTTCCGGCGATGTCCGGCACATGGCCCGACAGGTCGCGGATCTGATGGTCGTCATCCAGCAGCCCGGGTTTTTCCGAGCCTTTTTCGCCGTAACGCAACAGTTTCATGAAGTGCTCCTGTTCAAGTGAAAACTCAAAGGCTCATGCCGCCATCGATCACGTGCACGGCGCCCGTGGTATAGCCGGACGCGTCACTGCCCAGGTAGAGCGCCAGTTGCGCGATTTCTTCGGTATTGCCAATTCGTCCCATGGGCTGACGGTCGAGAAACTGCCGGTAGACCTGTTGCTCCTCGACACCCTGCTGCGCGGCCTGGTCGGCGATGCGCTGGCGCAGCGATGGAGAATCCACGGTGCCAGGACAGATCGCGTTGCAGCGAATGCCCTGGCTGACGAAGTCGATGGCGACGGATTTGGTCAGCCCCACCACCGCGGCCTTGCTGGCAGCATAGGCGAAACGATTGGGCACGCCTTTGACACTGGAAGCCACCGACGACATATTTATGATCGAGCCGCCGCCACGGGCCAGCATGCCCGGCAGGAAGGCGCGGATCATGCGGTACATGGCCGTGACATTCAGGTCCATCGAGCGCGCCCAGGCCGCTTCGTCGCAGTCGAGGATGTTGCCGCTGTGCACGACGCCTGCGCAGTTGAACAACACGTCCAATCCACCGATTCGCTCGCAGGCCGCGTCGATGGCGCTGGTCGAAGTGACATCCAGGATCATCGGCTTGACCCCATCGATACCCGCCAGCGCGCGAATATCAATGTCACTGGCGAACACCTCGGCGCCGGCCTGGGCGAAGGCAACCGCGCTGGCCAGGCCGATGCCCTGTCCGGCCGCCGTCACCAGCACCCGTTTGTTCTGCAGGCTCATGCTGTCTCCAATTGCGCCGCCGGGGCCGCGCTTTTCGGTGTCCGGCCGAGCATCGAGGCCGGGATGGCCAGGATCAACCCGCCACTGACCAACAGGCACAGCGCCAGAACGTAGGTACCGTTGTTGATATTGCCCGTGAGCGTCTCGGCCACGGCGGTGATCATCGATCCGGTGAAGCCCGACAGGTTGCCGATGGCGTTGATCATGCCGATCCCGGCAGCGGCCGCGACGCCTGACAGCACGGTGCCGGGCAAGGTCCAGAAGATCGGCATCAGGCTGAGGATCCCCGAGGCGGAGACGCTGAGGAACAGCACTGACAGCACCAGGTTATCGGCGAAGTAAGCACTGAGGATCAGCCCCGCGCCACCGATGAAGGCTGGAATCGCCGCGTGCAGTCGGCGCTCGCCGGTGCGATTGGAATGCCGGGCGTTGAGCAGCATCGCCACCACCGCCACCGAGTAGGGAATGGCGGTGAGCAAACCGATGTGCAGGCTGTTGGTGATGCCGGTGCTCTTGATGATCGACGGCATCCAGAAGGCCAGGCCATAGAAACCGGTGTTGAACGTCAGCAGGATCAGCACCAGCAACCACACCCGAGGGTTGAAGAACACCTCGCTCAAGCGTGTGGCCTTGCCGTGGTTGTCGGTTTGAAGATTGGCCTTGAGCATGGCTTTTTCCGCCGCCGAAAGCCACTTGGCCTTGTCGATGTTGTCCGCCAGGCAGACCACCACCACGACCGCCATGATGATCGAAGGAACCCCCTCGATCAGCAACATCCACTGCCAGCCGGACAGGCCGTGCACACCCTGCATGCTGTTCATCAGCCAGCCGGACAATATGCCGCCGAGCGTCAGGCTGACCGGCAATGCCAGCAGGAACCCGGACATCACCCGGCTCTGCCGATGGGTCGGGAACCAGTAGTTGAGGTAGAGGATCACGCCAGGAAAAAAGCCCGCTTCGCAGATCCCCAGCAGGAAACGCAGCACGTAGAACATCGTGCTCGATTCGATGTGGAAGAACGCCGCCAGCGGCACGGTGTAGGCCACCGCCATGGAAATCACCGCCCAACTGAGCATGATCCGGGCGATCCAGAACCGCGCGCCAAAGCGATGCAGCAACAGGTTGCTGGGCACTTCGAACAGGAAATAACCCCAGAAAAACATACTGGCGCCCAGCGCGTACACGGTGTTGCTGAATTGCAGCTCGTTGAGCATGTCGAGCTTGGCAAAACCGATGTTCACCCGGTCGAGGTAGGCCGCCATGTAGCACAACAGCAGGACCGGCAGGATTCGCCAGATCACCTTGCGGTAGGTCCGGTCCTCGAAATCGAGTTCGCCGGTTTGCGCCTGGGCGGGCAAATGCTCGGAGATGGTTTGCATGAGGTAACCCCTGATTGTTTTTATTGGGTCACGTCGAATGAGTGAATCATCCGGCGATTGAACGAGGACTCTACTGTCGGGAAGCGATTCTTTCCCAATGGCATTTTTGGATTAGTTGATAACGGGGTGTTATCACAGTTCTGAAAATCCGAACGAGACCTGTGGCGAGGGGATTTATCCCCGCTGGGCTGCGCAGCAGCCCTAAGAAACTCACCGCAATCAACCTGACGGAACGCAGAGGCTGGGTTTAGGACTGCTTCGCAGCCCAGCGGGGATAAATCCCCTCGCCACAGGATATTCAGCTATCCAATCGGGCGTTGTCCTTGAGGATCTCGGCAAACTCCAGCGCCGCGCCCACCAGCGGCTCGTCCTTGCGGGTGAGGATGCCGTAGTCCTGCGGCACCAGGTGCAGCGGTGTGTCGAGGGTCTTGAGCTGGCCGCTTTCGAGCAGTGGGTCGACCATCGCATTGGGCAACATGCCGATCATGGGCCCGCGTTGCAGCACCTGGAGGAAGGTCTGCATGGAAATCGTGTCGATGGTGTTGCGCGGCATGCCCACCCCGGCTTCGGCGAAGGCCAGTTCCATGCGCGCGCGAATCGGCGTGCCGACCGGGTAGAGAATCCACGGCAGATCCACCAGTTGCTGCAACGACGTCGGCCCGGCATCGGCGAGCGGATGGCGATCATTGACCACGATGCAGAACGGTTCGGGGGCCAGGGGTTGGAAGTCATAGCGCTGCTGCTGGCTCTGATCGGTAAACCGCGCAACGGCAAGGTCGAGCTTCTTTTCTTCAAGCATCTTCATCAGGTGATTGCTGGTCTGCTCCACCACCTCGATGGACAGCAGGGGCCAGCGCTGCTTGATCTGCAGGATCGCCTCGGGCAGCGCCACCGCCGTCGCGGCGAAAATACCGCCGACCTTGAGGTAACCGTGGCCGCCCTCGCGCAGGCTGCTGATCTGTTCGACGAACGAACGGGCGTCATTCAGGGCGATTTGCGCATAGCGCAGCACGTGCTCACCCAGGGCGGTGGGCGGCATGCTGCGCGGTCGGCGCTCGAACAGGGCGAAGCCGAGCAGGTTTTCGATTTCCTTGAGCATCTTGCTCACGGCCGGCTGGCTGAGGTTCATCTGCTCGGCCGCCAGATGCATGTTGCAGGTGCGTCCCAGGGTGTCGATCAGCACCAGATGGCGAAATTTGAGCCAGCCGCAAAAGCTGGAAAAGGACAGATCTGACATGGACTTTCCTCGGCAGCGCAATAACCAGGCGTTATCGGATACTGAATATATCTCATTGGAGTTCATCGACAACGCGCCCTAGCGTGAAGGCTTTACGAACCAGGAAGCCTGTCCATGTCGCTATTGCTTACTCCCGAGAACACCCTGCCGGTCGATGGCGTGGCCGGTACCCTGATCGGTCGCGCCTGGGTCCCGGGGCGGATCGCCGGGCCTTCGCCGATCGTGCTGCGCAGTGACGGCGTGTTCGACCTCTCGGAGCATTTCGCGACCTTGAGCGATCTGCTGGAAACGCCCTCACCCCTCGCGTCGGCGCGACAGGCGCCGGGCACCTTCCTGGCCAGCGTCGAAGACCTGTTGGCCAACACCGGCCCACACGCTGATCCGGCCAAGCCGTTCCTGTTGCCGCCGCTGGATCTGCAAGTGATCAAGGCCGCCGGCGTGACCTTCGCCGCGAGCATGATCGAACGGGTGATCGAGGAACAGGCCGGCGGCGACGCGGCCCGGGCCGAAGCCGTGCGCGCCACGGTCCACGGCGTGATCGGTGACAACCTGCGCTCGATCGTGCCGGGTTCCGAGCAAGCCATGCGCCTCAAGGCGTACCTCATCGAGCAAGGCATGTGGTCGCAATATCTGGAAGTCGGCATCGGCCCGGACGCGGAAATCTTCACCAAGGCGCCGGTCCTGGCCGCCGTGGGCAGCGGCAGCCAGATCGGCATTCATCCGGCCTCGCAATGGAACAACCCGGAGCCCGAAGTGGTGCTGGCGGTTGACAGCCGGGGCCGGATCCACGGCGCGACCCTGGGCAACGACGTCAACCTGCGGGACATCGAGGGCCGCAGTGCGCTGTTGCTGAGCAAGGCCAAGGACAACAACGCCTCGTGCGCCATCGGGCCGTTCATTCGCCTGTTCGACGAGCAGTTCAGCCTGGACGACGTGCGCGCTTGCGAAGTCGACCTGCAAGTACACGGGGAAGACGGCTACCGCCTGCACGGCTGCAGTTCCATGAGCCAGATCAGCCGCGATCCGCAGGACTTGGCCAGCCAGACACTCAACGCCAACCATCAATACCCGGATGGCTTCCTGCTGTTTCTCGGTACCCTTTTCGCCCCCACCGAGGACCGTGATCATGCCGGCAGCGGTTTCACCCATAAACTCGGTGACCGGGTCAGCATCAGCAGCCCGTTGCTGGGCGGCCTGCATAATCAGGTGAACCACAGCTGCAACGCCGCACCGTGGACCTTCGGCGTAGGCGCCCTGTTGCGTAATCTTGCCGCACGGGGACTGCTCGACCGCTGAGCTCGACCGATCGTCGATTCATCCAATTACAAGAGAGAAATGAATCATGAGTGACACGCCAAAACGCCGCCTGCGCAGCGAGCAATGGTTCAACGACCCGGCCCACGCGGACATGACCGCGCTGTATGTCGAACGCTACATGAACTATGGGATGACCCGCGAGGAGCTGCAATCGGGACGGCCGATCATCGGCATCGCCCAGACCGGCAGCGACCTGACGCCCTGCAACCGCCATCACCTGGAACTGGCGCAACGGGTCAAGGCCGGTATCCGTGATGCCGGTGGCATTCCAATGGAATTCCCGGTTCACCCCATCGCCGAACAGTCTCGCCGGCCCACGGCGGCGCTGGACCGTAACCTGGCTTATCTGGGCCTGGTGGAAATCCTCCACGGTTATCCGCTGGACGGCGTGGTGCTCACCACCGGTTGCGACAAGACCACCCCCGCCTGCCTGATGGCGGCGGCGACCACCGACCTGCCGTCGATCGTGTTGTCCGGCGGGCCGATGCTCGACGGCCGCCACAAGGGCGAGCTGATCGGCTCCGGCACAGTGCTCTGGCACGCACGCAACCTGATGGCCGCTGGCGAGATCAACTACGAAGGCTTCATGGAAATGACCACGGCGGCCTCGCCCTCCGTCGGCCACTGCAACACCATGGGCACCGCCCTGTCGATGAACGCACTGGCCGAAGCCCTTGGCATGTCGTTGCCAGGTTGCGCAAGCATCCCGGCGCCTTACCGCGAGCGCGGACAGATGGCCTACGCCACCGGCAAGCGCATCTGTGAACTGGTGCGCCAGGACGTGCGCCCCTCGCAGATCATGACCCGCGAAGCGTTCGAGAACGCCATCGCTGTCGCTTCGGCATTGGGCGCATCGAGCAACTGCCCGCCGCACCTGATCGCCATCGCCCGGCACATGGGCGTCGAATTGAGCCTGGACGACTGGCAACAAATCGGCGAGGACGTGCCGCTGTTGGTCAACTGCATGCCCGCCGGCAAATACCTGGGCGAAGGTTTCCACCGTGCCGGCGGCGTCCCGGCGGTCATGCATGAACTGCAAAAGGCCGGACGCCTGCACGAACACTGCGCCACCGTCAGCGGCAAGACCATCGGTGAGATCGTCACCGGCAGCCTGACCTGCGACGCCGATGTCATCCACCCCTTCGAGACCCCGCTCAAACACCGCGCCGGCTTCATCGTGCTCAGCGGCAATTTTTTCGACAGCGCGATCATGAAGATGTCAGTGGTGGGCGAGGCGTTCCGCAAGACCTACCTGTCCGAACCCGGCGCCGAGAACAGCTTCGAAGCGCGGGCCATCGTCTTCGAAGGGCCGGAGGACTACCACGCGCGCATCGACGACCCGGCACTGGACATCGACGAGCGCTGCATCCTGGTGATTCGCGGCGCCGGCACCGTGGGCTATCCCGGCAGCGCCGAAGTGGTGAACATGGCCCCGCCAGCGGCGCTGATCAAGCGCGGCATCGACTCCCTGCCCTGCCTGGGCGATGGCCGCCAGAGCGGCACCTCGGCGAGCCCGTCGATCCTCAACATGTCCCCGGAAGCCGCCGTCGGCGGTGGCCTGGCGCTGCTACAGACCAACGACCGGCTGAGAGTCGACCTGAATACCCGCACCGTGAACCTGCTGGTGGACGAGGCCGAAATGGAGCGACGGCGCCTCGCATGGACGCCGAACATCCCGCCTTCGCAAACGCCTTGGCAGGAGCTGTACCGGCAACTGGTCGGGCAGCTGTCCACCGGGGGTTGCCTGGAACCAGCCACGTTGCACTTGAGGGTGATCGCTCGCAGCGGGGAGCCGCGGCATTCTCATTGATCTTGGTGAACAGGCACGCTGTCCTTCCGCAACCAGATGAAGTCATGGACAGCGGCCTTTGATGATCCGGCTATTTGAAGCTATCTTTCGTTTCAGCAAAGAACCAACCGCAGCCGTATGCTGCCTGAAATCAAGGATGAATCATGATTCGACCCTCCTTTTCCAGCGCGTGGGCGGCCTCGCAACGGATCTACGACCCCATCAATCCATCTGAAAAAGTTGCGACAATTATCGGGGGCAACGTGGCCCTGAACATCAACAGCAGTCACCCGACCGCCAGGTGGGTCAACACTTGTGCGGTTCGCATGAGCTACATCCTCAATTACTCCGGCTCACTTATCCCACATATACGGGGAAAAACCGTGTCGGGTGCCGACAAGCGTTGGTATTTCCACCTCGTCAAGGATTTGATTTCATACCTGGAACAGCAGTGGGGACGTGCCGAGACGGTCAAGTATCCGGCTGCGGATGGCGGCACCCTCGCAGGGAAGAAGGGGCTCATCCTGTTCGAGATCTCCGGTTGGGAGGACGCCAAGGGCCACGCCACGTTGTTTGACGGCAGGATGTGTTATGACCACTGCTATTTCAATGAACCGGGCGTGAACTATAAAACCGACCAGGCGAACTTCTGGAGCTTGCCGTGATGAAAGCCTTCACCGCACTCCTGTTATCGGCCTGGGCAATCGCGCCTGGCGTGAATTGGGCCAAGGATGGACCGAGCGATTCCCCACAGGCAGGCGGACGCACCTACGCGCAAAACTACAAGGACATGGTACTGGCGGACTGCATCGCGACAGCCTACAAAGGTGAACCTGACGCGGCCCAGGATGCCGGTAGCAGCGCCAGTGCGCTGATGGACTGGACGTATTTCGACCTTGAGCAAGCGCCCCAGGTCGGCAAACCGTTGATCGATCAATTCCTGGCCCGTGATTATCGCAATCCTGTGGTGGAATCGGAACGTCCGGGGGTCCGCTTCGAGCTGCTCAAATGCCTCGATCTTTATCACAGCAAAGAACTCGACAATCAGGTCAAGCAACTGGTTATCGATCCTGATCACACTTACCGCCAAGACAATCCGCCACGGCAGAAAAGCAACTGACGCGATCTAATCATGACGGAGTCTGGTATTGCATCGCCTGGTACAGCACCCGATACGCCGCCACCAACTGCCCCAGCGTGAACGCCCGGTTGCGTCCGCTGGGGTTGGGCAAGACCCAGACCTCGGCGCCGCCGAACGCTTGCGCCTGGCGCCCCCATGCCACGTCCTTTTTTCGCACCAACCCGGCGTAGGCAGACTTACCGAGGAACGCCAGGCAGCGGGGCGCATGGCGGATGATCTTCTGTTCGAAGCTCGCCGCCACCGAGGTGAACTCAGTGATGGACAGTTGATCCGCCCGCGCCGTCGGTCGCTCGACCACGATGGTCAAGCCACAACGGTATTGCAGGATTGACCGATCGTCCTCCGGCAGTAAGCGTTGCGGGGTGAACCCGGCGAGGTGAAGCGTGGGCCAGAACCGATTGCCTCGACCGGCAAAATGATGCCCCTGGGCCGCCGCCATCAGGCCAGGGTTGATACCGCAAAACACCACCGCCAGATTTTCCGCGAGGATGTCTTCGAGGCCTGGCATCAGGCTGCCCGGCCGCACATGAGGCTGATCGCGGCGCGCGCAAGGCCGTCAAGTTGAGTGGACCGCTTCAGCCTGATTGCTGGCGGCCTGGAGACGATGATAAGAACTGCGGCACGGGCTAAAAATGGAGCGCCGGGACAAACACTGTTGCCAGAATTCATATGAATAGGCGTCGCGCCCGACTGCACGTTGCCGGGCCTTCGGTGGACATGAGCGGCGCTTGCCGTGCTCAGAGGTTCCCGAGCATTTCCCACAACGACGCACCCACCCCGGTGATGCTCTCCCCGGCGATCAACCCCGCCGCCGCGGTAATCGCGAAGCGTTCGGTGAGGCTCGGCCAGCGGCAGCTCACCAGCCAGGTGAGCACGGCGCCGAGGGCCATCATCAGCGAGACCGAGGCCGGCAGCACAAATGCCAGGCCCAAGGCTGCGGTGCTGGGCAGGTAGCGGGCGCGATGGGCCGGCAGCAAGCTATCGAGAATGCCCAGCAGCAAACCGGCGAAACCACCGATGAAGATCGCCCAGCGGATGCTCGCCGACAACGAGTCCAGGCCATGGGTCAGGGTCTGCGCGACGGCCTTCCAGGTGGCGACTGCCGGAGCTGGCCATTCTTCGGTGAGTAGCATGGTTTGCGGGTCGGGGATCAACGCCAGGTAGGCCAGCACGCCGACGATACTGCCGATGAAAATCCCCAGCGTCTGGGCCAGCAGTTGCTTGCGCGGCGTCGCGCCGATTGCCCGGCCGACCTTGAAGTCGTTCATCAAGTCCGTGCATTGCCCGGCCGAACCGCCGGCCGTGTTGGCGCTCATCAGGTTGATCGGCACCTGCCCCGGCGCGACGATGCCGAAGCTCAGTTGGGACAACTGCCCGATGGCGCCGATGGGCGGGATACCCGTGGCGCCCACCACCCGGGCCGCCACCGCCGCCAGGCAGATGGCCAGGGGAATGGTCAGCAACGCCATCCACGGATTGATGCCAAACAACACCGCTTGCAGGCTGACCACCAGAACGATCGCCAGCAAAAACCCAATCGCGGGCCCGGCCTTGGGGATCGCCCAGGTTGTCCCGCCGCTGGCCTTGGTGGACGCGTGCAGCGTCCACAGGCGGATCGCCAGGGAAGCCAGGGTCGAGCAGACCATCAGGCTCACGCCCGGCCACAGCAACCATTCCACCAGCACCGCGAATTGTGGGCCGCTGCTGCCGGGCGGCATTTGCACCAGGCCATTTTCCAACAACCACGGCGCCAACCCGCCCCACGCCAGCAGTGCGCCGAGCAATAGGGTCAGGCCGACACGGATGCCGATGATGCCGCCGAATCCCACCAGCAACAGCGAAGGGTCGGCGGTGAATGTGAGCCGTTCCAGCTGGGCGCTCGGCGACCAGCGTGGGATGGCCCAAACGAACGTGTCGACCCACTTCGCCAGCCCGGACAGCAGCGTCGCACCCAGCAACACCTTGAGGCGCGTCGCCGCTTCATGGCCATGGTTGTAGATATGCAGCAGGGTTTCCAGGGTCGCCATGCCCTCGGGAAACCTCAGGGCCTTGTCGTTGAGCAGCGAGGGTCGCAGGTACCAGGCGATCCAGATGCCCAGGAAACTCACTGAAAACACCCAGGCGACCATTGGCAAAGCGTCGAGTTGCTGGCCGGTCAGCAAGGTATACGCCGGGATCGGCGCCACCAGCCCGCCGGAGATGATCGATGCCGCGGCGGACGCCACGGTCTGGTTGATGTTGCTTTCATGCAGCGTCCAGGGCAACCCGGCAGCCGAGCGCTTGGCCAGGCCTTGCCAGACACCGTAGCCGACCAGCAAGGCAATGATCGACATGTTGAACGACCAGCCGATCTTCAATCCCGCGTAGACATTGGAGGGCGTCAGGAGGATACCGAGCACGATCCCGGTGATCACCGCGCGCGGGCTGAATTCACGCTCTACAGCGTGGACGTGCGGGGTCGAGGTTTGATCCATGCGAATTCCTTATCGGCAAAAACAGCACGGTCACCTGAGGTGACGACCTAGGCTCTGTACGAAATGTGTTCGCGCGAAGGCCAAACAAGGCGAAACGGGGCGAGGAAGCGGAGTGTACTGGAGTACATGAGCATTCCGAGCCTCGTTTCAACGCAGTATGGGCGAGTGCGGATACATTTCGTACAGAGCCTAACAAGTGAGCGCTGTATTGCCGTAAGGTTCATCCAGAGGGCAACCCCGGCATTGCGTTACCAACCCAGCTGCTTGTTGAAACCAAGGGCGTCGTAGTAGTCGTGCTGGGTGAGGATCTTGCCGTCCCTGAGCCGTATGAAACTGACGCCCTTGAAGCTCAAGGGGCGTCCCGTGGCCGGGGTTTCAGTGCTCCATGGCCCGGTATTGTTGCCCTTGAACTCCCATTCGAAGGCAATCCCTTCGCCTTTGAGAATCGGGTCGCCAAGCATTTTCCATTGCAGGTCGGGCACCGCCCGCATGAACACCTCGACCACCTGGCTCTTGGCATTTTCACGCCCCACCTGAGGCACGCCCACCGAGGCGTCGAGGAACTCGACATCCGGGGCGAAGTACTGGGCCGCCGCTTGGGCGTCATGGGCATTCCAGGCCTTCATGTAGCCGTGGATGATATCCAGCGTCTGTTCCTGGCCAGCCGCCAGGACACCATGGCTGGCGAGGATCAGGAGCAGGCCAAGCAGCATTGATTGGATTCGAGAGGTCATAGCGTCCAGCCTTTTCCAAGAGGTGTCGCCTGCCGTCGGAAACGACAGGCGTTCGAGTGCGTCTAGCGTTGCTTCCAGGCATCTGAAGCGGGGGCCGTGCCCTTCTCGTAGGGACGGAACAGCGCCATGTAGACGAGGCCGGCAAGAATCACGATGGCGCCCACCAGCACGATGCCGTAGTTCACGTACCAGGGCGCATCGGGTGTGCGTGGCCACGACATGTTGACGATGGCGAACACGCCGTAGCAGAGCGCGGCAATGTTCACGATCCAGCCCCAACGTCCGAGGGTGAATTGGCCCTGGGGTTTCCAGCCACGCAGGCGGGCATACAGCACACCGCTGACAATCATCTGGAAGGCCAGGTAGATGCCGATGGCGGCAAAACTCACCACCATCGCGACGGCGTTCTGCAAGTAGAAGCCAACGCACACGATGATCGCCGGCAGCACACCGCAGACCAGCAACGCCGCTGTCGGCACGTGGGTCTTGGGCGAGAGTTTTTTCAGCGTCGCGCTGCCCATGAGCATTTCATCCCGGGCGTAGGCGTAGAGCAGACGACTGGCCGAGGCCTGCAGGCTCAGCACGCAGGAAACGAACGAGACGGTGATCACGCCCATCACCACCCGGGACATCACCGGGCCGAACGCCGCGCCGAAAATCGTCGACATCGGGTCCTTGTCCTGTCCGGAAATCACCGCGGCGATATCAGGCACCGCGAGGATCAAGGCGAGCGCAGCGAAGATCGAAGCGGCGCCGCCGATCCAGATGGTCATGCGCATCGCCTTGGGCACCTGGCGGCTGGGGTTCGGTGTTTCTTCGGCAACGTCGCCACAGGCTTCGAAACCGTAGTAGAGGAACATCCCCGCCAAGGAAGCCGCGAGGAACGCCGGCCAGTAGGCCCCGTCGATGGAAATATCAAACGTATCGAACAGCACGCTCAAGGGCTGGTGACGCTCGAAAATCAGCAGGTAGCCGCCGATCACCAGGGCACCGACCAACTCACAGAGAAAGCCGAACATTGCCACCCGTGCCAGCAGCTTGGTGCCGCTGAGGTTCAAGACCGTCGCGGCGGCGGTCAGCACCAGGGCCACCAGGGTGTTGGTGACCGGCGAAGGTTCGAAACCCAGCAGGCTGGCGATATAGGGACCGGCCCCCAGCGCCACCGCCGCAATGGTGACGCACAGCGAAATGGCGTAGATCCATCCGACCATCCACGCCCACTTCTTGCCCACCAGGCGCCGGGCCCACGGGTAGACGCCACCGGAAATCGGATACTGGGACACGACTTCGCAAAAAATCAGGCACACCAGCATCTGGCCGAACCCCACCAACAGGTAGGACCAGAACATCGGCGGCCCGCCGGCCGCCAGGCACAAACCAAACAAGGTGTAGACGCCGACCACCGGCGACAGATAAGTGAAGCCGAGGGCAAAGTTCTGCCACAGGCTCATGCTGCGTTCAAAATTCGAGGTGTATCCCAGCGCACGGAGTTGCTCCGCATCCTGGTCCACCGCCACCGAGGCATTCATCGAGCTGTTCATTTCACCATCCTTCAGCAGGAAAATTGTTGTTGTAAGCGTCGAACAGGCCGCATCCCAGCGCTTAGAGCTGTATCCAGGTGGCCTTGATCTCGGTGTATTTGTCGAAGGCATGCAAGGACTTGTCGCGGCCGTTGCCGGACTGCTTGTAGCCACCGAACGGCGCCATCATGTCGCCGCCGTCGTACAGGTTGACCCAGACACTTCCGGCCCTGAGCGCACGGGCGACGTTGTGGGCACGGGACAGGTCAGCCGTCCAGACCGCAGCCGCCAGCCCATAGGGCGTGTCATTGGCGATACGCACCGCCTCCTCGGCATCGTCGAATTCGATCACCGAGAGGACGGGCCCGAAGATCTCCTCCCGAGCGATCTTCATCCCATTGCTGACATTGTCGAACAGCGTCGGCTCGACGTAGCTGCCACCGCTCTCCTCCAACGCCACGCGCCCACCCAGCAATAACCGCGCCCCCTCCTCCTGCCCGCCCTGGATACGCTGCAGCACCCCTTCCAGGTGGCGGCTGTCCACCAACGCGCCCACGTTGGTCTCGGGATCGAGTGGATGCCCCGGCTTCCACGCCTTCAGCGCCTCGATGACCATCGGCACGAACCGTGCCTTGATGGACGCCTGGACCAGCAAACGTGAACCGGCGGTGCAGACTTCGCCCTGATTGAAGGCGATGGCGGCGGCCGCCGCTTCGGCAGCGACCTGCAGGTCGGGCGCGTCGGCGAACACGATGTTCGGGCTTTTACCGCCGGCCTCGAGCCAGACCCGCTTCATGTTCGATTCGCCGGCGTACACCAAGAGCTGCTTGGCCACTTGGGTCGAACCGGTGAACGCCAGGGTGTCGACGTCACGGTGCAGGGCCAGCGCCTTGCCGACGGTGCCGCCGTAACCCGGAAGAACATTGAGCACACCCGCCGGCAAACCCGCCTCGAGGGCCAACTGGGCGATACGGATGGCGGTCAGCGGCGAACGCTCCGAGGGCTTCAGGATGACCGAGTTGCCGGTCGCCAGCGCCGGTCCCAGTTTCCACGACGCCATCATCAGCGGGAAATTCCACGGCACGATGACCGCCACCACGCCAACCGGTTCGCGGGTCACGAGGCCGAGTTGGTCAGGCGCCGTGGCGGCGACCTCATCGTAGATCTTGTCGATGGCCTCGCCACACCAGCGAATACTGTCGATGGAACCGGGCAGGTCCACCGCCAGCGCATCGCTGATCGGCTTGCCCATGTCCAGGGTTTCCAGCAACGCCAATTCCTCGGAATGGGCCTCCAACAGATCGGCAAAACGCAGCATGACCGCCTTGCGCTTCGCCGGTGCCAGGCGCGACCAGACGCCCGAATCGAAGGCCGACCGGGCATTGGCGACCGCCAGGTCGGCATCTGCCCCATCGCAACTGGCAACCGCGCCCAACAAACGCCCATCGATTGGGCTTATGCAATCGAAGGTCGCCCCTGAACAGGCCGGCACATAGCGTCCGTCGACAAAGGCACGCCCTTCGATGTCCAGCGCGTTGGCTCGGGTTTCCCACTCTGCTCGGCTCATGTGACTCATGGTGAAGGGTGCTCCTGGGTTCGATGATGCGATCTGGGCTCGCTTAAACATATGGAACCATATCTTTTAGACCCTGAGAACCCCCGCCGATACGAATAAAGGCACGATTCTTTGACTTGCAGTGCCTCGAATCCCTAGAATCCCCAGGCGTCCGAGAGACGAAAGCGGATTAAAAACTGAAATAGAATTTTTAAGCACACGCGGAACCGTTCGCGCTTGACGCCACATCGGACGCTTGCCACAGGTGTCAATGACCCCGTTTATGAATGAATCGACCATGAGCCCCACATCGAGCCTCATACGCGTCAACCAGGAAGGGAAAACGGAATCCGTCACCCGCCGCCTGATTGAAATGATCGACCTCGGGCTGCTCGTCGAGGGCGAACAGCTGCCCAGCGAAAACAGCCTGTCCACCCAGCTCGGCGTCGCTACGGTCACGCTGCGCGATGCCCTGGCGGCGTTGCGCGAGCGCGGGGTGATCGAAACCCGGCGCGGTCGCAACGGCGGGAGTTTCATCTGCGCCGCGCCCGTGACTTCGGAGGAGGCGCTGTTCGACCAGTTGCGGGAAATCAGCACCTTGCAGTTGCGTGACCTGGCCGATGAACACTGTGCAATTTCAGGTGCTGCCGCCCGATTGGCGGCCCAGCGAGCCGGCCCGGAGCAGCATGCGCGGCTGGACGGCTTCATCGAGGCCTTGGCAAACGCCAAGGAGCGTCGAGAGCGGCGGCGCGCCGATGCCCGGTTTCATATCGAGATTGCAGTGGCGGCGCAGTCCGTGCGGCTGACCCACAGCGAGGCGCGCTTGCAGGCGGAACTGGGCGAACTGCTGTGGCTGCCGTTCGCCGGCCAGCCGGATCCCCAAGCCATTGAACGCGAACACCGGGCCATCCTCGAAGCCATCATTGCCAACGACAGCAACCTGGCCGGCGCCCTTGCCGAAGCCCATGTGGCACGCGGCATCCGCCGCCTCAGCAGTGTGCGGTTGCAACAGATGGCGCAGGACGCCGGATGAGTGGAACAGAACTTGCTGAACGAATGACTCGCCCTGCAGCTCGACGTCCAGCCCGCGTCGCCTGCCTCCCGCAGCATACCCTCCGAGTCATGAGGTAGAGCCATGGCCAATGAAATGTCGGCACACGAACTGACCCAATGCGCAGCGCTGATCAACGCTTCGATTAGTAACGTCTTCAAAGGCCTCGAGGCACTGGGTGCCCAGGTATCGAGCATTTGGGAACAGCAACGGTGCAAGGCGAAGCAACCCGACCAAGGCGATCTCAAGCCGCTGCTGGCGGTCGTCCGGCGGATCCTCGACTCCGAAAGCCTCAAGTTCCACGGCGCCGGCGTGGTCTTTGCGCCGGGGGAACTGAAGGATTGCGAGATGCACCTGCAATGGTGGTGTCGCACCCAGCAGGAAGCGATACAGCCGCTGAAGCTGAACCTCAACAGCCGCAGCGATCGCTTCTACGACTACCTGCACATGCCGTGGTACACCCGTCCCCAGCAAACTCGCCGGCCGTCCATCGAAGGGCCTTTTGTCGATTTGTATGGCACCGAGCAGTACATCGTGGCGTTTTCGCTGCCGATCTTCTTCGATGATCGCTTCATCGGCGTCGCCGCTGCCGATATTTCCCTGCACTCCCTGGAGCCCTTGCTGGTGCGCAGCCTCATGCGGATCAGCAATGAAGCGCTGCTACTCAACGCCGAGGGCCGGGTGCTTGCCGCCAACACGTCGAGCTGGCTGGCCGGCGATCTGATCCGCGACACCTTGAATCAGGACATGGAACACAGCCGGGTGTTGAGCCTGATCGATACGTCGTCCTATTGGAGCGTGGTGGAACGGCCCGCCCCACGAATTTGACCACGGCCCTCAAGCAGCCCCTGGCCCAGCCGATAACCTCAGTGACGAAGGCCCTCAGGCCTCGCCCGGCTCTGCTGGTTGCATAGGGTAATGATCAATGGCTTGGCAGCTTAATCGCTTACTGATGTTCGGCGTCCTGATGCTCCTGGTTGCAGGGGGATCGGCGTTGGCCATCGCGGCAGAGCCGCCGCTGCGCATCGTCACCGAGGAATTGCCGCCCTACAACATGACGCAGGACGGGCGCGTGACTGGCATGAGCACCGAGGTGGTCGAGGCCGTGCTCAAGGAAGTCGGCATGACAGCATCGATCCAGCCCATGCCCTGGGCACGTGCCTACGAACTGGCGCTCAATGAAAGCAACGTCCTGATTTATTCGATTGTGCGCACGCCTGAGCGTGAATCGCTGTTCCAGTGGATCGGCGCCATCGCTCCGACCAAGTGGTACATCTACTCGCTGGCCGACCGGCCGGTGAAACTCAACTCCCTGGCCGACGCCCACGGGCACCAGATTGCGACCGTCAATCAGGACGTGGGCGAACAATACCTGGTCTCGAAGGGCTTTCGCATCGGCGAGGAACTGCAGTCCAGCACCAAGTACGAACACAACTACCGCAAGCTCAAGGTCGATCACGTAGAGCTGTGGATTTCCAACGAACTCAACGCGCTGTACCTGACCCGCCAGAATGGCGAAGATCCGGACAAAGTCCTGATCCAGTCGCTGCCCCTGCCCGAACTCAGCAGCGCCGACGGCCTGAACATGGCGTTCAGCCGCAAGACGCCGCCGCAGACCGTGGAAAAATTCCGCGCCGGCCTGGAGGCCATTCGTCGCAACGGCGTCTACGATGCCATCGCGCGCAAGTGGTTGTGAAATGGACGGTAGATTCCGCCCGTCTCCGTCCGTGCAACCACAGGCCAAGGCACTCAGCTCGCTCGGGCGGAGGCTGGTGCTCGCGACCTTGTTGTTCTGCCTGCTGTTCACCCTGGCAATGGTGACATGGCGAACCTGGCTCGCGTGGGAGAACAACCTGGCGGAAATGAACTCCGAGCTGGGACTGATCGATCAGGTATTCCGGGACACCTTGGCCCATGCGATCTGGGAAATGGATCGCGAATCCCTGGACAAGCAACTCACCAGTGTCGCGAGCGCCGCGCCCGTCGGACGCGTGGTGCTGAACATCCTGCGGCCCGGTCGATCCCCGGAGATCATCGAGCTCAATCGCTACGCTTCCGGTGCCGCATCGGGTGCGGCGCCGGTGCTGCATCGCGAGCTTGTCGCCGAACCCTACCTGGGCGCCCATGAAAAAGTCGGCGAGCTGACCATCGAAGGCGACAACCGACTCCTGTGGGAGCGTCTTTGGGGTGAAGCACGCAGCATCGTCATCACCCAGATCATCCAATCCATGCTGCTGGCCGGGTTGGTGATGACCATGTTCAATCGCCTGGTGACCATTCATGTGGTGCACATCGCCCGGCATCTGGGCGCGCTCGCGCCGCAGACGCTCCAGCGTCACCTCAAGCTGCAGCGCTCGGTCAATCGCCAGGATGAACTGAGCTTGCTGGAATCCCAGGTCAACGAACTGCAGGACAACCTCCGCGCACACCTGGAGCGCCAGCGCACGGACGAACTGGCGATTGCCGCCAGCCGCGACCAATTGGTGGAGCTGGTCGAGGCGCGTACCGCAGAGCTCAAGGCCGCCAACGACGCCCTTGAAACGTTGTCGCGCCACGATGCCTTGACGGGTTTGGCCAACCGTCGTCATTTCGACGAGTTGAAGGAAGTTGAATTCAACCGCGCCATCCGCCATCGGACGCCCCTGGCCCTGCTCATGTGCGACGTGGATTTCTTCAAGATCTACAACGACACCTATGGCCACGTGAACGGCGACCAATGCCTGCAACAGATCGCCGACACCCTGCGTGAGGTGTATGGGCGCTCCGGCGAATTGACCGCGCGGATCGGTGGCGAGGAGTTCGTCGTGGTGCTGCCCAACGTGGACACGCAGCAGGCCTGCGATGCGGCCCAACGGCTGCGCGCCGCACTGGCGGAACGCCAATTGCCCCACAGCGGCTCATCGGTCTCCCCTTTCGTCACCTTGAGCATCGGCGTCGCCCAACTGGACCCCGAAGCCATGGACCATTTCGATCAACTGATGCAACGCGCCGACCAGGCGCTGTACCGGGCCAAGCACCAGGGGCGCAACCGCGTTTCCCTCTGAACACAACGCCAGCCACGAGGTTTGTATGCGCCACCACCTGATGCTCTACGCGTTCGTATTGCTGGCCCTGGTCACCGTCAAAAGCCAGGCCGATACCATCGAAGTCGTCACCGAAGACTCGCTGTACGCCTACCTGCTCGACGACAAACTGGTCGGCCCCGGCATTCACATTACCTCCGACACCTTGAAAAACGCCGACCTCGGCGACTACCACATGGCTTTGTATCCCTGGGCACGGGCCTACGAAATGGCCCTGCGCGAGCCCAACGTGCTGATTTTCCCCCTCGACCGCACGCCGGCCCGGGAGCAACTGTTCAAATGGGTCGGTGAAATCCATCGTTCCACCAGCCGGCTCTACAAACTGCGAGACGCCGAACCCATCAGGATCGGTAATCTCGAAGAGGCCAAGCAGTACAGCATCGGCGTGGTGCGCAACGACGCCAAGCAGATCTACCTGCAGGATCGCGGCTTCAAGAGATTGGTCGTGTCGGCGGACAATCACGATAACTTTCAGAAGCTGCTCAATCATCAGGTGCAACTGGTGCCGATGCCCGAGAACACCGCACGCCTGATGAGCCAGGATGCCCAGATGGATTTCAACCTGCTGGAGGAAGTCTACGCATTGGATGAACAACCCCACCGGGTCTACCTGGCCTTCAGCCTGAACACGCCGGACGAAACCGTCGCCAAGGCCCAACGCGCGTTCGAGCAACTCAAGGCTTCGGGCGAGGTGGAGCGCATCATGAAGGAAAAACGCTGACGGGCGACAGCGGTCAGCGGCGTTGAACTCTGCTATCGAAAACCCGTCCAGACCTTCACATGCCAGTGGGAGTGAGCCTGCTCGCGAAGACGTCGGCCCATTCGACATCGACGGCGGCTGACACACCGATTTCGCGAGCAGGCTCGCTCCCACAGGCCGGGTTTTGCTACCTGCGGTGGAGACTTTCGATGAGCGCGCTGAACACGATGCCGAATGCCATACAGACGCTGATGCTGGAGCGCAACGACTGGGTGCCCAACAACCCGCGCCTGCCCGTGATCATTTATCGGGATGCGATGACCAACCAGGCAGGCGACCTGGCCACCCGCATCGAAGAGGTCTTTCGCGCCAACGGCTGGCCGCCGCAATGGCGCTACGGGATCTACGACTTCCATCACTACCACACCCAGGGCCACGAAGCCCTGGGCGTCGCCAGCGGCCAGGCGCGCCTGATGCTCGGCGGGCCCGATGGGCAGGTCGTCGAGGTCAAGGCTGGCGATGTATTGCTGCTGCCCGTCGGCACCGGGCATTGCAACCTGGGCGCCAGCGACGACTTCCTGGTGGTCGGGGCGTACCCACCCGGCCAGGAGGCCGACATCCGCCGCGAAGCGCCGAACGAGGCGCAGCTCGCGGCCATCGACACGCTGCCGTTTCCTGATCGGGATCCGGTGCTAGGCAGCGAGGGTGGCGTTACCCGGTACTGGTCGGATCCCCACTGAGATTTCACCCCATCGCGCTCATCGTCCGTCCTAGATCATCGGCGAACTGCTCACCACCCGCAGCGCCAGCCCTTCGAACGCATCCAGGGTAATGGTGAACTCGCCCTCGTCCGTGAGATCCCCTTCGACCCGCTCATTGATAATGTCCACCACCGGTCCCGGTGCGATACCTGGCAGGTGCAGGGTTTCAGTGATCGGCGTCGAGCCGAAGTTCAGCGCGGTGATCTGCGTGCCTTTGCCGGCCGGCAGCTCGTGGACCATGATCAGCAACCCCGGATGCTCGACGTCCGGAATCAGTATCTGCCGGCTCGCCGCGATGTCGTAGGCCCGGCGTGCGGCCAGGATCCTGCGCAGTTGCGAGGCGAACGAATCCGGATCCTCCAATTGACTTGGCAGGCTGCCGTACAACGTCCTGGCCCGGGGCATCTGCCCAGCCGACAACGGCGCCTCCGGATTGAGGTCCACCAAGTCATAGGCACCGCGATGAATCCAGCGCGTGTCGCCGTCGCGCATCAGGTGTTCGACCTGCTCCGCCGGCAACGGCAACGCTCCCACCAGATCCCAGCCCGACAAGGCGAACACGCCCGGCTGCATGGCGTTGAACATCACCAGCAACAGATGGACCTGGCGAATCTGCTGGATATCGGCGGCGGTGATCGTATCGAGGTCGCGAATGCCCAACGCGGCGGTGATGATACTGGCCGTGGTGCAGGACACGCCGTTGGTCACGAACCTGAGATTGTACGGGGCGTGTTCCCCGGACAGGCGCTCATACATTTGCTCGCGAATGTGCTCGCGCAAGATGCTGCCGGGGAACGTCTGGCCTTGGTACAGGTACGTGTCGTGGGCGTGCAGCGTCCAGAAATGCACCAGCTCCAGGGTCAATTCGTCGTGGTTCTGCAACGCGTGGATCAGCGACCCTGGATCGATGCCGAAGGCGTGCATCTGGCGCAGCATCAACCGCAGGAATTCGGTGTCGCCCATCAGCAACGCGTGTTGGTAGGCCGGGCGCGTGATGAAGTCATAGGACAGGTCCGCCCCGCCGTGGGACATGGCGGCGATGTCATCGAGGGTCAGGTTCAGTTCCTGGAAACTGAAACCGCCGGCCTTGCGAATCGCACCGCCGAGCAACTGGTTGCCGGTGATCGACAACGGATGGCTCTCGGACCAGGCGGTACCGTCGAGCTTGCGTTCCACGCCAAGGAAACCGTTGGCGTCCAGGCGCAGGATCTTCGCGCCCATGCAATCGATGGCGTGCAGCGCATCGCCGATGATCATCTGTTGCGCGGCAAAGCTTGGGTCGAGCCAGTTCAACGACGGCTGGCCTTCCTTGAAATAATGCAGGTAGACCCAACGCCGCGGCTTGCCATCGACGCCTATGACGACAGGAGTCGCACTCCAGTCGGTTTCCTTGACGCCGGGCTCGAAGAAAATCACCCGCTGCAACTGGCCGACAATGTAGTGTTTGTCGCGCAGGGCATCCACCTGTTGCGCGGTGAGGTTCTGCGCATCACGCCCCTCCTCGACCTCCGGGAGCAGCGGCCAGTCTTCCTCGCGGATCTCCACCATATGGTAGAGCCCCGGATAATCTTCATAGGCCATTTCCGCCAGGCGAAAGTCCGCGCCCTTGCCGGTATGGGACGGGATGACATCGTCGATGACCACCGCGTTGTGGGCGGCGGCCATGCGCGTCAAAGCCTGTAGCTGGGCTTCGGTGCCCAATTCCGGGTCGATGTCGAAGCTGATGCGGTCGAAGTTGCCGTCGATGGTCGGCGTGTATTCGGCGCCGCGCAGGCCGCCTGATTGCTTCAGCGGGCCGTTGTGGATGCCCTGGATACCGATTTTCGACAGCGCATGCCACAAGGTTTCATCCCCCAGCGCTTCCAGCACCGTGCCCTCTTCCCGGGTGACGATGGAAGCCGGGTACGCGGTGAACCACACGGAGGATAGCGCCGAGGCGTCGCGGGGCCGGGTGTGCGCGAAGGGCTGTTGCCATAGACGTCCCTGCCCCGAATAGAGCTTGGCCCGCTGCCTCGCAGCCTTGAGCATCGATTGTTCGACCAGCCAGTCAATATGGTTTTTCTCAGCCATCGTCATGAAAACAATCACCTGTCGAGATAAAAAAACGCAGCAGTCCTGGTTTCCAAAGCTGCGGCTCGTTAGTCATCAGAGGCCTCGACCCGGCATTCGTTGCATTGAGGCAGGGGGCGGTTGTCATTCGCCGGACGGTCTGTTCGGCGTGAACTCTGAAAGGCCTCCCCTGGACAAATGTGGGAGCGAGCAGGCTCGCGAAGAGGTCCTTTCTGCCCACACCTCATGCCTGACCCACCGCCTTCGCGAGCAGGCTCGCTCCCACAGGGTATGTCCAAGGAGAGTGCACGATGAAAACGTGGTTGATTACAGGTACATCCACCGGCCTCGGCCGTCTTCTCTGCGAGCAGTTGCTCGAACGCGGCGACCGTGTCATCGCCACGCTGCGCAAGCAAGGTGCGCTGGACGACTTGCTGGCGCTGCACGGCGATCGCTTGCAGATACTGACACTCGACGTCACCGACACAGCGGCGATCATTGCGGTTGTCTCACAAGCGTTCGAAGCAGCCGGACGGATTGACGTGATCGTGAGCAATGCCGGCTACGGGCTGTTCGGCGCCGCCGAAGAAGCCAGCCCCGAGCAGATCGAACGCCAACTCGCGACGAACCTCACCGGCTCCATCCACCTCATCCGCGCGGTACTGCCGCATCTGCGCGCCCAAGGGGGTGGCCGTATCGTCCAGGTGTCCTCGGAGGGCGGCCAGATCGCTTATCCGGGCTTCAGTCTTTATCACGCGACCAAATGGGGGATCGAAGGGTTCGTCGAGTCCGTGGCCAAGGAGGTTGCGCCGTTCGCGATCGATTTCGTCATCATCGAGCCTGGCCCCACCGCCACCCATTTCGCCGAAGGGCTGGATCGCACCACGCCCATGGCCTGTTATGAAGCCACCCCGGCTGGAGAGGTCCGCCGGGCATTGGCCACGGGTGCCTTCGCCGTCAAGGGCGACGCAGGCAAAACCGTCGAGGCCTTGATCAACGCGGCAGACATGACCCATCCGCCGCTGCGCCTGACCTTGGGCAGCACAGCCTATTCCTCCATCAGCGAAGCACTCGCCGAGCGAATCCGGTCGCTGGAGAAATACAGGCACGTGACGTTCTCCGCAGACATCGACGCGAAGGCCTGAACGTCTCAATCGTCATTGAACGGCGCATCAGGGTCTCTTTCACCGGGCGGACCGGGTCTTCGCAGGGTCGTGCAATTGGCGCCATAGCCCTGCCCGTCCAGTCGGGCCCCGACGAAGGCGAAGGCATCTTCCAGCGAACCATGCAGTACCCCGTCGTGCCCCAGGCCCTCATACGTGCGCCAAGTGACTGCGTTGCCGGCGGCGCACAACGCCGCTGCGACCGCGTACTGCCGCTCCGGGGTAATCGTCCGATCAGCCTGGCCGGTGGCGATGAACAGCGGGAAGGCGATGGATGCCTGCGGCATGTCGGTGGTCGGGATACGAAGGGCGCTCAGCGTCTCTGGGGTGACGGTCAACAGCTCGGCAAACGAACTGATCTGCAATGCCTTGGACTTGATCGCGATGTCACGGGTACAGCCCTGCCGGGCGGTCTCCAGCAATTGGAGACCCTTGGCGGTCAGGATGTCTTCTACTCGCGGTCCGTCGTCGCGTAATCCGCCGGACGCCAGCGCCAGGAACACGGTGTTGGACTGGCGCGGTGGCAGCGAAATGGGGCCTTGGGGAAAGGTGCTGTTCGGCGCCGTCAGCAGCGCGCCCAGGATAGGCAGCTCCGGCGCGTAGCTCGCGGCAAGGATGGCCGCGCCCAGCGCCGCTCCGCCGCCCTGGGATTGACCGGCGAGGAACGTGCGATTGGCAATCAGCCCTGGCCGGATGGCGCGGGCTGCGCGAATCGAGTCGAGGACGGAGCGTCCCTCGGCTTGCCAGAACGTATAAGGATGCGGTCCCGGCCCGCCCAGGCCTTGGTAGTCGGTCACGACCACAGCAAAGCCATGCGCCAGCCAGCGATTGATATACGCTGCGTCACGCTCGCGCAGCCCCGTCCAGGAAGGCGCGCACGCGTCGGCGATCCCCAGCGTACCGTGGGCCCAGGCCAGCAGCGGCCAGCCTTCGGCGGGGGGCTTGCCCGTCGGCAGGTACAACGCGCCACTGACCGCAACGAGACCGGAATGCCAGCGCTCGTCGGTGGAGCTGTAGAGCAGACGCAACGCCTGCGCGGCAGCAGGCATCTGTGCCTGCACTGGCATGCTCTCGCTTCTCAGCAGTACGCCGGGCAACGCGGGCATTGCCTCAGGCCCGCGATAGAAGGCCGACAGCTCGGTATCCCCTGCGGCAGGCCCGACCGGCAGCGTGCCGGCGGCCATGGCAACGGACGCTCCTAGGCAGGCACAGGCAAAGGCCACGATTCGGAAAAGCTTCATGGGAGGTTCGCCTCCCTGGAAAGCGCCGCACGCAAGGCGCTGCCCTGCTTGGCAATGACGCTGCGGGCGACGGGCGCCCTGTCATTGAAACGAACAAAACCGTGAGTCATGTTCGGCAAGACTCGCAGGGTCGTCGCCACCCCTGCGTCTCTCAGCCGCTGCGCCAGTTCGCGATTTTCATCCAACAACGGGTCCAGCTCGCCGACCACCAATCGTACCGGTGGCAGCCCTGCCAGATCCGCAATGATTGGCTGAACCCGCCAGTCGTCCTCGTCATTGGCCAGGTAGCTTGCCCAGTAGGCGCTCATGGTCTCGACCGACAGGTTCTGTCCTCCGTACCCACCCAGCCTCTGCCACGAAACGGAGCTCATGTCCCGCGAGAAGCTGCCATAGAACAATAACAACTGCCGCAGCGCATCAATCCCCGAATCGCGCAATGCAATCGCAGCCCCCAAGGCCAGGTTGGCGCCTGCCGAATCGCCGCCCATGGCGTAGCCGCGTACCGGGCAATCGGTGATTGTCCCCAGCTTGATGACACGGCTGACAATCGCCACCACTTCGTTGAACGCCACGGGAAAGCGATGCTCCGGCGACAGCGCATAGTCGATGGACAGCACCGCCAGGCCACTGTCGCGAACCAACTGTCGCAGCGGTGCATCCCAACCGGCCAGTGAGCCATGGCGAAATCCGCCGCCGTGGCAGTAGAACATCAGGCAAGGCGTCTCATCGCCCTCCGGCCAATAGAGCTTGCACGGCACCGTCCGACCGTCAACGGAAAACCCCAACGTGCGCTCGTAGCTCAGAGCGACGCTGGGTTGCGCCGCCCAGGCATTGATCCGTTCCAACTGCGCCCGGACGCTTTGCACATCGCCATGAACCACAGGCAGCAGGCCGGCCTCGCGCAACGACGCCGCCACTGCCAGCAAGTCAGGATGAACCGGCGGGCGTGAGTCCGCTGACAGGTTTTCGCCAGGACTCATGGCTGTTCACCCTGTGCGACGGTTCGACGCCCGTCCGCGATAACGCAATGGCCGGGTGGGCTGCGCCCTTCCAGCACAGCCACAGCACATTGGGCGGCAATCAGATTGGTACGGTTGAGCCCCTCGACCGTCGAGGCCCCGACATGGGGCGTCACGACCACGTTCGGCAGTTGGATGAGTTGTTCAGTAACGGGCGACAGCGCGGGATTGGACTCGCTTTCAAAGACGTCGAGCCCCGCCCCTGCCAGTCGCTTTTCCGTCAGGGCCTTGAGCAGTTCCGCATCGCGCACCAACCCGCCTCTTGCGGTATTGATCAGCACCGCGGAACGCTTCATCCATTTCAGCGCCCGCTCATCGATCATCCCCTGGGTCTCGGGATTGAGCGGCGCATGGAGCGTGACGAAGTCGCTTTCCCTCAGCAGCGTCTCCAGGTCCACAACGCTACCTTCGGCTTGGGCGCTGTCGGGGCGGGAGGTGTGGATCAGCGGTTTCACCTCAAACCCGGACAAGCGCTGCAGCACGCCCCGGCCGATCCGGCCCAAGCCGACGATGCCAACCGTCTTGCGGTACAAATCACCGCCCAGGGGGATCGACCAATCATTGGCGGACAAGCCCTTCTGGCATTGCTTGAGCTGGCGACACACCGCGAGCATCAACGCAACGGTGTGGTCGGCAACGCTGGCGTCGTTACCGCCGATCGCGATGGTCGCCACTTTCCCCGCCGCCTCCACCGCTGCCGTGTCGACCCGTTCATAACCCACGCCACGCCGGGCGATGACTTGCAGGCGCGGTAACCTGCTCAACAGACTTGCGGTGATATTCGCGTGGCCGACAATCCAAGCGTCGGCGTCGGCGAGGAGCCCGATCAGTTGGGATTCGCTCAAGTCGCCATCGGCTTGTCCCGGCGGCAGGTCCGCGACCACGACATTACAACCATGGTGGTCCAGGAAATCAGCAGCCGTTGAGTCGAAGAATCGCTGTGTAACCACTACGTTATGACGAGATTTAAGCATCACCGGTCTCTCGGTATATAGGTTCAACGGTCAAAATGCATAATCCAGATAGACCCGCGCCTCAGAACCGCTCACGACGTTGTCGGGTTGCGCGGAGACAAGTGCGACAAAGTCCTGGTCAATCCGGTAGTTGATATAAATCAAACCCACTGAAAGTCCGGCGTATTCCTTTTCGTCGAAGCGATAATAGAGGCGGTATTCGTTCTGCCGTTCATGCACATCGGTTCGGCGACCACTGAAAGGATCGGTGGCGTCAAACGCGCCTTGTTTATAGATGGCCATGACTTTAAAACCGTCCAGCGATGTTCCCAATAACGAATGCCCGCCCAGGTCATATTCGGCACCCAGTTGCCAAGTGCGCTCGCCATGGTTATTGAAGTCATTACCGGAGCGCGTCCAGGCGTCCATCCTGCCGTCGACATTGTCGCCATGATCGAAATAGGCGTAACCCAGTTGCCCATTGCTCAACTTGGCATTTGTCTCGGAAAACGAAACGCCCAGACGCAACTTATCGAGCAATAAACCCAAGTTGATATTCAACCAGCTCGCGTCATCATCATAAGCGGCCTCGCCGGCCTCCCAATCACGCTCCCAGATTCGCCCGGCTTTTTTGAATTGGTAATATTGAGTGTCCAATACCACACCGGCCTTGTCGCCGAGGGGTGCTTTCAATGTCAGCCCATAACGGGTGTTTTCATTGAAATCCCGCGCCACGCCATGGGCGTAACCCAATTCAACGGCTTTCAAATCGTAATTGATGCCGTAGGTATACAGGTCCTTTATTTCCTCCCCCGTCTGGCTCAGCAGGTGCTCGAACTCTTCCCGGTCCCGAGGCGAAGTACGGTTGATATACGCGGTTTCGAACCCCAGCGTACCGGGTAGCGGGCCAATACCCATGTCGGTGAAATTCAGGTGGGCCCGGCCGCCCTGATAGGAACCCGGCACAATCCGAGTATCGAGAGTGACCAACGTCCCCGCATCGAACCGGCCCCGGCCTATCTGGGAGTCGGCGTTCCAACCGTCCCCTTCATAACGCAGTTTGAAATAACCCTGTCCGACTTTGGCGAAGCCGCCGTTAGTACCATCGGAGTCGTCAAACAAGTCTCGACCGTTATCTTTCGAATCGATCATCGCCACGCCGTACAACGACGCGTCAAACCCGACGACCCCGGCCCAATAACTGGAGTTGTAATCCAGGATCGCGCCGATCCCTGTCCCTCCCAATTCGGCACCGTCGGGAAATCCTCCAAAACGGTCTTCAATCAAGTCATTGGATATCCGCGTATTGATATACATCGAACGAAGATACGCATTCAACTTGCCTTCATGCTGAAACCTGTCTGGATTACTGATGCTTGCTGAAAGACAAACATCAGACACACACAATGTCGACAGCAACGTCATAGCGACGGCGTTAATCGATTTCATCGACCACCTCATCTATTATTTTTATTTTGACGTGAGCAGACGCGAACAGGCGTCCTTGAAACTTCGGCGCAGTGAACTAGTTGATCAGATAATTGCCCGCGTCATAGCGGCCGTTATAATCAGGACAAGGCTGCTGCCTATGGCCCAGAGCAGGCAATAGCGTTGCATATCGCCCATGTCACGCTTGATGATTCCACTAATGAGATAAACCGCCGCAACCAATGGGCTTAATGCATGGACCGGTTGCCCCAGCACCGCCGCGCGCGCGATATGCATCGGGTCGATGCCGTATTCGGCAGCCGCCGCCCCGAGCACCGGCAAGATACCGAAGAAAAACGCGTCATTGGACAGCAGGAAATTAAGCGGCAAGGCAACCAGTGCGGTAATGATGCCGAAGTATTGGCCACCGCCCTCGGGAATCAGCTGGACGATTTTCTCTGACATGCCGTCGACCATCCCGGTGCCTGACAAAATCCCCGTGAAGGCACCTGAGGCAAATATAAGCGCGATCACCATCAGCACGCTTTCCGCGTGTGCCGCGACTCTCGCCTTCTGCTCCGCCAGGCGCGGATAGTTGATCAACAGCGCCAGGGAAAACCCTACCATCATCAACATCGGCAAAGGTGCCAGCCCTGTCGCCATCGAATACATGAGGCCGGCGGTAAGCGCCAGGTTGATCCAGAAAAGTTTCGGTCGATGGGTTTCACTCTGCACGGTCGGTAACGCGGCCTCCTCCGGTGCGGCGTCCTGGGTACCGGGCGTCCATCCCAAGCGGCGCCGTTCCTTGCGGCCTATCCAGAACGCCACGAGAAACGCGTAGGCAAGTCCGGCGAACATTGCCGGCACCAACCCCAGGAACATCTGCGCCACATCGAGGTGAAGTGCACTGGCGGCGCGGGCGACCGGCCCTCCCCACGGAATCAGGTTGACCACCGTGTTTGTCAGCAAGAGCATCAACGCCAGAATAAGCGGGTTCATTCCGAGGCGCAGGTAAAGCGGCAGGAATGCGGTCGTTACGATCAGGACCGTCGTTGCGCCATCCCCATCAAAAGAAATAACCGTGGCCAGCAGTGCAGTGCCAAGTACCACTCTAAGGGGGTCATTGCCTACGTAGCGAAGAATGCGTCGCACGGCGGGTTCGAAGAGCCCAGCGTCGAACATGATTGCGAAATACAGGATTGCAAACATCAGCATCAATGCAGTGGGCGCTACTTGCTTCACGCCATTCATCACCATCCCGCCCAGTTCCGGTCCTGCCCCACTGGCCAGCCCGAAGGCAACCGGAATCAGGATAAGTGCCGTCACAGCAGAAAGCCGCTTGCTTATGATCAGTGCCATAAACGTGACGACCATTGCGAAACCTAACCAAGCCATGCGTTTCACCTTTTCGTTATTATTTTTATCGATGCATCGAAATCAATGTGAACATCTCTTGCGCAGCCGAAATCTACATAGGGGGTGAAACCCTGTAAATCTTGATTTTTTTCGTCAACATCCCGGCTGGATCGGGCTTATCAGCCGTCAGTCGCCTCACAAACCCAGACTGGGATTTTTCCGCCAATACACATTGACGACATGACGGCATATCTAATAAACATGTACGCCTTTCAATCAACTTGAGTGGGCCCGTCATGCCAGAACAAGAAGGCCTTTACCTCTCCGCAGACGAGGCGGCCGCCCTGCTCCGGGTCAGCCTGCCAACGCTGTACGCCTACGTCAGTCGCAAGAATATTCGCTCCATCAAAATTGCCGGGACGCCCAAACGTCGCTATTGGGCCGAGGATATCCAGCGGCTCGTGAAAGTCCCGGCCGCCGAGAAACCCGTGGCGAAACGCTCCCCGCCGTCGGACAGTGCAATTACGCTGATCACCGATGATGGGCTTTTTTATCGCGGCCATGACGTCGTCGAGCTCGCTGAACGCGCAACGGTCGAAGAGGTGGCCGAATTGATCTGGCAGGTGCCTTCGGCATTCGGCGAGTCGCTGCCTCGGGCCCCGAAGGACAGCGTCCAACTGCTGAAGATTTATGAGCATATGTCCGCCCAGGAAAAAGCCATCGCGCTTTTCCCCCTGGTTCAGCGAGAGAACCCCAAGGCGTTCGACCTATCCCCCGACAGCTACGCCCGTACAGGCGCCGATGTCGTGAGATGGTTTGCCGCGCTGGTCGTAGGGGCGACCGAGCCGAGCACGCAACCCTTGCACGAGTTCATCACCCGGTCTTGCGGTGCCCCGCCCGCCCATGCCGATCTGATTCGTCGCCTGCTGATCCTCAGTATCGACCATGAGCTGGACCACACCACCCACAGCGTCCGCGTCGCCGCCACGACCGGCGCCACCCCGTACTACGCCGTTATCGCCGCACTCGCCGCCGCACGGGGCCATAAGGTCGCCTATGGCAGGAATGAGGCAGCCAGCCGGATGATCGAAGAGATTTGTACCGCCGTAGACCCTACGCGGCCGATCTTGCAGCGCTACAACCAGGACGGACACATCGTCGGATTCGGCCCCAACGTCCACTCGATCAACGACCCGCGGGCCAGCAATCTCTTGGCCGCGCTGACCGCCGCCTTCGATGGCGACAGCGAGTTCATCAAGCTGCAAAAGGCTTTTTCGGTGGCCTCGGAGCTCGTGGCGTACCCACCGGAATTCATTCTCATGGTGAGCTTCATCGGCAGGAAACTGGGATTGCACGGGCAGGAAATTTCATTGGGAGGCGTAGGACGCTCCATCGGCTGGATTGCCCACGCCAGTGAGCAATACAACCAGCACCACGAGGGCCGGCCTCGCGCTCGCTACACCGGGATGTTGCCAACGGCGACCCATACCGGACGCCGCTGATTCCGCCTCGGGCGCTCCTTTGGGCTATGCCATTGGAGCGCAGGCACTGCTAGGAAACAGCCATCGCGGTGAACAACGACTCGAACTCGGTTTGATCTTCAAGTCTCGCCACGAATTCAAGCACCGCGGCCTGTGCCGATGCGTCGATATGCGGCATCGCCATGCGCCGGAACTTGCGTTCGAAGTCGCTATCGGTCATCGGCGTTTCTACCGATCCGGGCCCGGTGATCATCTCGCTCACCACTTGCTCGCCGGAAACCAGGGTCACGCGAACACGGTTGGCAAGGTGCCGTGGGAACAGCGCCGTCAGCGCCGGGTCCTCGACGACACTGGTCTTCTCCATCAAGGCAATCGCCGCAGGGTCGGCGATCTTCTCAGCGGCGTAGGAGCCGACTGAGATGTCACCGTCCAGCAACGCCCGGGCGACGTTATAAGGCAAGCTGTGGTCAGCCGTTTCGCGGGTTCTCGGCAACCATTTCTCAGGGGTATCGGCGAGCACTCGACGGTTGAATTCGGACGTTTCGATTGAAATCGCGGCAATGTCCTTCACACCGTCAATCCGCTTGCGGATATCCAGAGCCGCCCAGACGGCCGTGTGCAGCTCGCCATTGGTGGGAAACGTCTTGGTCAGGGAGCGGCGTATGGCGTAGTCGCCATTGTCGGGTGTACCGAAACGATCAACATCCAGCTCGAATCGCCCCGAAACCTGTTTGAAGAAGCCCATCTCGCCTTCAAACACCGGCGACGGCCCTGTCATGCCATGACGCGCCAACTGCGCTGCGAAAATAGCGTTGCGCGCCGCATTGGCTGCGGAACAGCCCTTCCAATCGGACAGCGAACCGCTGCGCACTTGGCGCATTGCCAGGTGCCCACTCAGGGCGATGTTGATGGCTTGCTCGGTTTGCACCACGTCCAGCTTCATCAGGTTGGAAGCCGCTGCGGCCATCGCGATGTTGATGTAGTTGACGTGGTCCCAACCACGCTTGTTCAAGCTGGCCGCATCCTGCAGGCGCATCTGGATTTCATAGGCCAGGACGATGGCCGAGACCAGCGCGGCGCCGGTTGCGTTTTCGGCTTGCGCCAGCGCCAGGCAGGCCGGGATGTTGTCGCTCGGGTGGCCGGGCTCCAAGCCCATGTAGCCATCGTTGTAGTCCAGGAAACGAACCATCAGGCCGTTGGTGAAGGCGGCGATTTCGGCTGTCGTCCTGAGGCGGGTGCCGAATACGCTGGAGGATTGCGCCGTATTCGCGGCGGCGTAACACAACGCTGCCTTGACCGGATCAGCCCCGTAGGCGCCCAGCACGCACGCCAGGCTATCGATAAAACGCTGGCGTACCAGCTTGATGATGTCTTCGGGCAGTCGCTGCTCCCGGAATTCGCAGGCGTAGCGCGCGAGCCGCCTCGCAACGGTCGAGTCCGTCATGATGACCTCAGGGGGTTGAATTGGATGGGCCTCGTCCATGAGGCGACTATGTCAAAGCGCGGGGCACCGCAGCCTCAGTCGATCACCACATCGAGCAGGCGCACATATTGCTGGCCGGCGTGCATGTCCCGCTCGACCATTCCGCCTTGGGGCGTTGCACGGGGATAGGAAATCTTGACCATTTCCAGGTCGGGCACGGCGATGCGCTTGACCCGTTCGGGATCAGCTCCGTAGAGACTTGCGAATTGCGCCGGGGACAGCGCCGCGCAGTCGCTATAGCGCTCGAAACTCTCGCGCCCGTTGAAAAAGACATCGAACGTGATCCAGAACGGTCCCGCCTGTTTGGATCGCACATGTCGGCAGACATCACGCAACTTGGTCATTATGCAAGCTCCTTTACAGCCATCGATCTATCCGATAAATCAATCCACTCCAAGCGGACCAACTCCAAAGGATCTTCAAGTTGCACCACATGATTCAATTTGAATTCAAATATCTGCCCGCGAGGTATATCAGCCGGCGTAAAGGCAAATCCGTAGGACGGCAGTTCCTTGCCCATGACACTTGGATAATGGAAGAAATAAGGATTACAGGCGTGAGCAATGGTATTGGCCATTTCCTGAGTGGCAGCGGTTGCCACAAATAACATGCCTATTTCAGGTGGCGGCAATGTTCCAGCGGCGGGCTTTACACCGGTAACAGCATTCCATCCATACATCCGCAGGGAAATATGAAATTCACCCAACTCCTCGGACGGAATGGATTGCCGGGTTCTTTTATAGAGCGCGTCCAGCAAACGATCATGAAAACCGTCAATATCCTTGAGCACGTCGGGATCCTGGATGCCCACCAACATGATGGTCTGATACATACCGGCCGCGGCGCCTTCCAACTTCATGGTGTACGGCATGGGTTCCCACCGCGAGCCTTCTACCCGGACAGCACGGCCATTCAAATCGGTGTAACGCGCATCGGCAACATTCAAGATGCCGCCGGGCTCCAGCAACCGAAACGGGTCGCTGTTCTCGTACAACATATGGGCCGAGACACTGTGGGGCGTGCACTGGTTGTCCTGGCTCAGCGGCTCGACTTCGAAGCCATTCGCGTCGACGCTCAACAAGATGCCCGACCCCAGCGTCGGGTTGACGGCACACTGCACGCCACATTCCCCGGTCTTGCCGGCGTGCCACGACGGGCCCCAAGGCGCGCCTTTCCAGATGGGGTAGCAGCCGATGACTGCGGTATCGGTCGAGCGGCCGGCCAATATGATATCGGCGCCTGCATCCAGCGCAGCGAGAAAGGGCTCCACGCCGAGTGCCGCGACAATGTGCTCACAACTGTCCACCGTCTCATCGTCCAGCTCGGTATGAGGTGGGAGCGGCTTGATACGACCTTGCGCATTCAAGCGTTTAATTGTCTGCTTGTCCTGCTCGCAATAAATGAGCGCAATCTTCGGCGACACGCCCAACTCCCGCGCGATCTCCACGGCAATATCCCGCGTCCAATCCAGATTGAGATCGCCGCCCGCCTGCCCCGCGGTCCCCACAATAATCGGTACACCGGACTTGGCCTGCGCCTTCATTAGAATGGTCAGGTCGCGCTTGACTGCACCGCGATTGTTCTTGGACTTTCCAAGTGCGAGATAGGCCGCACCGCTGTCCGTGGAGCCTGCGTCCGTGGCAATGACTTGGGCCCCTGCCGCCAACCCGTATTCAATTTCTTCTTCGCGAACACCTGCTCCCAAAGAACCACAGGGAACGATTACCTTTACGCAACCTTCAAATAACTGCTCCATAACACCCTCTTCTTGGCGACTCAGTGGGCCAATAATAGGGGTTGTAATTACGTTGACAAGTGGACAGATTTTGTCCACATAGTCCTAAAAAAACACCATCAGGTATTTATCAAAGGGACTTTCCCAAGCAACTTTTCCTGAAACTATCGGCCAACACAAAGATCCGTCGAATGCAGATAAAACGCGTTGGCGTGGAAGGTTTTTTCTTATATGACAGGGCATTTTTTTGAATCGGTGCCAAAGCCGGATGCAGCCCTGAAATCGCATAAAAGCGCCCTTCATGGCGCCAACAATCCGTCACCAAACACCCACATGTAAAAACTTTTAAATAAGGTGCCATTTTCCCGACAGATGGCACAGGCGTCCCATTGCTGAAGGTTTGAAGGCAGGCTCATCATCCGCCGGGAAATCGCTGTGCGTTCAGGCGCCAAACCGCGCTGACACAGGACGTAATAACCGCATCGCTCAATGGAGCAACATTAGGATGATGACTGTCTATTTTCTTGTCATGACGATCTGTAGTGGCATGGAAGGCTGTGTGGAAGAGCGAAAAACCGGGCCGACCTACGCATCCAGGGAAATCTGCATTGAAACGGCCAAGGACATAACGCCGCGCAAAGGCGTTAAATATAAGTGCCGCAGCGAGCGGCTATGGGTTTCCAACGAAGTGAAACCCGTTGGAAGTTACGACGCGGTCGTTTCAACCAAGGTCAAGGAGCAGCCTCTACCCTGAGTTGGGCGTAAACGCTTCGCGTCATCCCTCCAGTACCAGCGACATGTCCGGGTACCGGGCGCACATGAAATCGACGAATGCCCGGACTTTCGGAGCGGCCAGGCGCCTGGAAGTGTGCAGGACCCAAAGCTGCGCTTCGACCGTCGACACTGTCCCCCACTGAACCAATTCCCCACGGGCCAGTTGGCTCCAGGCAATGGACTGCGGAAGAAGTGCCGCTCCACCACCGGCCACCGCGGCGTCGCGAATCATCAGGAACGAGGAAAACCAGAGCCTGGGGATCGGCTCCAGGATCAGGCGCCCATCGTCGAGGTTCCACTGGGTCGGCTGGAAGTTGGAGAACACGATAGCGGGAACGGCGCTGACTGCGCCGGGTTCTGGCTTGGCGACACCAGGCGCGGCCACGACCACCAACCGGTCCTTGGCGAAGCAGCGCCCGACCAGATTGCTGTCCGGGCGTGGGTTGATCCGGATGGCGACGTCAAATTGCTCCTCGACCAAGTCCACCAGGCGATCCTCCGCCAGCACTTCGATCGACACCTGCGGATAAGCCGCGCAGAACTCCGCCCCGATGCGCCCCATCGCCAGTTGCGAAAACAACACCGGAGCCGCCACTCGCAAACGCCCACGCGGCGTCGAGACGCCTTCCTGGGCCGCGGTCATGGCTTCGATGACTTCGCCCAGCGGACCTTCGGCCCGGGCAATCAGCATTTCGCCGGCTTCGGTCAGCTTCAGTCCCCGGGCACTGCGCTCGATCAGCCTGACGCCCAATTGTTCTTCCAGCTCGGCGATGCGGCGCGACAGCGTAGCTTTCGACCGGCCGCTGGCACGGCTGGCCTTTCCCAATCCTGAATGGGTGGCGACCAGCGCAAAATCGATCAACGCGTTCAGGTTCATGCTGTTCCACTTTTGAAACGAGGTGTCTGCATTCTGGCGTCTTCGTTTTACCGCTGCAACGGCCTATCGTCTGCTCACTGCAATCGAAATCCCCCCTTGATAGCCGCGACAGGAGATTCATCCATGAGCATTTTGATCACAGGCGCCACCGGCACCATTGGTTCACTCATCACCGCACGACTCGCCGAGCAAGGCGCCGATGTAAAAGCGCTGGTGCGCCAGCCCGCCAAGCGGGAGTTTCCGGCAGGCGTCACCGAAGTCGTCGGCGACCTGACGGACGTAACCTCGATGCGCGCAGCCCTTGCCTCGGTGCGCACGCTGTTCCTGCTCAATGCCGTCACGCCGGACGAAGTGACACAGGCATTGATCGCGCTGAACCTGGCCCGAGAGGCCGGCATCGAGCGCATTGTCTACCTGTCGGTCATACACGCCGACAAATTCACTAATGTTCCGCACTTCACCGGCAAGCACACGGTGGAGCGCATGATCGACAGTCTCGACATTCCGGCGACTGTCTTGCGCCCGGCGTACTTCATGCAGAACGAGCTCATGGTCCAGCAGACCATCCAGGACTACGGGGTCTACCCGATGCCGATCGGCTCGGCGGGTGTCTCGATGGTCGATGTGCGCGACATCGCCGATGTCGCCGTCGCCGAGTTGCTGCGGCGCGACCGGGCGCCTGCTGCGCTTGAACGTGTCACGCTGGAACTGGTCGGCCCGCGCGCCTTGACCGGTGCATCCGTGGCGCAGGCCTGGCGTTCAGCCCTGGGTCGCGAGGTCGCCTATGGCGGCGACGACGTGGCCGCCTTCGAAGCGCAAATGGCCTCGTTCGGCCCAGGCTGGCTGGCCTATGACATGCGCCTGATGATGGCCGGTATCCAAAGGTTCGGCATGCAAGCCGAGGCAGGTACCGTTGAGCGATTGCAAGCCATCCTCGGCCGGCCGCTGCGCACCTATGAAGACTTTGTCCGCGAGGCTGTCGGCAACGCCTGAATGCTCGGGTGTTGTGTTCTACCGGTGGGAGGCCATTGCTTCCCATCACGACAAATAGCTTTCCATTTTTCGATGAACCGATACTGTAGCGACATCTCATTTTTCCGAGCTGTCGCTCATGAATCCCGAGCTTGCCAAATCTGCCGTCGAAACCGATCTTCCGAGACCTGAGCCCATCAGCTTGCGCGTTGCCTTCTGGTTCTGGCTGAAACTGGGTTTCATCAGTTTCGGCGGCCCCGCGGGGCAGATTTCGATCATGCACCAGGAGCTGGTCGAGCGGCGACGCTGGATCTCCGAGCGACGCTTTCTCCACGCGCTCAACTACTGCATGTTGCTGCCCGGGCCCGAGGCCCAGCAATTGGCGACCTACATCGGCTGGCTGATGCATCGTTCCTGGGGCGGCGTGGTCGCCGGCGCCCTGTTCGTCCTGCCCTCGCTCTTCATCCTGATCGCGCTGTCCTGGATGTACATCGCCTTCGGCGAAGTCCCGGTGGTGGCCGGCCTGTTCTATGGGATCAAGCCCGCTGTCACGGCGATCGTCGTTCAGGCGGCGCATCGAATCGGTTCGCGGGCATTGAAGAACAATTGGCTGTGGGCCATCGCCGCGGCTTCGTTCACGGCGATCTTCGCGTTCAACGTGCCCTTCCCCCTGATCGTGCTGGGCGCCGCATGCATTGGTTACGTTGGTGGCCGCTTGGCACCGGAGAAATTCCAGGTCGGCGGACATGGCGCCGCGAAAAAGTCGTTCGGCCCGGCCCTGATCGATGACGAAACGCCCACGCCCGAACACGCCCGATTCAGTTGGCCGAGGCTCGCCTTCCTGGCGTTGCTGGGTGTGTTGTTGTGGAGCCTGCCGATGGGCTTGCTCACCGCGCTGTTCGGCTGGGAAGGCACGTTGACGCAGATGGGCTGGTTCTTCACCAAAGCTGCCCTGCTGACCTTCGGCGGCGCCTATGCAGTGCTGCCTTATGTCTATCAAGGCGCGGTCGGCCACTACGGCTGGTTGACCCCGACCCAAATGATCGACGGCTTGGCGCTCGGCGAAACCACGCCCGGACCGCTGATCATGGTGGTGGCTTTCGTCGGGTTTGTCGGCGCCTATGTCTCGCAGGTGTTTGGCGCCGACCAGGTGTTCCTGGCGGGTGCCGTTGCGGCAGCCTTGGTGACCTGGTTCACCTTCCTGCCCTCCTTCCTGTTCATCCTGGCGGGCGGCCCGCTGGTGGAATCGACCCACAACGAACTCAAGTTCACCGCACCACTTACCGCGATTACCGCGGCGGTGGTCGGGGTGATCCTCAACCTCGCGTGTTTCTTTGGCTATCACGTGCTCTGGCCAAGCGGATTCAGTGGAAGCCTTGACTGGCCTTCGGCACTGATTGCGCTGGCGGCGGCGATCGCGCTGTTTCGCTTCAAGCGCGGCGTGATCCAAGTGTTGCTCGGTTGTGCGCTGGTGGGCTTGACCGTGCACCTGTTGCGCTAGGGCCCAGAGCATTCTCCAGAGGCAACTTTTCCAGAAACAGATGTCTACCGGATGCGCGGTGCTTGCCGCCTCACTGGAGACGTTTTCCCATGCGCCACCTCACCACCCTCGCCTTTGCAATCATGTGCGTGACGGCGCAGCAGACCCATGCTGAAGACCTCGACCGGGCCCGGGAACAATACCGGCGTTATTGGGCACAACAGCGGGAAGCGGAAAAAACCGAACGGGAGAATGACTCGCACCAAAAGGCCCAGGAGGCAATGGCTCGTGAAAAACGCAGGCATTACGAGCAGAGCCAGCGTGACGACGCCAGGCGCAGGGCGGAGTTCTATCGCCAGCGCGACAACGCTCGTCGCCAATGAATGGAGCATGACGGTGGTGGAGATGAAGCGCGTCGCGTGTAGGATCTTGCCACGCGTCGAGGACCTGGCCTAACCAGTCCCTTGAGGAGCGGCAGGAAAAAAGACGCTGGCCCATGAATATATGAAACGCATATGCTTCACCTACGTTTCATATGGGAGCTACACATGGGCATTGTCAACATCGACGACGAACTCCACGATCAGCTGCGCAAGGCAACCAAGGTGTCCTGCCGCTCGATCAACGCGCAGGCGGCCTTCTGGATCAAGGTCGGCATGCTGTGCGAGACCAGCCCGACCCTCAGCTTCAACGAGATCATCCAGCGCGAGCTCAGTGACGCCGGTGTCACCGCGCAGCCACTGGAGGCCAGCTATCAATGATCAAGCGACCCGAGGAAGTGGCCTTGATGGCTGAATCCGGCCGGCTGCTGGCGTCAGTCTTCGAGCGGCTGGACCGGACCTCTTTGATCGGCTTGTCGACGCTTCAGATCGATGAAATGGTCGAGCATATGATTGTCCGGGACCTCCAGGCCCGCCCTGCCAGCAAAGGGCAGTACGGGTATGGCTTCGTGCTGAACTGCTCGATCAACGAGGTGGTCTGCCACGGAGTGCCGTCGCGCTCGCAGGTGCTCCAAGACGGCGACATCGTCAATCTCGACATCACCTTGGAGAAGAACGGCTATATCGCCGACTCCAGCAAGACGTACCTGATCGGCAACGTCGATCCAACTGCCAGGAAACTGGTCCGGGTCACCTACGAAGCGATGTGGAAAGGCATCCGCAGCGTGCGCCCGGGGGCACGCCTGGGCGACATCGGCTCAGCCATCCAACGCCATGCCACGCTCAACGGATATTCGGTGGTCCGTGAATACTGCGGCCATGGCATCGGCCGGCAAATGCACGAAGAACCCCAGGTGCTGCACTTCGGCAGGCCGGGGACCGGGCTCGTCCTGCGTGAAGGCATGGTCTTCACCATCGAACCGATGCTCAACCAGGGTGCGCCGCACGTCAGGACCGAGGCCGACGGATGGACCGTGGTCACGAAGGACGGGGCGCTTTCCGCGCAATTCGAACATACCGTGGCGGTGACAGCTTCCGGCTTTTCGGTGTTGACGTTGCGTACTGATGAATTGGGCATGGTTGACAGCCGATAACGCCGATGTGATGTGCGCCGTTGTCGTTCACGCGCTCACGTAACGTTCGAAACGCACTGCCAGAAAAGCCCTCAACATCTGCACCGCAGGGGTCAGAGAAGTTCGGTGGGCGCACACCAATTGGAGCGGTGCTGGCTGGCCATAGTCCGGCGGGAAAACTTCCACCAGGCGGCCACTGCGCAGGTCGTCCATGACGTCGAGCCTGGATTTGTAGACGATCCCCTGCCCCGACACCGCCCAGCGCCTGACAATATCCGCATCATCGCTGATGCGATTTCCGGCAACCTGGACCGTTTCCACACCTCTGGGCGTCTGGAAACTCCAGCGTTCGAACGTCTGGTCCCCCATCACATAACGAAGGCAATTGTGCCGGCTCAACTCGGCGGGCGTCTGTGGCCGGCCATGGCGTGCGATGTAGTCCGGGGATGCGCACACGGTCCGCCTGTTGGAAGGCTCCAGCGCCAAGGACACGAGGCTCGAGTCGGCCAACTGGCCGTAGCGGATGCTCGCGTCGAGGTGCTCGCTGAACAGATCCGCCACCTGGTCGCTGACGCGCAACTGCAACAGCACCTTGGGGTGCAACTGCTGGAACTCATCCAGCCACGGCAGCAACAGGTTGCGCCCGATGTCCGAAGGCATGGACAGCCGCAGCGTCCCGGCCACTTCGTCGCGTCCCTGGGCCAGGGCAAGCTCGCCGTCCCCCAACGCTTCCAATGCCTGCCGCGCATGCGCCAGGTAGCGCTCGCCGTCATCCGACAGACGCAGCCGCCTCGTGGAGCGCACGAACAACCGCACGCCCAGGCTGGCTTCGAGCCGTTGCACCGCGACGCTCGCGAGTGCAGGAGAAATGTCCAGCAACCGTGCCGCCGCTGAAAAACTGCCGACGTCCGTCGTGGCCACGAACACCTGGAGGTCATCGACTCGAATGATTTTTTTCACGCTGCAGGGTCTCTCGATTCACCGGCGATTTTTTTCCGAACCATCGCCACGAGGTTTTCGCCGACGCCCTCGATGCTGTTGTTCTGCGCAACGACCTGGGCCCCCTCCATCAAATAGGTGAGTTCCATCGCCACTTGGTTCGGCTCGGCCAGGCCGGCTTCGACACAGAGCGCCACCAACCGGAGGAACTGACGTTTTTTGTGCTCTTCGATGAGGGCGCGGGCCGGATGTGCCCGCTCAGGGATCTCTGCCAATGAATTGGTGAACGGACAACCCCGATAGGATGAGGCCGACAAGTCCTGTGCGATGAACTCGGCAAAGCCGAGAAGCTGCGCCTTGGGATCACCGGCGCGCTGCGCGGCCAGGGTTTCGAAAATGTCGGAGTATTGCTCGACGAGCAACCGCAGCCACTCAAGCACCAGCGCGTCTTTCGAATCGAAATGGCGGTAGACGGTCATCTTGGTCGATTTGGCCTTTGCCGCAATGGCATCCACCGTCACCCGACTGATGCCTTCGGTAAAAAACAGTTCCTCGGCTGCATCGAGAATCCTTTCTCGAGGGGCCAACTGGGGAATTCGTTCGGGCCGCATGAGATCTCCGCTTGACTTAAATACTCAACGGTATCGTACTATACCGAACAGTATCGCTCGATACTGATGAGTAAATCATAACGCTTTTGCCAGGCTATTGGCTCGGAGAATGTGATGAAACCCGCTGAATACGCCAAATACGATGCACTGGGCCTGGCTGAGCTGATCGCCAACGGTCAAGTCACCCAAGCCGAAGTCCGGGCCGCGGCACTGTCCGCCATCGAACAGCTCAACCCAAGGATCAATGCCATCGTTGAGGTTTGGGAAGATGAACCCGAGGCCGCTACCGGGCCGTTCGCCGGCGTGCCCTTCCTGGTCAAGGACCTGGGCTTGACCCGAAAGGGGCGTCTGAATGAATTGGGCAGTCGCCTGGCGGCCGGGTGTGTCGCCGAGGGGGACTCCAACCTGATGGCGCGCTTGCGGCAGGCAGGGCTGGTCACTCTTGGCAGGACCAGCACACCGGAACTGGCGGCCAGCACTACCACCGAAGCGGTTTTTTCGGGACCGACACGCAACCCCTGGGCGCTGGGTCGCAGTGCGGGTGGCTCCAGCGGTGGCTCGGCCGCCGCCGTCGCCGCGGGCCTGGTTCCTGCCGCGCACGCCACCGATGGCGGCGGTTCGATCCGTGTTCCTGCAGCCTCCACTGGGTTATTCGGCCTCAAGCCCAGCCGGGGCAGGATTTCAATGGGCCCGGCGGTGGATGAGGTGTGGGCCGGGCTCGCGGTCCATGGGGTGGTCAGTCGCACCGTGCGCGACAGCGCTGCCCTGCTGGATGCTACCCAGGGCGCAGCCGTGGGCGATCCCTTCGAGATCGCCAAGCCGCAGCATGCCTATTTATCGGAAGTGACCCGCGAGCCGGGAGCTCTGCGCATTGGCCTTCTGCTGCATCCACTGAATGCCAGCCATTGCGCCGCACCGATTGCCAATGCGACTCGCCATGTGGCCGGCCAGCTCCAAGGCATGGGACACAACGTGGAAGAGGTCTGCCTGGACATTGGCCTCGGCTGGGAAGGTTTTGTCGAGATGAATGCCCGGTTCTGGTCGGCCAACACCGCTGCCTGGATCAACGCCATCGCCGCTGGAACCGGCCGCCCCGTCGATGCCAGCACGCTTGAGCCGGCCACGCTTTCGCTGCACCGGATGGGCAGTGAACTCACTGCCATCGATTTGCTGGAGGCCATGCATTACAGGAATGTCGTGACCCGCAGCCTGGGTAACTTTTTCTGCCAATACGACATCCTGCTGAGTCCGACGTTGCCAGCGCTGCCGCCCGCAATCGGTAGGTACAACGAGGGCCAGGAGCAGTTGGATGGCAAGGGCTGGATGGAACGCGTATTCAACCACTCGCCTTTCACTGCGTTGGCGAATGTAACGGGGACCCCTTCCATGTCGGTGCCGCTGGCATTTGATCCGGAAACGGGCCTGCCGATCGGCGTGCAGTTCTCGGCGGGTTTTGGTCGGGAAAACATGCTGCTGCGCCTGGCAGGACAATTGGAGCGTGCATTGCCTTGGACGGCGCGAATACCTGAGGTCTGGGCTGGGAAGCTATGACACGCTGAACTAACGCCCAGGCATTGGACGGCCCGGGCGTTTTACACCGTGCGCCTGTCCTGTCGAGTCCGGATTCAGGGTGCGGCTTGACTGAGGCAATCGTGGCATACGCAGCAACAGGCTGATTTCCTCTGCGCTGACGGCCTTGCTGAAAAAGTGACCTTGAATTTCATCGCAGCCGTTTTCCCGCAGGAACGTTTGTTGCTCTTCGGTTTCGACACCTTCGGCGATCACTTTGAGGTTCAGTTTGTGCCCCAACGAAATCACCGCGGTGGCGATAGCCTTGTCGTTTTCGTTGTCGGGCAGGTCGCGCACGAAAGACTGGTCGATCTTGAGCCTCGCAATCGGGAAGCTCTTCAACGCTGCAAGGCTGGAATAACCGGTGCCGAAGTCGTCGATCGAGAGACTGGTGCCCATTGACTGCAGCGCCTTCATTTTACTGATGGCTTGCTGGAGGTCTTGCATGATCAGGCTTTCGGTCAGCTCCAGCTCAAGGTACATCGGCTCAAGCCCGGTTTCCTGCAGGGCATGGTTGACCCGGTCGATCAGGTTCCTTTCGACGAACTGGCGCGCCGAGATGTTCACCGACACGGTGATCGGCGGCAAGCCGGCCGCCTGCCACGCCTTGTTCTGTCGGCACGCGGTGTGGATCACCCAGTCGCCGATGGGCACGATCAGGCCGGTTTCTTCGGCCTGGGGAATGAACTTGATGGGCGACACCATGCCAAGCTCGGGGTGCTGCCAGCGAATCAACGCTTCCACGCCAATGATCTGGCCCGACTGCAAGTCCACCTGTGGCTGGTACAGCAGCAGGAACTCGTCATTGTCGAGGGCGTTTCGAAGCCCATCCTGCATGGCCAGCTTGCCCTGTACCTGGGTGTTCATCTCGCTCGTGTAGAACTGGAAGCTGTTGCGACCCAGCTCCTTGGCCCGGTACATGGCGGCGTCCGCATTGCTGATCAACGTATCGGTGTCTGCGCCGTCGGCAGGGTAAGTCGCCAGCCCCATGCTGCAGGTGACGTGGAGTTTATGGCCGCTGAGGTGGATCGGTTGCAGGATGGCTTCCTGGAGCTTGTGCAGGACGGGCGTCACGCCGTCGAGGTCCGAGGGCTGGTCGAACAGGATGATCACGAATTCGTCGCCACCCAGCCGCACAACGGTGTCGGTCCGGCGGACGCACTCGACCATGCGCTGGGCCACCGTCTTCAGCAGTTCATCACCGGCACTGTGCCCAAGGCTGTCATTCACCAGTTTGAATTTGTCCAGGTCGAGAAACACCACCGTCACCAGCCGGTTATAGCGCTGGGCATAGAGCATGGCCTGCTTGAGACGGTCTTCGAGCAGCGTGCGATTCGGCAGCCCGGTCAGCACGTCATGATCGCCCATGAAGCGAATGCGCTTTTCCGTCAACTGGCGTTCGATGGCAATCCCGGCGAGGGGTGTCGCCAGATCGATCAGTTGCGTCTCGGCCCGGCTGGGGCTGCGCACGGTCTTGGCATACAACGCAAATGTCCCCAGTACCTTTCGCTCATGGGACAGGATCGGCGTCGACCAGCAGGCACGAAACCCGTAGGGCTCGGCGATTGAACGGTATGCCTCCCACAGCGGATCCTGCTGGATATCCGTGACGATCACCGGTTCTCGGCGATACGCCGAAGTACCACATGAACCGACGTTCGGACCGATTTCGATCCCGTCGATGATCTGGCTATAGGCTTTGGGCAAACTGGGCGCGGCCCCGTGGTGCAGGTGCTTGCCTTCCTCATCCAGCAAGAGGATCGACACCATCATGCCCTCCAGCTGGGACTCGACCAGGTGAGCCAGGCTGTCGAGCACCTCGGCAAGCTCGGTGCTCCTGGCGATCAGCTCCAGGACATGGCCTTGTCCGGCACGAATGATCGCCTCCTGCTCCAGCCGGCTGTTCTGCACGGCGAGCCGTTCAGTGGCGATGCTCAATTGGGCGGTTCTTTTTTCCAACTGAAGCCGGTCCTCAAGAAACTGATTCACCGCCCGCGCCATGTTGCCGATCTCGTCGTTCCCATGGTCCGCCATCATCAAATGCGTTTTGTCCGCATGCTCCTGGCGCAACTGCCGGCTTATCTCATTCAGGCGCACGAGCACATGGCGGCCCATGAAGACCCGGGTCACGAACCAGGCGAGCACCAGGCTGGCGCCCAACATGATCAGTACCCATTGCTGGCTACGGTTCGAGTCCCCCACCAGCCGCTGCACGGCTGCGCGATAGTCCTCGGTGTAGGCATTCGACTGCGCACGGGCCAAGGTGACCAACACCCCGGCCTGATTCTGCAACTCCTCGTTGAAGCGCTTTATGACGTTGTGCTGATCGACGAGCGTCCCGCGCAGGGAAAACAGATCGGGCTTGCCCATGTCAGCGTCAAGTGAAGCGGCTTCGGGTGACAAACGTTCATAGCGCATCCGCAGTCGTTGCACCGCCTCACCGTCAGCCGTCTGCGACAGATCGAAAAGCAACACCGCCCGCTCCAGGCTGGCCGGGGTACTGGCCGCCGTTAACCGGGCGGTGCGATCCTCAAGGGCCTGCTCGAACGTAATCTCGGTTTGCAGCAGGCTTTCACGCAACTGTGCAACGATGGTGGCGGTATTGCGGAACAACTGGCTCGACTGATGCATATCGAGTATCGCTACGGCACTGTTCGCGGCGGTCAACTGCTGAACCAGTTGGTCCAGGGCGCCAAGCTGTTCGACGGTCGCGGCATAGCTTGATCGCAGGACGTCTGGTGAACGGGTAGTCAGGAGCTGGTCAGTCTGGCGTTCGATCAGCAATGTACGTTGCACCATGTCCTGGCCATATTGCATGCGGACCAACCGCTCATCCGTCAGTTGGCGAGTGGCGTTGTTCGAGGAGCGCAACGCATAGACCGCCGTGGCTCCCCCCGCGAGAATCAACAGCGCCAGCGCCACAAACGCCAGCGCGAACTGGGCGCGGAGTGATTGTGGCCAGAGCTGGCGTCCAAGCCGGGAAAAAATATCCAACATCAGGGGTTCCATTGGCGGCGATAGATGTCTCGATAGCCGTTATCCGGATCGTACTGGGATTTTTTTCCACCATCGAAGGCGACATTGTCGGCGTTGACCAAGTGGATCGGCGCGATGAAGCCGCTCACCGGCTGGCCTGCAAACAACCGGTTCAATTCGTCCATTACTTGCCAGCCATGCAGGTTGAGCGGCTCGGCGACGGTAACGGTCTGGTAGGTTTTCGCCTGGATGCGCAGGAAAGCCGAAGCGCTGCCATCCCCGGCAGACAAAAGACTGATGCCATTGCTGGGTATCGCGGCGCCGGTCAACGAGGCAATCGAATAGTCGAAATAGATATCGTTGATCGCCAGCGTGTGGGTCCAGCGCTTGCCATAGCGCTGGAGCAGTTCCCTGGTCACGGCAGGCATCTTCTCGCTGCTTTCGGAGATCGCGACATCGCGCACTTCCAGCATCGAACACCCCTGGCAGGCCCGAATGACGTCCTCCATGGCCTTGGCTTTGGTCATGGCGATGCTGTACTTGGAGTCAGTGAGAATGACCACGCCGGCCTGTCCGTTTGACTGCGCCACCGCCGCCATGGCGGTAAGCCGTGCCACTTCAAGCGGGTCGCTCGTGACGTTCATGGCCACCGGCGTACCGTCAATCGGCCCGGGGTGCACCCCGGCGTGCCAGCCGACCACCAGGATGTCCTTGTCGGCGAAGCGCATCAGCGCCGCGTTGTTCTCAAGGGCATCGGAGCCGCACAGGATAAGGCCATCGGGCTTCGCCGCCAGGGCATCGGAAAAAGCCTTGGCGCGACCGGACGCGGAGCCTGCGCCATCGAATATCTTCAGCGTCCAACCCATCGCACTGGCTGCCTCCCGGGCACCCTGCGCGACGCCGACAATGCCACCGTTGCGCAAGTCCTCTGCGACAAGCGCAATACTCTTGCCCCGCTGGGCTGGCGGACCGGCCTGCGGACCGCTCCAGCGGACGGCCCCGAGGGTGGCCTTGGCTACGATTTCCTGGGCTTGGGCCACCGTCACCGTGGCAGCCGCTTCGTGTGGTTGCTCCTGGCCGTAGCCGGAAGTCGCCGCAAGGAAACAGGAGACCGTAATTGACGTCACCCAGCGTAGCGACGGCCCGATCAAACAGGTTCGATCACCCCGAATGAGGTGGGATCCAGGGCCGGTGGCGCGTTCATAGTCTGGCATGGCGTCCCTTTGCCAAGAATGCAGTACCGAGAGGATAGCCGGGTTCTGCAACTATCAAGTCCTTTTCGGGCCGCCGACCGCGTCCAGGCTGGCGACCCTGGCTACGCCCGGCCTATTGGCGCCCCTCGTAGTTGACCATCCAGGCGATCCCGAAACGGTCTTCGAACATGGCGAAGCGTTCCGCCCAGAACGTCTTCGCCATCGGCATGTACACGCTGCCACCCGCACTCAAGCCGTTGAACAGCCGCTCGGCCTCCTCCACGCTGTCGACGTTGAGAGAAACCGACACGCCTTGCGGCTTGCGATACGGCTGGCCTGGCGGGCAGTCGGACGCCATCAGGCTGAAGTTGCCCACGGTCAGGCAGGTGTGCATGATCAGGTTCGGGTCCTTGGGCATGCCGACATCTTCTGGCGCCTCGGCAAAGGACATGGAAAACAGCTCGCCGCCCAGCACGTCCTTGTACAACGCGAAGGCTTCCTTGCAGCGGCCATCGAAGGTCAGGTAGGGAATGATTTTCATGGTGTACTCTCCTTTCATCCGTTTCACGATTGACTGGATATCTGCGCCCGCAGGCGTTCTTCCTGTGCCTGTAGTTCGGGGGTAAAGCTCTCGCCGAATTCCTCGAGTTCGAAGATCTGGCGGATCTCGATTTCACTGTCGCTGATCATCGGGTTCGGACAGCGCTTGACCCAGTCGATCGCCTCCTGCAGTGACTGGACCTTGAAAATCCAGAACCCGGCGATCAACTCGCTTGTCTGGGCGAACGGCCCCTCGACGACGGTCCGGTCCTTGCCGGAAAACTGTACGCGCACGCCCTGGGCACTGGGATGCAGGCCTTCGCCGGCGAGCATCACCCCCGCCTTGACCAATTCTTCGTTGTAGGCACCCATGGCAGCCAGCAGCTCCGCGCTGGGCATTTCTCCGGCTTCCGACTCCGGACTGGCCTTGACGATCACCATAAATCGCATGCTCATATCTCCTGGGGAATGAATGGATCAGGCCGTCCGTGTGGCGGCTCTACAGGGTAGTCGAATGGCGATGACTCGAATCGACAGCGTGGCGGCGTTTTTTTTCGAAGCGTGGTAAAGCCCGGGAATGAGTTGATCAGGCATGGCATTGCGCGATACCTGGCAGCCGAAATAGCGATTGGTTAGCCGCCCGACCCTCGCCTTATATTTTCAGGGTCAAAAAGTCCGTCGATGATAATAAAGCGAGAGTCCGCTCATGATTAAGATGCTAGCCGCTGTGCGCAGGAAACCCGGCATGACCCATGTTGAATTCCTCGACTACATAGAGCACCAGCACGGAAAGATCGCCCAAGCCAAGCCCCTGGGCGTCAAGCGCTACGTCCAGAACCACGTCATCGACGCAGCCTTTGGCGTCGATTCCGATAACGCCTACACGCAAACATTTCACAGGGATTCCATAACGGAATTGTTCTTTGAAAACATGTCGGACCTGATCGCCACCTTCAGCGACCCCTATACCCAGCAAACCACGGGACCTGATGCCAAGAACTTCGCTGACCTTTCCAAACAGGTTGCGCAACTGATGGATGAGGTCGAACTGTCCGAAACCGGCACATTGCCCACGAATTGGAAGGCCATGCTTTTCCTCAAAAAGAACCCCGCGGTGCAGCTCGAGGCTTTTTTCAGCGCCTGGGATCGCGCTCATGCTGCGGCAGCGAGTGAATGTCCGGCGTTCCAGAAGGCTCTGCGCAGGCACGTTCGCGCCCGGTATATGCCCGAAGGTGACCGGGTGACGTCTTATTTCGGGCCGGACATAGGCGTCTACGAAGGCGTTTCCAGCCTGTGGTTCGAAAACGAAGCGGACCTTCAAGGTTTTCGGCAGTACCAGAGGTCGTTGTTCCAGCAGCTTTCCGACGAAGGGATCGCGCTGTCGTCAGAATCGTTTTTCGTCTACGTGAAGGAAGTCGTCATTCTCGATCTGGGCCAATAGACCTTCAGCCATTACCGCCGGACGATTGTGAAATCAGGACCGGCCCGGAATAAAAAAGGACGACTATCAAAGCCGTCCTTTTATTTATGCCGGCCCGGGCTCAAACAGGCTCGGCCAATAGCGCGGTGGACTCGCGCATGATCTGGGCATGCTCGTCTTTATCACCGCCATTCTTTTCCAGCTCGCACAGACGCGCGGAGTTCTCGACCACCAGTTGGCACCGCTCCCAACGTCGCGCTTCGAATCGGGCCAGGGCTGTCTGGAGATCACTTTCGGCGAGCAGTTCCTCAGCCAGCACGATGGCGCTCTCGATGCCAATTCCAGCCCCGGAAGCCAAGTGCGGCGTGGTGGCGTGCACGGTATCCCCGATCATCACGATGCGGCCTTGGTGCCAGGGTAACGGCACCAATAGATTGGCCAGCGGACGATAGTCGATACTGGCGCCCGACTCGTACAGCTGCGGCACCAGCGCTTGCAGGATCGGGGCTGGGAACTCGCCCAGCAGACGGGCCATCTCACCCGGCCAGGTGGCCGGATCGATCCACTCGGAAAAATCGCGGTTCTCCATCAGGAACATGTACATGTGCGTGTCGGAAATCGGATTGACACCGACCTTGGTGCGCCCCAGCCAGTGAGTCGGGCGGACGATTTCCGGCGGGCGCCTCAGCACCGCGCGCCAGACACTCTGATGGATGGGTTTTGGCGACGGTGCTTGCGGGAAAAATTCCTTGCGCATCCGCGAATGCACACCGTCAGCGGCGATGACCAGGTCATAGCGTCCAGAAGTCCCGTCGGTGAACGACACTTCAATGCCATCGTCCTGGTGGCTGATGGTGTCGTAGCTGATGCCGAGGCGCACGCGGGTGCCCACTTCCCTGGTTTTTTCGGCGAAGATCCGGGCCAGCACCGGGCGCAGGATGCCGCCGCCACAGGGGATCGGTTTATCGCTGACCGGAGGTCGAAGTGCCAATTGCACGATCAGCTCCCCTGCCGGTGAAAACACATCGAAGTTGGTCGACAGGTACCCTTCCCCAGCCACCCGCTCAAGGATTCCAATCGTATCCAGGGCTCGCAACGTAGGCCCACTGAGGGTGATACCCGCCCCCAGCGGACACCACAGTGGGTCTATTTCCACCAGGTCGACTTCGACGCCCTGGCGGGCGAGTTGGATAGCCGCGGTCATACCGGAAAACCCGCCTCCGATCACCAGGACCTTATTGACTGCTGCAATCATCGCGCTCTCCTAATTATTCTTATTTCAATCGGGCGGACATTGCCTGGCGCACCGACAAGCTCTGCGGCGTCATCGAATCAACGCTGTAGAATCATGAGAATGCCGACGAAAAATGCCGGATCAGCCTCGAGACTATCGAATCGGGAATCAGCGCTGAAATCGCTTTGCACAATCCGAGGTATCGCTGCCGGCGATGGGTCTGGCCAGTCCACAGATGACCAGCCACCCCAAACCCGTGGCGAGGGAGCTTGCTCCCGCTTGGGTGCGAAGCGCCCACAAGAAAGGGCCGCTACGCAGCCCAGCGGGAGCAAGCTCCCTCGCCACAAAAGCGCTCGGCGGTGCATCAGCCAAGAAGGTGCAAGCCCAGGCATCCATGGACCAGGCACAGGTTTCACACGCTTTCCAAGCCATCCCAGCAGAGGTATTTCACTTCAAGGAACTCGTCGATCCCCAGGTGGGATCCCTCTCGCCCAAGACCGCTCTGTTTCACGCCACCGAAGGGTGCGACTTCATTTGAAATCAGGCCGCAGTTGATGCCCACCATGCCCGATTCGATGCGCGCGGCGTTGCGCCAGATGCGTGCCGCGTCACGGCTGAACAGGTACGCCGCCAAACCGAACTCGCTGTCATTGGCCATCGCGATGGCCTGGTCATCGTTGTCGAAACGCACCAGCGGCATGACCGGGCCGAAGATCTCCTCGCGAGCGACCCGCATCCCGTGGGTCACATCGGTGAGCAAGGTGGGCTGGAAAAAACACCCGCCGAGGGAATGAGGTTTGCCACCCGCCAGCAGCCGGGCACCTTGCGCCAGTGCATCATCCACCAGCGCCTGGGATTTTCGTACGGCCGCGTCATCGATCAACGGCCCGACCTGCACGCCAGGCTCCAGGCCATTGCCCACCTTCAGGCGCGCCATCCGCTCAACGATGCGCTCGGCCAATGCGTCATGAACCCCCGACTGCACCAGCACCCGGTTCGCGCCGATACAGGATTGCCCGCCGTTGCGAAACTTGGCCACCATCACGCCGTCGGCTGCCGCATCGAGATCCGCATCGTCGAAGACAATGAACGGAGCGTTGCCGCCCAGCTCCATGGAGCATTTCTTGACCGTCTGCGCCGCTTGCGCCAACAACAGCCGGCCCACTTCGGTGGACCCCGTGAAGGTGAGTTTGCGCACCAACGGGTTGGCCGTGAGCTCACCGGCAATGTCGCGAGTGTCATTACCGGTGATGACACTGAAAACGCCGCCCGGCACACCCGCGCGCAGGGCCAGTTCAGCGAGCGCCAACGCGGTCAAAGGTGTCTGGCTGGCCGGCTTCACCACCATGGTGCAACCGGCCGCGAGGGCTGGAGCGGCCTTGCGCGTGATCATCGCGGCCGGGAAATTCCAGGGCGTTATCGCCGCGCAGACGCCGATGGGCTCGCGCAGTACGACGATGCGCTGAGTGTCCTTCACCCCCGGAATCAGATCACCGCGCACCCGTGTGGCTTCTTCGCCAAACCATCGCACGAAAGACGCCGCGTAATCGACTTCACCGCGCGCCTCCTCCAGTGGCTTGCCCTCCTCCAGGGTAATCAGCGTGGCAATGTCCTCGCGATGTTCGACCATCAGCTCATACCAACGGCGCAACACCTCGCCACGGCGCTTGGCCGTCAAGCGACGCCACGGGCCGAAGGCGTCGTGCGCCCCATCGATAGCCTGCCGGACTTCAGCTTCGCGACAGCGCGGCAACTCGGCCAGCACCGTCTGATCCACCGGGTTGCGCAACGTGTACCGACCGTGCGGCGTCTCGGCCAGCCATTGTCCAGCGATGTAGGCGTCGGTACGCCACAGCGTGGGATCCTTGAGTAAATGTTTCACTGTGCAATCCTCCCCATCAGCACGGATGGCGCCCGATCATGAAGGCGCTGTCCGGGTCCGAAGTCACCGGCAACCCCGACGCAACCAAGCCTTGGCGCAGCGACTTCATGAAGCGATCCGGGACGCGCATCGCCGGGGCACGCAACGGGCCGCCATTGAAGCCGGCGAGCCAGTCCTGGTATTTCCACATCGTCCGGTTGAGCACACCGGTACCGCCGGCGTAGCTTTGCGCAGCAGCGCCGTTGGCACCGCGGGCCGGATTGACCTTCCAATACAGTTCCATCGCCTCTTCAAAACGACCCGTGCGCGCCAGTTCGAACGCTTTCGGGTAGTAGTCGCTCATCCAGGCGGTGTTGCTGGTGCCGGAGAACTGCAGCTTCATCAGGCTCATCAAGGGAATCGCGTCACCTTCGATCGGGCAACTGATCACCACCTGGTCACGGAAGTGGTGGTACATCTCGCAAATCCCCGCCGGCAGTGGGAACCCTTGCTCCGATTTGATCGCCGCGATGTTCGGGCAATCAGCCAACAGCCGCCGGACCAACTCCAGGGACATACCCGCCGGATGCACCCGTTCAAAGCCCCACAACGGAATCGGGAACAGCATCACGGCAAGGTCCGTCGCGTCGCAGAACGCCTTGGTGTAGTCGTAGATTTCCTGCTCGTTGGTCGGCCAGAACTGCGGTGGATAGGACAGCAGGACAATATCCGCACCGGCATTCTCGGCGAGCTTCACCGCCTCGATGTTCTCGGCAAGCGTGCCAAAAGCAGCATGGAAGAACAGGATCAGGTTTTTCCCCGACTCACGGGCCCAGGCCGTGAACTGCGCGTTCTCCTGGGGAGAGATCGCCAGTTCGCTGCACAGCAACGTGGCGCTGTAGCCCAGGCCGACCGTATGTTCAATGTCGTGGCGAATGCCACGTTCGTTGAGTCGCTTCAGATCGGCGCTGAAACTTGGAATGGTGACAGCCGAGCAGCCCACCAGGTTTTCCCGCGCCCAGGTACGGGCGTCCGCTTTCTTGTATGTGGCCATGATGATTTCCTTTGGACAGTGAGGGTTATTTCGAGACAGGGACAATGCTGGCAGGCAGCTCGATGCCGAGGCCTTGTTGCCGGGCGCGCTCGTACAGCGCTTGGGCGATGACGACGTCCTGCAGCGCCGAGCCCACCGATTTGTAGAGAACGATGTCGCTTGCCTGCTGGCGCGGGGTGACACGGCCCGCGACCAGGTCCCACAGCGCGACCAATTTGTCGGCGACATACACGCCGGCACTGATCGCGGCGATGGCGTCACCGGTATCGTGGAGCACCTCTTGCGGCATATCCGCGACAATGCAGGCGGCTCGCTCCATCGTGACCGGATCAACCTCCCGTTGCTCAGGCAAGGTGGAACCCAACGACACGACCGTGGCGCCCGGGCAAAGCCACGCGCCTTGCAACACCGGAGACTCATCACGGCTGCGGGCGGCACAGATCACCACGTCAGCGTCCCGCACCGCCTCCTGGGCGCTGCTCACCGCCTGGATATCCAGCCCGGGCTTGAAGCTTTCGGCAAAACGCTCACGGCTCGCGGGCGTTGGACTGAACACCCGGACATGGGACACGTCGCGCACGGACTTGAGGCAGTCCAGCGCACCCCGCGCCTCGAACCCGGCGCCAATCACCCCCACCCGCAGCGCTCGCTTGGGCGCCAGCAAATCGACCGCCAGCGCAGCGGTGGCGGCGGTACGCAGACCGGTCACCCGGTTGCCGTCGATCAGCGCACTGAGGGCCATGGTCTGCTGGTTGAACAAGGCGATCAGGTAGCTGGCGCAGCGCGCCCGCATGGAAGCGGCGATCAATTTGCAGCCCATCTGGCCGCCCGTGGGCGGTACGGCGGTCAAGCTGCGCAGCCAGAGCCCGTCGCCCCGCGCCATGGAACGAGGCGGCACCATCGCGTCGGACGTCGGATGGGCATACGCCTCGGCGAGTGCGGCGACGGCAGTGCCCCAATCGGCGAGAGAGGCAACATCGGCATCGCTGAGGAAAAGCGTCGGGGCGATGACTTGGGATTCTTGAGCGTGATGCATGGTGCGAACCTCGCAATCGGTATCAATCGTTGGTTGACTGACACCCTACGAGGCACGCCCCCCATCGAATACTGCTGGGGAGCGAAAGCAGCTATCGCTTAAATCGATGGCATCGACAGATTGCAGATCAACCGGCGCACCTCACGGGAGGCACGCGTCACCGGGCGACGGGGCGACTCCGCCAGGACAACGAAGCGCTCGAGGACCGGCTCGACGATTCGCGATGACACCAGTCGCTGATCCAGCGAGCCCGGCAGCACCGACGCAATGGCATAGCCGCCCCCCGCCGCTACGACTTCGTACTGCAGCTGGACGGAATCGGCTTCCACGGCCACGGATAATTCGACACCTTGATCGGCGGCCAAGTGGTCGAGCCTGGCCCTCAGCAGATGCGGTCGCCCGGGTACGACCAGGGGCAATCCAGATAACTGCTTCAACGGAATGTCCCGACTGGCGAAAAGAGGATCGACGGCAGGCCCCACCAGATGCAGTGGGAGCCTGGCCAGCAGATGCGCTTGCCCGATGCTCGCCTCGCTCTCGCGCAGCACCAGCGCCATATCCAGGCGACCGTCGTGCAACTGCTCTTCGAGTTGAGCACTGGCGCCCTCGATCAAATGCAACCTTACCCCGGGCATCTGCGCCCGCACCGTGGAAAACAGCGTCCCCGCAAACCGCCGCACCGCTGAGGGCAACATGCCCACGACCACCTCGCCCACCGGTTTTCCACGCAGGTTGCGAATGTCGTCGGCAAGGCCCTCCGCGTCCGCGAGAAGGCCTGATATGCATGGCAACAGCTGTTCACCGAATTCGGTCAGGACCACGCCTCGTCCGGTGCGATGGAACAGGCGTTCACCACATTGCGACTCGAGCAAGGCGATATTGCGACTGACCATGGACTGCGGCATATCCAGCAATACGGCCGCTTTGCTGAGGCTGCCCGCCGCCACGACACGGACAAACAAGGTCCAGCGCGGATCGATGATGGTCAGCGCCGAGACGGGGTACTGCGTTGTCGTTTCCGGCACCTGGGCGTTCTGGATGGTTGTCATGTCAGCAGCTCGTTGCGGGCCTGATGCAGGTACTCGCGACTGTCCTGGAGGTGCAGGCGCATGGCCGCGCGTGCGTATTCGGCGTCTTGATTGAAGATCGCCTGGTAGATCTGCTCATGCTCGCTTTGCATGCGCTGCTCGTAGTGCAAAGGCTCATCGTGGAACAGCCGCGCGGAATCCAATCGGCTGCGCGGAATGATGACCACGCCCAGGTTGAGCAGCGTGTGGGCGATGTAGTGATTGCCGGTCGCCTCGGCGATGCCCAGATGGAACTGGAAATCCAGCGCCGCCCGATCATTGAGGCTGACTGCCGGCTGTCCGAGCTGATCGAGCAGCGCTCGCAAACCGGCCAGCTGATCCGGGCGGCGGCGTTGCGCGGCGAGCCCGGCGGCTTCGACTTCCAGGCCAATCCGGAACTCCATGATCGCCAGGGAATCGACGATGACACCAATCGTCGCCGGGTCGATGAAGGTCTTCAATGACAGCGTGCTATCGCGCACAAACGTACCGATGCCGTGGCGTGTCTCGACCATTCCGGCGGCCTGCAGACGCGACATCGCCTCGCGCACCACGGTCCTGCTGACCCTGTGTTCGAGCATGAGGGCCGACTCGGTGGGCAATTGTTCTCCGCTACGCAGTCGCCCCTCGATGATGTGCTCGGAAAGCAGCACCTCAAGCCCTCGGGAAAGACTGCCGCGTTTTTTTCCTTCCGACGCACGCACGGTCATTCCTCGAAAATCGCCACGGCGCGGACGAAGCCGGCCGAGGCGTGCCTGATTTTGTAGGGGAAACAGGACACCTGAAAGCCATGGGCGGGCAGGCATTCCAGGTTCGCCAGTTTCTCCATCTGGCCGTAGCCGATGTCGCGTCCGGCCTTGTGCCCTTCCCAGATGATCGAGGCGTCGCCGGTGGCGGCGAAGCGTTCGCGCGTGTACTTGAACGGCGCGTCCCAACTCCAGGCATCGGTGCCGACCACGCGTACGCCGCGCTCCAACAGATACAACGTGGCCTCGCGGCCAATGCCAACCCCGGCATCCAGATAACCTGGCTGGCCGAACAGTGCACCGGCGCGGGTATTGACCAGGACAATGTCCAACGGCTGGAGCACGTGCTCGATGCGCGCCAACTCAGCCTGTACTTCGGCGGCACTGACCACGTGACCGTCTGGCATATGGCGAAAATCCAGTTTCACCCCCGGTTGCAGGCACCAATCCAGCGGCAACTCGTCGATGCCAAACGCCGGCTTGCCGCCGTCCGTGGTCGAGGCGTAATGCCAAGGGGCGTCCATGTGCGTACCGCTGTGGGTGGTGATTTGCAGGCGCTCCGCCGCCCAGGATTCGTCGCCAGGCAGTTGCGCCTTGGCCAGGCCGGGAAACATCGCGGCCATCTCCGGCCAGCCTTGTTGATGGTCCATGTAGTCGATTTTCGGCAGCAACGGCGGCGGATCAGTGTAAGGGTTGTTGTCCAGGGTCACGGACAGGTCCACCAGACGGCGTTTAGTCGGTTGCATGATCGGTCACTCCAAGCGCCGTCCGCCCCCGCGCACGACGCGCCGAGCCAGCAGGCTTCAAACTGTTACGTATCAAGGCGGCAGCCGAGCCGTCATGGCGAAAGCCAAGGGCGCGGGCCAGTGGGGTTTTCATCGCCGGGAAACTGCCGAACAAGGCTTGCAGCCCGGCATCCGGTACGAAGCTGATCAGTCCGCGGCGTTCCTGGCCGTAGGCAGCGGCCAGGGCATCGATGACCTGGGCAATGGACAGGTGCAACAACGGCAGTTGCCAGACACGTGAGCCGCCGAGTTCGGCGGTCGGCAACTCGGCGGCTTGCAGCAGGTTATCGACGCAGCACCGCACCGACATCCACCACGCCTGCGCCTGCGGCGACACCGGGCAGCAATACGGCTCGCCCTGGGCAAACGCGTGCAGCAGATCGCTCATGAATGCCGAACGCAGGCCGTTGGGTTCACGTGGACGCGCGACGATGCCGGGCAGGCGCACGGCACGACCGTCCACCTCGCCGCGCCGAGCCAGATCGTTGAGGGCCGTTTCCACCATCACCTTGTGCGCGCCATAGCTTATTTGCGGGTGTGGCACGGCACGCTCATCCATGCGCGACGGCAGGTCGCCGCCGTATACCGCCACGCTGCTGGCGTACACCAGCACCGGCACGCCAGGCTGTTCGCGCAACTGATCGAGCAACTCAAGGCTCGCCAGCAAGTTGACCTGATAGCCCAGTGAATACAGCTGCTCGGCCGCGCCGCCCGGCACGCTCACCAGGTGGAACACCACATCGATGCCATCGGCCAGGGCGCGGCGCAGCAACGCGGCATCGGTGACGCTGCCACAATGACGGCGCACGCGCTTGTCGTCAGTAAAGCCCGCCAGTTCCTTATCCAGCAGGATCAACGCGCTGATGGGCTGGCCTCGCAGCTGATTCGTGTCGAGCAGGCGCTGCACCAGTGCCCGCCCGACAAAGCCGTTGGCACCGGTAATCATCACGCGCATGGGCGGTCTCCACGGACGACACGCTGGTCTATCGCGCCAAAGACCGACTGCCCTTGCGCATCGAGGACGTCCATGCGCACCCGGTCGCCAAAGCGCATGAAGGACGTTTTGGGCGCGCCCTGTTCAATCATCTCCACGGCACGACGTTCAGCGATGCAAGCCGCGCCAACGCTGGGGTCGGCATTGGAAACCGTGCCGGAACCGATCACGCAGCCGGCCCTGAGACGCCGGGTCAGCGCTGCATGGGCGATCAACTGATGGAAGCCGAAATGCATCGCGCCACCGTGGGCATGCCCGAACCACTGGCCATTCCATTCAACCTTCAGCGGCAAGTGCACGCGCCCGTCGCTCCAGGCTTCGCCCAACTCGTCGGGGGTGATTGCCACGGGGGCAAAACTTGATGAGGATTTGGCCTGGATAAACCCGAAGCCGGTCTTCATCTCCCGGGGTGCAAGTGCGCGCAAGCTGACGTCGTTGACTTGCACGATGAGACGGATATGGGCGAGGGCTTCTTGCGCCGAGCAGCCCATGGGAACTTCATCGACCACCACGGCGAATTCACCTTCGAAGTCGATGCCATGGGTTTCACTGGGCAGCACGATGTCATCGTGGGCGCCGAGGAAGTCATCGCCGCAACCCTGGTACATCAGGGGCGTGTGTTCGACACCTTCGATGGGATCCAGCGAAAACGCTTTCTGCATCCGCTCGCCATGGCTGAGAAACGATGAAGCATCCAGCCACTGCCAGGCACGCGGCAAGGGTGCGGCGGCTTGTTGCGGATCAAAGGCAAAGGCCCCGACCAGCGCGCCTTCGTTCAGGGCGTCATAGCGAGCGCGCAAAGCGGCCTCGACGCTCGGCCAATGCTCGATGGCCTCCTGCAGCGTCGCCGCGAGATCACTGGCATCCACGGCCCAGGCCAAGTCGCGTGATACCACCAACAGGCGACCGTCGCGGCTGTGATCCTTGAGAGTACTGAGCTTCATGCCCGTTCTCCTTGCAGTTCGGGGGCGAAGCGACCGTCGAGCAGCACGAAGAGCATGCGTGCCATCTGCTCGGTGCGATTGCTCCAAGCGTGATTGGTGCCGCGCTGCACGACGATGTCACCGCGCTTGAGGTGCACCTCTTCGCCATCGAGGACCAGCCAGACCTCGCCCTCCGTCACCACGCCGTAATCCAGCGTTTCGGTGCGGTGCATCAGTTTGTGCGTGGAGTCCGCCTGGCCCGTACCGGCGTGGGCCTGGCCAATTTCGGCGAAGGCTGCCGCGGCATCCTCGGCACTGACCTGGTTCTGCACGCTGTCGGGCGGGATATCCACCACGCGGATGACGCTGCCCAAAGGGGCCGGACTCAATTGAAGCGGCTTGCGGGTGGGGTCGTCGCCGTTGTCGAGCGCGGCCGGGCTGGCGCCGCTGTTCCAGATCTCGTGGAAGACCGTGCCGGGCACGGCCTTGAGCGGGAAGCTGTTCGGCGTCGGTCCGCTGAGCGCGACCACCGCCCGCCCCTGGGCATCGTGCCCGGTGACCACGCGTTTGAAATCAGGAAGCTGTTGCATGTTCAAGTCCTCGATCTGTTGGTGGAACGTGCCAGCGGGTAAAAATGGATTCATGGGAAAGCCTTAAAGATCGAGCACCAGCCGCGCGCTCCTGGCGCGCGAGCAGCACGGCGTGAACTGGTCGTTGCGTGCTCGCTCGGCATCGGTCAGAAACATATCGCGATGCTCCGGCTCGCCTTCCAGCACCCGTGTCAGGCAAGTGCCACAGATGCCCTGCTCGCAGGACAACGGGATGTCGATGCCGGCCTCCAGCAGCACCTGGGCCACGCTGAGCGCGGCAGGCACCTGGAAGCATTGCCCGGTGCTTGCCAGTTGCACCTCGAACCCGCCCGCCTCGCTGGCCGGCGCAGCGGCAGCGGTAAAGTACTCACGGTGCAGCTGCGCCTCGGCCCAGCCCTGCGTGCGTGCGGTATCCAGCACATGGTCCATGAAGCCATTCGGGCCGCAGACATACAGGTGACGATCACTGGCCGGTGCGGACAAAACCCGAGCACTGTCGAGGCGCTGGATGGCCTCGCCATCGTCCAGATGAACATGCACGCAATGGGCGAACGCGCAATGACGGATGTACTCCATGAAGGCCATCCGCCCGGCCGAGCGACCGCAGTAGTGCAACTCGAAAGGCGCGCCGATCCGCGCCAGGCGCTCGGCCATGCAAAGGATCGGCGTGATGCCGATACCGCCCGCGAACAACACGCTGTACCCCGCCCCATGTTCCAGCGGGAACAGGTTGCGCGGCTCGCTGATGCGCAGCCGGCTACCTTCGTGGACCTGCTCGTGCATGGCCTGCGAACCACCGCGCGACGCAGGGTCGAGCAACACCCCCAGCAGGTAGCGGTGGCGTTCTTCCGGGTGATTGCACAGCGAGTACTGGCGCACCAGGCCATTGGGCAGGTGCACGTCGATATGCGAGCCGGCGCTGAAGGCAGGCAGCACGGATTCTTCGGCCGGAGCCAGCTCGAAGCTGTAGATGCCTTCGGCTTCGCGCCGCTTGCGAGTGACGATGACTTCGATCATCCCTTGGCACCCACAGGCTGCTCGGCAGCGATCAAGCGATCGAGTACACGCCGCGCGCGGATGGCGCCTGCATCACCGATCAGCAGGACCGGCTTCAAGTCCCAGAACGATGCATCGCCCATCATGCGCTGCTGCGCCTCAAGCATGGGCAAGTCTTCATCGGCAAAGGGTTGGTTGATCGCGGCCGCTTGCTCGTCAGCGAATCGCTCGGCGAACTCGCCCATTGCCTTGGGGAAACAAACAGAAAACCAGTAGTGAGTCGTGGCCTCGGTTTCCGGGGTGAACAGATGCGGAATCGGCGTGGAAACTCCCTGCTCCCTGGGGAGCCCTGTCGCCACCGCACCGGAAAACAACAACATGTTCGCAGGCGCATCCCAACGCACATCAATCCAACGGTCCACCGGAGTGCCCTGGGGAATGTTCCAGGCGGCGTAGAGAAATTCCGGCATGATTTCCGCGACGGTCTGGCGGTTGGACCAAACGGTGTTGCCCTCCTCCTGCACGCTGGTCAACGCGCTCTTGACGCCATCACCACCCAACGTTGACGGGTGCAGGAACTCGATATGACTCAGGTCCATGATGTTGTCGGTTTCCAGCACGTAGTTGGCTCGCGCGTGCAAATAACGTTTGCCGACATACCAAAGGTCTTCGTCCATGCAACTGAAATCCGGAATCAGCGTCGCGTCGGCCAGACCTGCATCGCCCATCCAGATCCACAACAGGCTGTGGCGCTCGACCAGCGGGTAAGCCTTGACCTTCGCCGCCTTGGGAATGGCGCCATCGCCGTGGGGGTTATGCATGCAGGTGCCGCTGCCATCGAATTCCAGGCCGTGGTACGGGCAACGCACCGAATCGCCTTTAAGCGTTCCCATGCCCAGGGGCGCGAAACGGTGGGGGCAGCGATCGGCAATGGCCTGGGCGGTGCCCTGGGTATCGCGAAAAAACACCACGGGTTCGTTGAGCAGGGTTCGTTGGAACAGCTCTCCGGCGTTGACCTCGGTTCCCCAGGCGGCTGCGTACCAGACGTTGCGTAGGAAGCTCATCGCAATACCTCTTTTCCAAAGCTTGATGACGGGTTGGCGTGCGTCGCCGCGCGCTCGGTTTCAATCAACCGACGCAGCACCCGCCGACAGCGCACGGCCCCGGCATCGACGGGCAGCAACACCGGGTTGAGGCCCAGCAAGTCAACCTCACCTATCTGGCGCTGCTGGGCCTCGACCATGGGTTTGTCTTCACCGGCGAAGATGCCGATCAACATGTCCTGGACGAAGGCGTTCAATTGCGCGTTGTCCTGCTCGAAACTGCGCGTGTTGGCGAAGAAATAATGGGTATTCGTCGCATCCTGCGGAGTCATCAGGTGCAGGTTCCAGGTCACCGGTCCCTCTTCCCTGGGGCGCCCTGGCGCGGTGGCGCCACTGCCCAGCAGCATCAGGCCAGGCGCGTGCCAGATGACTTCGGCCCAGACGTCTGCCCGGCTCGGATCTTCAAGGTGAGCGCCGAACGCCGGCGGAGGAACATCATCTGCGGCCCACCAACTGATGCGCACTCGATCGTTGGCCAGCTCCTCGACGGCGGCGCGGGTGCGTGACAACGCTCCGCCACCGAGCGTATCCGGGTGCAGGAAATCAACATGGCTCAGGTCCATGATGTTGTCGGACAGCAGCTCGTAATGCGCGCGTGTAGGCAGGTACCCGTGTCCCTTGGCATGGGTGGGCGCCTGCTCGAAAAAGGAAAAGTCAGGAATCAGCGCATCGCTGGCCAGGTGACGCTCACCCAGCCAGACCCAGATCGCGCCGTGGCGTTCAACGACCGCGAACCCGCGGACACAGGCCGCCTTGGGGATGTTTCCCTCGCCATGGGGGTTGTGCGTGCATTGGCCACTGCCGTCGAAACGCAAGCCGTGGTATGGGCACTGGATGCTGTCGCCAACAATCGTGCCCATGTGTAGCGGGGCAAAACGGTGCGGGCAACGATCGGCGAGCGCTTGGATCGCGCCCCGGCTGTCGCGAAAGAAGACCATGGGTTGTTCGACGATGGTCCTGCCCAGCATCGCCCTTGGCGCCAACTCGTCCGCCCACCCGGCGATGTACCAGGTGTTGAGCAAATAGCTCATATCGTTCTCCTCTTGTTCTTGTTTTTTTGGGATGTGGAATCAGCGATCAGGCTTTGCCGCAACCGCAGCGGGAAAAACCGACTCGCCGCCACGCAACCGAATACAGGCCACGGCCACCAGGAGTTGAACGCCGGCAACGATGCCCAGCGCGGCGGGCAAGGCGCTGGTCACCCCACCGGTGATCGCCAGCACCACCAGCGGGCTGACAAACTCCCCGGCGAAGAACATCGAGGTGAAACCACCGGCGGCGCGGCCGCGCTGCTGGAAGTCGACCTGGGCCATGATCCAGGTGAGCAGGGTCGGCATCATCAGGCCGATACCCAGGCCATTGATCAGTACGGCGATCACCACCCATCCATGGCTGTCGGCCACCGCCAGCAACCCACCGCCGATGCCAGCGGCGACGAAGGCCAGGAGCATCTGCCGGTGCGCCGGCACGCCACTGAACAGGCGGAAACTCAACGCGCCGACCAGTACGCCGAGCTGGCTGGCGCCCATGGTCAAGCCAATCTGCTGCGACCCTTCGACATGCAGCAGGTTGAGCAGATAACCAACTTGTACCGGCACGATGAACAGGCTCAATCCGGCAAGGAATGCCAGGCCATACAACGGTGCCAAGGCGCGCCAGGGAAACGTCGCGCCTGCGGCTTTTTTCGCCGCGACGTCACGCCCATGCGGCTCCCACAGCAGCCAGGCCATCAACGGCAGCAGCACCAGCCCCAACCCGTACAGCGCAAACGGTGTGCGCCAGCCGTACTCGCCCAGCACGCCGCCGATGGCAATGAAAATCGCCGCCGACAACGAGGTCGCGACCATTTGCAGGGCGAACATGCGTTCACGCCGCGCGCCGCTGTAGTAGTCGCCCATCATCGTGGTGCAGCACGTCATGATCGCCGCCTCGGCCAGGCCGATGCCGGCGCGGCTGACGACGATCGCCTGCAACGAATCCAGCCAGAGCGGCAGCACCCCACAGACGGTGTAGAGGCACATCGCGCCGATCAGCAACGGCTTGCGTCCGAGTCGGTCGGCAATGATCCCGGCGAAAGGTGCCAACAGGGCAATCATCAGCGCCGGTAGCGTCAGGGCGATGGGAACCAGCACCGCGACGCCCGGGGTGTCGGCGAAGTGTTCCTGCATGCGCGGCAGGACGGGGGCCAGCAGCACCGCGCCGAGGACCGGCAGGCAGCTGCCGAGCAACAGCAACAAGGACTGCGGCAGCCGCGCCTGGCGTTCAACGTTCATCACGCACCTCCGGCGGTTGGGTCGCGCAGAACGCCACCCCGAAAGCGACCAGACCGGTTCGAAGCGCTAGCCAGAGATGCTGCTGGAGCTGATAGATGCGAGGCATGGGAACGTCCTTTCTTATTGTCATGACGCAATGGGTTGGGCGCAGGGCGTTGCGCGTTGATCGTGTCCCGGGGTTTGCGGACAAAGGGCCTGTTGCAGGCAACCGCCCTCCTCGACCACGGCAGGCGTGAGCGCCAAGCTGGTCGGCGGGATGGGTTCAGCCAAGGTCTGTTCCCGACTGATCCGTTCGCTCGGCAACAGGAAGTGCGCCAGGGCCGGCAACAGGACCAGGGCGCCGACCATGTTCCAGACGAACATGAACGCCAGCAGCACGCCCATGTCGGCCTGGAACTTGATCGGCGAAAACATCCAGGTGGCGACGCCGATCGCCAGGGTCACTCCGGTCAGCATCACCACCTTGCCGGTGGACAGCAGTGCCCGGTAATACGACTCCGACAGGCTGGTGCCCTGGCGCATGTGACCGAGCAGGATGCTCATCACGTACAGCGCATAGTCGACGCCGATGCCCACGCCGAGCGCGATGACCGGCAGGGTCGCGACCTTGACGCCGATGTCCAGCCAGACCATCAGCGCTTCGCAGAGGATCGAGGTGAGCATCAGCGGAATCACCGCGCACACCGTGGCACGCCAGGAGCGGAAGGTGATCAGGCAGAGCAGGATCACCGCACCGTAGACCCAGAACAGCATTTCCCGATTGGCCTGCTTGACCACGATATTGGTCGCGGCCTCGATTCCGGCGTTGCCGGCAGCCAGGAGGAACTGGACGTCGTTGGTATTGTTCGCCGCCGCGAACTGTTCGACATGCTCCACCAGGCGGGTCAGGGTTTGCGCCTTGTGGTCGGAGAGGTAGGCGTACAGCGTCAGCAGGCTGCAGTCTTCGTTGTACAACCCGCGTGGCGCCCCGGCGGTGATCATGTTGAGCATCGCCTGGTTGTTCTGCAGCTCGTACCACTTCGGGCTGCCTTCGCTGAGGCCCACCAGCATTCGACGGTTGAGCAGCGCCAGGGAATTGGTCGAGTCGACACCCGGCAAGGTACGCAATTGCCAGTCGAGGGCATCGACCTTGTTCAGGATGTCATAGCGCGAACAGGCGCTGGCAGGCGTCTTGATCATTACCGCGAACAGGTCGCTGCTCGCGCCGTAATGCCGGGTCAGGAAGGCGTCATCCTGGTTGTAGCGCGAATCAGCGCGCAGTTCGGGAGCGCCTGCATCCAGGTCACCCACCTTCAATTGCAGGCTGACCACGAAGCCGAGCGTCGCCAGCGCCAGGCTCAAGGCGATGCACAATGCCGCCCAGCGACGCTGGGTGAACAGATCGAGGAAGCGCCAGAATCCATGGCGATGTTGGCCGGCTTGCTCGGCGTGCTCGCTTTTCAGGCTCAGTCGCGCCGCATGGCCGCTGACCCCGACATAGGAAAGCAATATCGGCAGCAGGATCAAGTTGGTGAAGATCAGTACCGCGACGCCGATGCTGGCGATCATCGCCAGGTCCTGGATCACCTGGATCTTGATGATCATCAGCACCGCGAAACCGACCGCGTCACAGAGCAGCGCGGTGAGGCCGGCGAGGAACAGGCGGCGAAAGGTGAAACGCGCGGCGACCACGCGGTGCATGCCCCGACCGATGTCCTGCATGATCCCGTTCATCTTCTGCGCGCCATGGCTCATGCCAATGGCAAACACCAGGAACGGCACCAGCACCGAATAGGGGTCCAGCTGATAATCCAGCAACGGCAGCAGGCCAAGCTGCCAGACCACCGCCACCAATGAGCAGAACACCACCAGCAAGGTGCTGCGAATGCAGCGGGTGTACCAATAGAGCACGACGGTGGTGATCAGGATCGCCACGGCGAAGAAGATCAGGATCTGCCGCAGGCCGGCGATCAGGTCACCGACTTTCTTGGCGAAACCGGTGATATGGATATCAACGCTGTCGCTCTGGTATTGGCTGCGCAGCGATTCCAGTTGTTGCGACAACCGGGTGTAGTCCAAGGGCCGGCCGTCGGGAGTGCGCTGCAACAGCGGGACCTGGATGATGCTCGAGGCCTGGTCGAATGCCACCAGCTGGCCGATTTCGTTGGACAGCTGCACATTTCGCCGCAAGGCCGCCAGGCTGGCGGAACCACCGTCGTAGTTATCCGGGATCACCGGCCCGCCTTCCAGGCCGGCTTCGGTCACGGCGACCCAGCGCGTGGCGGGCGTCCACAACGATTTCATGTAGGCGCGATCGACACCGGGCAGCAGGTAGATCTTGTCGCTCAACGCCTGCAAGGTCTTGAGGTAGTCAGCGTCATAGATCTCGCCCCGCTTGTTCACCACGGCGATGCGCAAGGCGTTGCCCAGCCCGCTCAACTCCTGCTGGTGCTCAAGGTAGTTGGCAATGTAGGGATGATGGGTGGGAATCATTTTTTCGAAACTGGCGTTGAGCTCGACGCGGCTGGACTGCCAACCCAACACCAGCGTGGTCGCCAGGCACAGCAGCAACACCCACAGGCGATGATTGAACAATGCCCGTTCGAGCACCGAGCCGGAACGCGGATCGAAATCGTCGAACGCATTCGCAGGGGATTGGGGGAACTTACCAGGGGACGTCATAACCTCACTCCGAAGCGGCAGTGGCTGGCTGCGCAATACGCTGCAGCCCGGTGAAACCGGCAACGACCAGGCTGCCATCGGCGGCCTCGATCAGACTTGAAACAGGCTTGCCCAACGGCTTGCCAAATGGCAGCAGCACCTGCCCGCCGTTGCGAAACAGCGTGCCGGCCTGGTTGACCAGCAATACCTGACCGTCGGCCAGGCGGGTGGCATCGTTGAATGAAATCGGCACGGGAACGGACAGGCGCTGAAAGCTTGTGCCGGCATCGTTGGAAACAAAGGCGTTGCCCTTCAGGCCGGCGACGAGCAGCGCGCCATCGGCACGACTCTGGAGGGTGAAGAAACTGCCTTCGTAAGGGCTGTCCAACTGGCTGAACGACGTCGCGTCGTCGTCCGAGCGCGCCAGGTAACCCTGCTCGCCCGCCAGGAACCAACGCGGGCCCTGGCGACTGATGGCGTACAAGTGCAAGCCGTTCGGGTTGGCGATGCGCCCCATCAATGAATGCCAGGTCGCGCCGCCATCGGTGGTCTGCAGCGCCAAGCCATAGGCCCCGACGATCAACCCACGGTGTGCATCGATGAACTGGAGCGCCAGGAAGGGCTTGTCCGCCCCATCGGCGACCAGGCGCTCCGCACTTTGTACCCGTATCAGGGCGTCGTCCGGGTTGGCTGCCGTGGCCTGCTCGGCCTTGGCGGCCTCCAGTTCCAGCTGTGCCACGCGCACGCCGTCGAGCTGCAGCGTCCAGTGCTCGCCGCCATCGTGCGTCGTCAGCACCACGCCTGCGTGGCCGACCGCCCAACCCTGCTGCGCATCGACAAACTGCACCGCCGTCAGGCTGACCGACACCGGCACCGAAGCCTGGCGCCAGCTCTGCCCGTTATCGTCGGAAAACACCACCAGCCCGCGTTCACCTACGGCGACGAGACGTGTACCGGCGCGCGCCAGGTCGATCAAAACGCCTTTCTGCGCACCCGACACCTGCATGGCGGGAGTATTCAGCGGCACGTCCACGGCAGCCGTCCCGGCCAGGCATTCGCTCGCGGCGACGGGCAGGCACAGGGCCAAGAGCAACGCGCCCGCCTGACTGATTCTGTTCATAACCCACCTCGGAAAAACATTCATCCCCCAAAGGGCAGGCCGACAGGCCCGCCCCTGGCTCTCGGCCCGATCAACGCACGCCGCGACCCGCCATCGCCGCGGGCGAGAACTCCGAGGCCTTGTAGCGATCAACCGCGCGATACTGCTCCGGCAACCCGGCATAGAGGTTCTGGATAAACCACGCACCGGAAGTCAGGTCGTAGAAACCGGATGACAGTTGCACCAGGCCTGGCAGGTCGGGCAATACGGAAGGCAGCGACCAGAGGGTCTTGGCCAGTTGACCGCTGGCGTCCCAACGATCGCCGAGCAGGGCTTGCCAAGTGTCCTCGTCGAGGTAGTAGCGGCCCTTGGGCAACTGGTGGCGCTTGCCGGCGGCCACCGTCGACTCGACCACCCAGACGCGGTGCAACTCCCAGCGCACGTAATCCGGGTTCAGATGGTGCTTGCCCAACAGGTCCTGCGGCTGGGCAGCGTTCTGCACCTTGTTGGTGTTGTAGGGAACGTAGATTTCCTGCTTGCCGACCAGTTTCCAGTCGAACCGGTCCGTACGACCGCCCCACACACTCAACTCATCGAAGGACATGACCCCGGCGGTGGAAGGCGTCGGCGTATCACAGCAGGCGTTGGGCAGCGTGCGCACCCGGCGCTGGCCGCTCAGGTAGACATGGGCCTGGGATTTGTCGCCGTTGATGTTTTCACGCCCGAGGATCTGCTCGCCGGCACGAATCGCCGGGCCGAGGTTGACGAAGTGCACCAGCCAGTAGTCGCCCGAGTAGTTTTCAGGACCGCCCTCCTGGAAGTAGTAGGGCATTTCCTGGGTCAGCAGGCCGTCGCTGGTCATCACCTGGTTGCCGTCGGCGGTCATCAGATAGTGGCGAAAATGCCCCGCCACCGAAGTGCCGCGCCAGTTCAACACGTGGTTCCAGATGGCTTCGGTGCCGTTCTGCGGAATCGGAAACGGAATCCCGCCATAGGCACCGTCGGGAATCAGGCCGGCACTGCTGTTGATCAGTTTGGCCCGAGTCGCATTCTTGAAGGTGTTGTCGTAGACCCATTGCGGCGCGGCCGCCGTGCGCCGGGTCGGGTAGACATCGATGCGATAGGTCTCCGGGAAGCGCTTGAACAGCTCCTTGGTGCCGTCGCTGAGCTTGTCGGCGTACTTGGTCAGGTTCTGTGCAGTGATGCTGAACAAGGGTTTATCGGCGGCAAACGGATCGCTGCGCTTGGCGCCCGGGACATAGCCCGGCTCGACCTTGGTGTAGCCACCGTCCCAGGCCGGGATGCTGCCGTCGGCATTGCCAGCCTTCTCGGCACCGAAGGGCGTCAGGGTCTTGCCCAGCGCGGCGGCTTGTTCGGCGCTGGCGGCCAGGGCGATCGGCGCGGCGGCAGCCAGCAGGGTTAAGCACAAGGCCTTTAGAGTGAACTGAATGGTCATGCGCGAATCCTCTTAAAACGTGGTCTTGACGGAGAAAGCCAGGTAATCCCGGTCCTTCAGCGACTGCTTGTAGTTGAACTGGTTGGCGGCGTTGAGGCTGGTATCCTCGGGACCGTAGAAGTGGGTGTAGGTCAGCCCCACGGTCACTTGGTCCAGGTAGGTGGCGGAGACGCCGATGTTCATGTCCCCTCCCCGATCGGGACCGAACCCGCTGATCACCGCCGACTTGCCCATGGGGAAATAGCTGATGCCCACCGGCACGCTGAGGTCCACGCCTGGGAAGAACTGGCGATAGGTGGGTGTGTAAACCAGCTTCAAGCCCAGGCCGTCATCGGTGGCGTTGGGGTCCAGCGCGGCACGATTCCTGGTCACGGCCAGCAGGCGGTTCCAGGCGACCTCGCCCACCAGGCTGGCTTCATTGGAAACAAAGGAAGGGCCCAGCGAGGCCAGGACGTTGAGGTTGACGTGGGCCGTGCGGCCGACGGCGTAGAGGGCGTCATCGTTGTTGTCCGCGTCGACGCCCGGCAGGACGGTCTGGGCGTTGGAGACCAGCGGCATGTTCCAGCGCATCGACGCTTCGCCGGCAAAGCTGTACTCGTTCACCGACGTCGCGAAGCTGGCCCCCAGTACGCGAATATCTTCCGGGTAGACCCAGGAGTATTCGCCGACCTGCCCGGTGCTGAAGTTCGGCCCGGTGGCATTCGGCTTCAAATACAACGTCGGGGTTTTCTCGTGGTACTGCAGCGCGTACAGGCCGTAATCCGTCGTCCCGGTGTTGTACTTGAGCTGCAGGCCGCCCTGGCCGGAGCTCCTGGCCTTCTTGTCCTTGCCATGGAAAAACGCCGCCGGGCTGTTGGCATTGCCGCCCAGGAAATCCGGGAATGGCCCGCCTGTGATCAGCCGTTCATTGCCATCGCCGATGGTATCGCTGGTGGAGAAATAACTGCCGGCGCCCGGCAAGCGGGTGGCCTCCCACTCCAACTGGTAGAAGGCGCCCAATGACACATCGTCGGTCAGTTGGTACGCGGTGGAGAGCTGGTTGACCGGCCGGGTGATTTCCTTGAACTGCGTGTTGGGCACCGACTGCGCCTTGACCACGTCCACCGGCGCCATGGCCCCGGCAATCCCGTTGCCGCCGAAGAACAGGCTCTCGCCCCAGATCAGGCCGTGGCGCCCCGCGCGAACCGACAACGTACGGTCGGCCAGCTCACCGTTCCAGTAGACAAAGGCGTCCAGCAGTTCACCGTCGCCACCGTGCAATTGCTGGGTGTCGTGGGTGAATTCGTCGAAGCCCACCGACCGTTGGTTGGCGCTGGCCGCGTCGTTGTTGTCGTTGCGGTCCTGGTACACGGTGTCGTACCAGGCGGCGCCGCTCAGACGGGCACCGAAGTTGTGAAAACCGATGTCCAGTTCGGAAAGAATGTCCAGGCGATTGGAGATCAGCCCCTTGCCGAAGTTATGGTCGCCGTCATTCTGGTTCAGCGCCGTCTGGCCCTCGCTGAGTTTGCTGCTGGGATCCTTCAGCCGCCAGGCCGCGCTGTACTTCAGCGTATTGTCCCAACGCAAGCTGAGGTCGGGATTGCCGGTGTCGATCTGGAAGGCCTGGGCAGCCGAAGCGCCCAGTCCCAGGCTCGCAGCAAGGGTCAGGGTAAAGGGGACGCGCCGCGACGCAGCGATCTTGCGAGTAGCCATCGAAGTAACCCTCTTATTGTTTTTTTTGTATGTCAGTTCTTCTGGTAAAACCGTGCCGCAATCCAGCCAGGCCTACCGACTGTTTTTGCACGCATTCGCTGCCGGGTTGTGTTCACTTTCTCGGCAAAGCAGGCGTTTGACTAATCGCATGTAGGGATACGATGTATCAGAAACCGCGATACATTCATGACCCCGCAGGCACCTCCAGTTGGCCGGCTTCGAGCACCAGCCAATCAGCCTCCGCGTGCCATTGCAGAGCACTCAGGCTTTCGCCCAGGCACGGCCCGTAGACGCACAAACCAGTGTCCGGAAGGAACCTGGCACCGTGGGCGTAACAGATGACCTGGCGGCCATCGACGCTGAGAAAACGGTCCTTGCGGTACTCCAGGCGCACCTCCAGATGCGGGCAACGGTTGCGATAAACCCGCACCTCGCCGTCATGGCGCAGGGCAAACACGCTGTCTTTTCCGGTGCCCAGAGGGTCGAACCCGCGGGACTGCCCTTCGACCAGTTCATCCAGGCGACACAGCACCATCGCTTCATGACCCATGGACGAAATCCGCACTCAGGCCTGCTTCGGCGGCGGACCGCTCGGGAACCATTTTTCCCGGGAGGTGAACAGGAACAGCTGCGAGTTATCCGCCGACAACGACGCCTGGCGCGCTTGCCAGTCGTCGTCGTGCTTGTCCATGTCGGCGTCATATTCGATATGGCAGCCCAGTGGGCTGTTGAAATACCAGAACCAGTTGGAGCCGAAGAGGTGGCGGCCCGGGCCCCAGAAACTGGTCCAGCCTTGCTGTTCGAAACGCCGGCCCGCCAGCAGCACTTCCGTGCCGCTGCCCAGGTGAAAGGTGAAGTGCTCGCAGCCCTTCATGTGCGGCGGGGTCTGGATCATGAACAGACAGTGATGGTCATCGGAACCGGCCGGACGCATGAACGGGCCCGCGCCAACGAAAGCATCCGTGGTCACGAAGCCCAGGCGCTTGTAGAAGGCTTCGGCCTTGACCGCATCCGGCACGAAATACACCACGTGGGACAATGTGCGTGGCAGGGCCTGCATGTCCGGGTTGACTGCCGGCTGGTTGACCGGACGCTGGGGAGCATGGCCCGGTGCGTTGGTCAGGTCGGCGGGCGCGCTGTACGGGCGTCGCACACTGACCTGGAAACCAATGGCGAAACCCATGTCGTCCACACTGTGCACGGAACCATCGGCACCGCGAGTCACCAGGCGGTCGCGCCCCAACTCATCGGCGATGGCCTCGAGATCCGCCACGCCGGCCACGCCATAGACGGTTTCACGAATCGAGGGTGCAGGCCCGATGGCCGCTGGCAAACGGACGTCATCCGCCCGACGGATAATCACCGCCGTGCCGTCGAGCGCTTCGAAACGACCGCCCTCGCTGTCGACATCGACAGGTTGCAGACCGTAGTCACGCAGGCAATGCGTACAGGCTTCAATATCGTCGACGCCAAAAATCAAGGCATCAAGACCGATGATGTTCATGGTTACCACTCCGTTGTAATTATTCGCATGAGGCCAGCACCCGCTCTCAAGGCTGGAGGCTATGCGCTGCCGAGCCGGGTCCTGGAGTCGGCAAGGCCTCACGGTCGGCCGACTGTGGGCCGATACTGAAGGGGTAGGAATTCACTGACTAATCGCTTGTCGGGATGCGACCTATCGGCAAATGCGATACCTGGCTGCGCCGCACAAGCGGCGGGGAATATCGAATCGGCGATACTCGATTCGCCCGCTTGCGGGACTTGACGCCGCGATAGGAAGGTCGGAATGTATTTACAAAATAAATACAAGAATCGAGACCGCCATGCGTTTCAACCACCTGGATCTCAATCTCCTGGTGGCGCTTGATGTGTTGCTGGAAGAGCAGAACATCACCCGCGCCGCCGAACGCCTGCACATGACTCAATCCGCCACCAGCGGTGTACTGGGCAGGCTGCGCCTGTATTTCGAAGATGAACTGCTGGCGCAGGTCGGGCGCAAGATGCAACCCACGCCCTATGCCCGGGAACTGGCGGCGCCGGTGCGTGAAATATTGCTGACGATCCAGTCCTCGATTACCGCCAAACCGGTCTTCGATCCAGCCACCAGCAAGCGCCACTTCCGCTTGATCACCTCGGACTACCTGATCAGTGTCCTGTTCGCCCGGGTTATCCAGAAGATTTCCCTGGAAGCCCCGCACATCACCTTCGAGCTGCTGGGCCCCGGTGACACCTCCACCGAGCTGCTGATGCGCGGCGAAGCGGACATGATGATCGTGCCCGAGCACTACCTCATCGAAGGCCACCCGTCGCAGTTGCTGTTCGAAGAAGAACACGTTTGCGTTGTGTGGGATGGCAATACCCTGGTGGGCGACAGCATCACCCTGGATCAATACATCGAGATGGGCCACGTCTCCGTGATTTTCGGCCGCAACCGGCAACTGAGCGTCGAAGAATGGCTAATGAGCCAATACGGCCTCACCCGCCGCATGGAAGTGGTGACCCACGACTTCAATACCCTGCCACAACTGATCGTCGGCACCCAGCGTATCGCGACCATGCTCCAGCGAATGGCCAGGCTCTACGCCAACTACCTGCCGCTGCGCATCGTGCAACCACCGGTAAAGATCCCGGTGATGCGTGAGTTCATGCTCTGGCACCGCACGATGGAAGGCGATCCGATGCACCGCTGGCTGCGGGCGAAAATCAGCCAGATCATCAACGAACTGGAGCAGTAGCGACCGCCCGCTGCTTGAGCTTTTTGTTGGCGTGCGGCCCCTGGCCCCAAACCGATGGTGCACGCCCCCTCCATCGCCGTTCGCAATACCTCCCATCCCGACTCGCGATTGGCCAAACAACTGGCCTCCCCTTAGCCTGCTTCGAACTGTCAGGCCTGGCGATCCTCGCTCCGGTCCTGGCCGCCTGCATTTGCTTGCATAAGGACAACAACAATCATGTTTCGCTACTTTCCAACCAACTACGTGTGGAACCTTTCCGTCGACCTGGCCATTGAAATGGGCGCCCGCATCGGCGAAATCGAGGAAATGTGCGCGCCATTGCAAGAAGCCGCCAGGCAGCCGGATGCCGCCGGCAGCCAGGCTTTCCGTGAAACCTGGGCGAACATGGCCGACAAGCTGTGCGGCTTGGCAGAAGAAGATGAAGGCAAGGGACGGATGTTATCCGCCGGTGAAAAGTACAACCGCGCCGCCACTTATTACCTGAGCTGCGAACGCCTGCAGGCCCATGGTGCGCCGGGCCGCACGGAGCTTTACCAGCGATTTCTACAGACCTTCCAGCGCGGCATCGAATTGTCACGGGAAAACTGTGAGCGCGTGGAAATCCCCTACGAGGGCAAACACCTTTCCGGCCTGCTGGTCCGTGCCGAAGGCGTCAGCGGCCCCGCGCCAATCCTGGTGCAGGTCAATGGGCTGGATTCCACCAAGGAAATGAAATACCGCGTCGGCCTCCCCGCCTGGCTGGCGAAACGTGGCGTGTCGTCGTTGATCATCGACCAGCCCGGCACGGGCGAAGCACTGCGCCTGCATGACCTGACGGCACGTTTTGACAGCGAACATTGGGCCAGTCGCGTGGTGGACTGGCTGGAAACCCGCGACGATATCGACGCCAGACGCATTGGCCTGGAAGGCGTGTCGCTCGGTGGTTATTACTGCCCGCGCGCCGTGGCCTTCGAGCCGCGCTTTGCGTGCGGTGTGGTATGGGGCGCCAATCATGACTGGCGCGACGTGCAGAAGCGTCGCCTGGAAAAGGAAGGCAGTTTCCCGGTGCCGCATTACTGGTCCCATGTGTCCTGGGTCTGGGGCGCCAAAGACACGGACCAGTTCATGGCCATCGCCGAGCAGGTCCATCTGGACGGCATCCTGGATCGCATCAAGGTGCCCTTCCTGGTCACCCACGGCGAGAAGGATTCACAGATCCCGGTGAAATGGGCACATCGTACCTACGACCAATTGGTCAACAGCCCGAAACGCGAACTGAAAATCTTCACCGAGCGCGAGGGCGGCGTGCAGCATTCGAGTTTCGACAACAGTATCAATGCCGGCCAGTACATTGCCGACTGGGTGGCTGAAGTGCTCGGTGGTCGTACGGCATGAGCGGCGTCTGACGAGCTACCAGGATCAGGCTCTGGCGGTCCTTTGTCCGCCTGAGCCTGATCGAATCGGAACAGCCCGCCCGACTTATCAGTCGAACTTGATCAAATCCTTGAAGATCAGCTTACCCCAGCTGTTTCCACGCGCTTGCACAAGCATTCCTCCTTCCGAAAGCCCACCCAGCCTGATGGGGGCGAACCCGAGGTTCTCCGCAAGCGCACCCACCTCTTCCGCTGCGCGCTCATCGTCGCTCGCCAGGAACACGACTCTCCTGCCGCCCTGTACCGTCGGATCCTGCTCGAGGACAGTGGCGATCAAATGGTTGAACCCCTTTACCAGCCGCGCCCCCCGTGAAGGCCTGCTCGACCACCTTGGAAGAAGGCAAGCCCCCGAGTTCTTCAGGGGATACGCCATAGGCATTGGTCACATCGATAATCGTCTTACCCTCCCAGCTCGGCAGCGCCTTCGCAACGTCCCGGTGCGACTCGTAGCGAACAGCCAAAAAAAGGACGTCCGCGTTGACCGCCTCCGCCAGCCGTTTGGGAATGAGCCCCGGGCCGATCGCGGCCGCTTCGGGTGCAAAGCTCTCAGGGTCACGCGTGGTTGCAACGGACACCTCGATGGCGCTTCGGGCGAATGCCTTGGCAAGCGCCTGGCCAATCTTGCCGAAGCCGATAATTGCGTAGCTCATGGATGGTTCCTCGGGTCACTGCGCCCTGCGGGCTCCGGATTTCGAATGGAGCGACTGGCCGGGCGCGAAAAATCAGATTTGCGCCAGGCCGCCATCAACGGCAACTTCGCTGGCGGTCATGAAGCTGCTGTCTGCCGAGGCGAGGAAGGCGGCAACGGCTCCGATTTCTGCCGGATCGGCCATGCGCTGGAGCGGGTTCATCGAGGCGAAGACCTTCATGCCCTCCTCGCCCAACGCTTCCTTGGCCAGCTCGGTCGCCGTCGGCCCAGGCGACAGCACGTTGACCCGAATACCGGTGCCCTTCAAGTCCTCCGCCCAGGTCCGTGCAAGGTTGCGCACGGCTGCCTTGCTCGCGCTGTAGACGCTGAATGCCGGGGCGCCGGTGGTGCCGGCGCTGGAGCCGGTCAGGATGATCGGCAAGTGGAAACCGCTGGTCCTGTTTTTTCTGCGTAATGGTCCGAAGCGCTACGGCGAACTCAAGCGGCTGATCCCAGGCGTCAGCGACAAAGTGCTGATCCAGCAGTTGAAAGACCTGGAAGCCGACCGCGTCCTGGCACGGACCGACTACAAGGAAGTGCCGCCACGGGTGGACTACGCACTGACTCCGCTGGTCTGCGGCTGTTCCAGGGACGCGGCGGTCGTTACTTCCCGATCCCCATCAACAGGTCGAAAAGCAATTGCGCGACCGGGGACAGTGTTCGCCCGCGGCGTGATATCAGCCCCAGGGTTCGGCTGATTGCGGGATTCGTCAGCGGGCGCGTGACCAAGGTCGCATGCCCTTCCGCCGGCATGGCCAGCTTGGGCACCACACCCACGCCCAGCCCCGCCTCTACCAGGCTGACCAGCGCCGGAACATGCTTAACCTCACAGAACGACCGGGGCCGGATATCGCGGTTGGCGAGCGCCTGGTCGATGAGGAAACGATTGCCGCTGCCCTGCGCGAGGCTGATGTAGTCCACCGTCGTCAGGTCGTCCCAGGTCAGTGACTCGCGTTCGGTCAGTGGATGGCCGACTTGCAAGGCGACGACAAACGATTCCTCCAGCAACGGCTGGAACACCACATCGGCATCCTGGGTGCCGATGTAGGTCAGGCCAAAATCCGCCTCCCCCCTGGCCACCACCGTCAGGATCGCAGACGACGACTCATCGATGACCCGTACCCGGATTCCCGGGTATTTGGCGTGATATTGACGGATGACGTCCGGAAGGAAATACGCCACCGCCGAGGGTACGCAGGCGATGGTGACTTCCCCGGAAAGCCGGTAGGCCAGGTCGTGAAAACCAATCAGCGCATTTTCCACTTCGTTCAGCACATTGCGCGCGCGGGGAAGAAAACCACGGCCGATGGTGGAGAGTTCCACTCGACGGGTGGTGCGCTCGAACAACTGCACGCCCAGGGCCAGTTCAAGCTTGTCGACCCGACGCGACAGCGCGGATTGCGACAAATGCAGCGCCTGGGCAGCCGCGCTGAAACTACCCAGATCCGCTACGGCGAGAAAACCGCGTAAATCCGCGAGATCAAAATTCATGCGTTTCCCTCATAGATCCAACTTTTATTTGCATTTCTCTTTTTAATCAGCGCCCGGCAACCTGTCAACTCAGTCGAATCCATGAGTCATTTCCATGCACAACAAAAACGAATCCGCTGATGTTGCCCTTGAAGACCTGCGCGAACTGGGGCGTCTTGCCTTCCAGGGCTTGGGGCTTGCGCCAGAAGCCGCCGAACAGGTTTGCCAGGTGTTGGTGCTTGCCGACTTGTTCGGCTTGACCACCCACGGGCTGAGCCGCATCGAGTCCTATGGCGAGCGCCTCGAGTCCGGCGGCATCAGTGCCGCAGCCGAGCCGACTGTAGAGGCGCTTGCCCCCGCCATCGCACGGGTTGATGGGCGCAATGCCGTCGGGCCGTTGGTCGGCATGACGGCGCTGGAGGCCGGAATGAAGATCGCCCGGCAGTTCGGCATCGGCCTGGTCCTGGCGCGCGGCAGCAATCATTTCGGCCCCGTCTCGCCCTATTCCTACATCGCGGCCGAGCAAGGTTTTGCCAGCATCATCGGCAGCAACGCGACCACTACGATCGCACCTTCGGGCGGTAGCGACGCACGCCTGGGCAACAGCCCCCTGGGATTCGGCGTACCGAATCCGGATGGCAATCACTTCATGCTGGACATGGCCATGAGCGTCGTCGCGCGGGCGAAGATCCGCAACGCCCTCGCCCGCCAGGAAAGCATCCCGGACAACTGGGCAACGGACGTCAGCGGCAGGCCCACCACCGATCCCCGTGCGGCGCTGGACGGCTTCCTGTTACCCATCGGCGGTCACAAGGGCTACGGGCTGGCGCTGGTGGTTGATTTGCTGGCGGGGTTGCTTTCGAACGCGGCCTATCTGACCCACGTGAAATCCTGGGTCGATGCGCCGGATGAGCCGCAGAACCTGGGGCACTTTTTCATCCTCATCGATACCGCACGCCTTGGCTCCGCTGGCTGGCTGCAGGAACGCATGCGCGACTTCGCATCGATCCTTCACCAAAGCCCCCCCATCGAACCCGCGTCGCCGGTCATCGTTCCGGGGGAGATCGAACTGAAGAAGATGCGGCGCTACTTGCACGAAGGCGTGCCGGTGGATGCCGCCACCCGCCGGCTGTTGGATCAATACGCAAGTCGGGTGGCCTGAGATGACTTCATCCAACAAAAACCTTGCGACCGCCTTCAGCCCCACTGGCGTGCTGAGGGCGTCGATCAACGTGGGCAATCCCATCCTCGCGCGGCTGGACGAAGCCGGGAACGCGGTCGGTGTATCGGTCGATCTGGCCGCTGCCTTCGCCGAGGAACTGGGGCTGCCGCTTGAGCTGCGCGTGTTCAAAAGCGCGGGGGAATCCGTTGCGGCGGTTTCCGAGGGCCGCGCCGATTTCGGCTTCTTCGCGATCGACCCGCTTCGCGCCGAACAATTGGCCTTCACCGAACCCTATGTGCTGATCGAAGGCTGCTACCTGGTCAGGGAGGATTCGCACTTGAGCAGCATCAATCAGGTGGACCAGCCAGGCCTGGCGTTGGTGGTCGGCAAAGGCAGCGCCTATGACCTGTACCTGACGCGCGAGCTCAAGCACGCCACGATCATCCGCTCGCCGACTTCACCCACCGTGGTCGATACCTTCCTGGCCGAGGGGGCCGATGTGGCGGCAGGCGTGAAGCAACAGCTTGAGTTCGATACCACACGCTTCCCCGGCCTGCGCCTTCTGCCGGGGCGTTTCATGGAGATCCGCCAGGCCATGGGCGTTCCCCATGCCTATGGCAAGGACGCCGCCGAATGCTTGCGACGATTTGTCGATCGGGCCAAGGCCAGCGGCTTCGTTGCCGAAGCCATCAAGCGCCACGGCATCGTGGGCGCCACGGTCCCCGGCTGACGACCACGCAAACGTCCTGCGCCCTCTCCAATAAAAACAAGAGTAACTGACATGTTGGCATTCCTTGGCTTATCGATGGTCGTGGTATTTACCTACCTGATCATGGCGAAGCGACTTTCGCCCATCGTTGCGCTGATTGTCGTACCGGTGGTCTTTTCGATCATCGCGGGCTTCGCGCTCACCACCGACAAGATGATGCTCGACGGCATCAAGATGGTCGCCCCCTCGGCGGCGTTGCTGCTGTTCGCGATCCTGTTCTTCGGCGTCTTGTTCGACGCCGGACTGTTCGACCCGATGATCAAGACGATCCTCCGTGTGGTGAACGGCAATCCGGTGAAGATTGCCGTCGGCACGGCCATTCTCTCGTTGACCACCGCGCTGGATGGTGACGGCACGACCACCTACATGATCACCTGCGCAGCGATGCTGCCGCTGTATAAACGCATCCAGATGAACCCGATGATTCTTGCCAGTATCTGCGTGCTTTCATTGAGCGTGATGGGCGGGATGACACCGTGGGGCGGGCCGGCCACTCGGGTCATCGCGGTGCTCGGGCTGGACGCCGCCGAGTTCTTCTCGCCGGTGTGGTGGATCTGTTCGGCGCAGTACCTCCACAATCCCGGCGAACCCCTGCCGTTGATCCTGGTGGATGAGCCGAGCATCTATCGGCGCTATGCCCTGGAAGCGCTCGAACGCGCGAATATCCCATGGCGCCAGGCCTACCTGGCCTCGAACCTGATCGGCATCAAGGCCGCCACCCGCGCCGGCCTGGGCGTCACGCCCCGCAGCATGGAAATGCTCGGACCGGACATGCGCGTGCTGGGTGAGAACGATGGCTTGCCACGGCTGCCGGATGTGACCTATCACCTGTGGATCCGGCCCAATACCGTCAACCCGCTGGTGCGCCGGGCCTATGACCTGATCAGGAACAATCAAGGGCATTGAGACGACGCTCGTCATTGCCCGAAACTGCTCCCGACAGTCAATACGCGAAGCCCTGCCCCAGCTCACTTTCCATCCATTCCAGGAAACGCCGGACGCGAGGGAAACTCGAGTGCGCCTTGGGAAACACCAGGTGGTGGGCAGCCACGGGGGCGCTGAGCGCTTCTGGCGCCACCTCGACCAGGCTGCCGGCCGCCAGGTATTTCTTCGCCAGCAACGTGCTTTCCAAGGCAAACCCCAACCCATGGCTGGCTGCTTCCAGCGACATGTATGACCGGTCGAAGCTCAAGGCGTAAGGTTTCTCCGGGCGCGCCAGGCCATGTTGAGCGAACCATTGCGGCCATTTGAGTAAGGTGGCTTCGGAAAGCACCAGGTCGCAATCCAACAGGTCGGACGCGCTGCGGATCGGGCATTGCGCGAGCAGTTTCGGCGAAGCGAGCACCGCGAAGGTTTCGTTCTGCACGGTGCGGACTTCGTAACTGGGCCAGTTTGCAGTGCCGTGGCGGATATCCACGTCGATCTTGTCTCGACTGAAATGCAGCGATTCGTAGGAACACGACAGATTGATCTGAATATCCGGGTTGGACGCTCGAAAAGCCTCCAGTCTCGGCATCAACCACAACAACCCGAAGCTGGGCGCCGAGTGCAGGCGCAAACAGTCCAGGCTCACGTCGCTGGCCGCGCGCTCGGTGGCGACCGCCAGGCTATGGAGCACCCCAGAGACTTCCTTGAGGTATTGCTCGCCCACCGGCGTCAGCGTTACCCCTCGAGCGGCGCGGACGAACAATTGCCGGCCAATCATGGCTTCGAGTTTCGCCAGTTGATGACTGACCGCAGAGGGCGTCAGGTCCAACACTTCCGCAGCCCTGGCGACGTTGCTGAACCGGGCCGTTTGCTCAAAAGCCTGAATTGCTTTCAGCGGTGGAAGAATCAAGGGGGCATCGGTGTCGGTACGCATGGCAGATCACTCGACAATAGTTCTAATGATTGTTGAGCTTCGCCGTGAAAGCTTCCATCCGCAAGCAACCGAGTGCTGAATTTTTTTCAGCGCTGAATGATTTTTACGGCATTGCTCAGCCGGGAGGCAAAGCAGAAGCTGAGTCATCGGTTTTTTCCAAATCGACCCAATAAAAACAATCCGAGGTATCCCTCCATGCTTCTGCAAGGCAAAGTCGCGATCATTACCGGCGCCGCATCCGCCCGTGGCATTGGCCGCGCCACCGCTACGACATTCGCACAGCACGGCGCCCGCGTCGTGATTCTCGACCTGGATGAATCTGCCGCACGCGATGCCGCCAGCGCCCTGGGCGAAGGCCATCTCGGCCTTGCGGCCAACGTTGCCGATGAATCGCAGGTCCAACGGGCCGTCGCCCAGGTCGTCGAACATTTCGGCCGAATCGACATCCTCGTCAACAACGCCGGCATCACCCAACCCCTCAAGACCCTCGATATCCGCCCATCGGACTACGACAAAGTGCTGGACGTCAGCCTGCGCGGCACCCTGCTCATGTCGCAGGCGGTGATCCCGCTGATGCGCGAACAGCAAGGCGGCAGCATCGTCTGCATGTCTTCGGTGTCGGCCCAACGGGGCGGCGGCATCTTTGGTGGGCCGCATTATAGCGCCGCCAAGGCCGGCGTATTGGGCCTCGCCAAGGCAATGGCGCGCGAGTTGGGTCCGGACAAGGTGCGGGTCAACTCCATTGCCCCGGGCTTGATCCACACCGACATCACCGGCGGCCTCATGCAGGATGAGCGTCGGCACGCGATCATCGACGGCATTCCGTTGGGTCGCCTGGGTGCGGCGCAGGATGTCGCCAACGCCGCCCTGTTCCTGGCCAGCGATTTATCGTCTTACCTGACAGGCATCACCCTGGATGTGAACGGCGGCATGCTGATTCACTGATGCATCTGGGCGGGCCATCGCGGCCCGTGCGGTTCTGGATCGAAGACCCCAGCCGGGCTGTTTGCCTGGCGGTCAATAAAAACAAGAGATCAGGCCATCATGACTACTTTGTCGCTCGAAGCGGTTTCGACCGTGCGTTCCAATGCCTACCGGAAAACGGCCTGGCGGCTGATGCCTTTCCTGATGCTGTGCTATTTGTGCGCCTATCTGGATCGGGTCAACGTCGGTTTCGCCAAGCTGCAAATGATGAACGACCTGGCGCTCAGCGAAACCGTCTACGGGCTCGGCGCGGGCATGTTTTTCATCGGCTATTTCCTCTGCGAAGTCCCCAGCAACGTCATCTTGCACAAGGTCGGCGCTCGCGTCTGGATCGCGCGGATCATGATCACCTGGGGCATCATTTCCGCGCTGTTCGCCTTCGTCGAAACTGCCTGGCAGTTCTATGCCCTGCGTTTTTTGCTCGGGGTCGCCGAAGCAGGACTGGCCCCCGGATTGCTGCTTTATCTCACCTACTGGTTCCCGTCCTATCGGCGTGCGCGCATGACCGTGCTCTGGTTCATCGCCATCCCCTTGTCGGGCATGGTGGGCGGCCCGCTCTCCGGCTGGATCATGAACCATTTCGCCGGCGTGCACGGCTGGGCCGGATGGCAGTGGATGTTCGTGCTCGAAGCCATTCCCACCGTTGTCGTCGGGCTGTTGGTGCTGAGTTATCTCAAAGACGGCGTGCATCAGGCCCATTGGCTGGACGATGAAGAGAAGGCCCTGGTCAGCCGTGAACTGGCCGAGGACAACCAGCAGAAGGTCACCCATGCCTCGGTGGGCGAGTTCGTCCGTGACCGCCGCCTGTGGCTGCTGGCCGGGATTTATTTCTGCGTGGTCATGGGCCAGTACGCCATCACCTTCTGGCTGCCGACGCTGGTGCGCAACGCCGGGGTTTCCGATCCGCTGCACATCGGTTTCCTGACCAGCCTGCCCTACCTCTGCGCCATTGCGGCCATGTTGTTGATCGGTCGCAGCGGCGATAAGCATCGCGAGCGGCGCTGGCACCTGATCGCACCGATGATCGCCGGTGCCATCGGGCTGACGCTCGCCGCACTGCTGGGGGGCAACATCCTGCTGTCCATCCTGAGCCTGTGCCTGGCGGCGTCCGGCATCCTCTCTGCGTCCTCGATGTTCTGGATGCTGCCCACGACCTTGCTCGGCGGGGTATCCGCCGCCGCAGGCATCGCGGCGGTCAACAGCTTCGCCAACCTTGCCGGCTTCTGCTCGCCCTACCTGATTGGCTGGATCACCACGCAGACCG